>NZ_OX341517.1:310000-620000 GCF_946995915.1 Aminobacter niigataensis
GAACCTGGCGATCAGTCCGAACACGAGAGCCGCAACGGCGACAAAGAACACCGACACCGAGGCCATCGTCGGCGTATAGCCGTAGCGCAGGGCGTTGAATATCTTGATCGGCAGCGTTTCGAGCGTGAAGCCGATGGTCATGTAGGCGACGATGTACTCGTTGAGCGACAGCACGAAGGCAAAGGCGTAGCCCGAGACGAGGTAGGGCCGGATCAGCGGCAACACCACCGTCTTCAGCACCGTGCGATCGTCGGCGCCCATCGTCGCCGCGGCCTCGACCAGCGAGCGGTCGATCGAGGCGAAGCCGAGCGACAGCGTCACCAGCGGCAGCGTGACGAAGAAGATGGCGTGACTGATGACCGCCGTCCACGGCTGACCGTAGAAACCCGTGGTCGCCCAGAACGTCAGCATGCCGAGCGCGGTGATCACGGGCGGCAGGATGAACGGCGCCAGCCCGAGGATCTGGAACACGTTGGCCCAGGGTGCGATGCGCCGCCACAGGAACCAGGCCAGCGGCAGGGCAATGGCGACCGCAAGGGCTGCGGCGGTTACCGCCAGCGACAGCGAGGCGATCAGCGCCTTGCGCCATTCCGGATCGGCGAAGATCTGCGCATACCAGGCAAGCGAAAAGCCCTTAGGCGGAAAGGCCAGGTCCTGCTTTTCGTTGACCGAAACGCCGGCAACGACGATCAGGGGTGCCGCGAGGAACAGGGCAACGGCCGCGAAATAGAGCCGGCGAAGGAATGTCTGTTTCACAGCGCGTTCTCCCTGCGTCCGACAAGCAGCGTCAGCCCCACCAGCGCCAGTGACATCAACACCAGGAACACCGCCATCGCCGCGGCAAACGGCATGTTGGACTGATAGATGGCCTGGTCGGTGATCAGCACCGACAGCGTCCAGTGCGACGGCCGGCCGAGGATCTGCGGCAGCAGGTACGAGCCGAGCGCGAAGACGAAGACCATGATCAGCGTGGCAACGATGGTGTTGCGAAGCGCCGGCACGACGACGTTCATGAACGCCCTGACCGGCGAGGCACCGAGCGTGCGCGCGGCCTCCAGCAGCGTCGGATCAAGCCGCACCAAAGCCGGATAGAGCACCAGGATGGTGTAGGGCAGCGCCTGGTAGACCATGCCCGTCAGCACCGCCCAAAAGCTCGGCAGCAGCGCCACCGGCTCCTTCATCAGGCCGATGGCGACAAACAGGTTGGTGATGCCGGCGGTGCGCGAAAACAGCGTCGACCAGGCAAAGCCGATGATGACTTCTGACAGCGACAGCACCGACAGCAGGCAGACGAGCCAGATCGTCTGCACCTTGCGTGGCCGCTTGGTCAAAAGGAAGGTGAAGGGGAAGGCGATGACGACGCAGCAGATCGCCACCATCACCGCCAGCACCAGCGAAAAGCCGAGCACCTTGCCGAAGAACAAGCTGAGGAAGCGAGCATAATTGGTGAAGACGAAATCGGGCGTATAGAAGCCCGAGGGATCACGCTGGAAGAAGCTGACGGCGATCATCGTCGAGAACGGGATCACGAAGAAGACGATCAGCATCAGCCCGGGGAAGAACAGCGGGCTGTAATCTGCAAGCGATTTCGGCGCCTCGCGTTTCATGACTTAAGCACCACGCAGGCTTCCGCCGGCAGGATCAGGCCGACCTGCTGGCCGGCTACCACTTCGGGCCGCTCGCGCGGCGTGGCGACCGCAACGATGGTCTTGCCGCCGGCCTCGACGAAGGTCTCGATGGTGCCGCCGAGGTCGCGCACGAAGGTGACGGTGCCGGCAATCGCGTCGCCGCCGACCGGTCCGAGGTGCACGTCCTCCGGGCGGATCGACACGGACGCCTTGGTCAGGCCTTCGGGCATCACAAGGTTGGGAATGGCCTGGCCGAGCACCGAGACGCGGCCGAGCCTGTCGGCGGTGGCATCGAGCAGGTTGGTCATGCCGATGAAGTCGGCGACGAAGGCGTCGGCCGGCTTGCGGTAGATTTCGATCGGCGGGGCCGCCTGCAGGATCTTGCCGTGACCCATCACGACGACGAGGTCGGCCATGGTCATGGCCTCGCGCTGGTCGTGGGTGACGACGAAGGTGGTGATACCAAGCCGCTGCTGCAGCTGGCGCAACTCGACCTGCATCGCCTCGCGCAGCTTGGCGTCGAGCGCCGACAGCGGCTCGTCGAGCAGGAACAGTTTCGGCGATAGCGCCAGAGCACGGGCGATCGCGACGCGCTGGCGCTGGCCACCGGAAAGCTTGGCCACCGGGCGATCGGAAAACCCGCTCAGATGGATGAGCTTGAGCAACTCGTCCGAGCGCTTCTTCTGGTCTTCGCGCGAGGCGCCGCGAATGCGCAAGGGGTAGGCGATGTTGTCGCCGACCGACAGATGCGGAAACAGCGCCAGCGACTGGAACACCATGCCGAGATTGCGCTTGTGGGTGGGTACCGGGGTGATGTCGGTGCCGTCGAGCAGGATCTCGCCGCTGGACGGATCCTCGAGCCCGGCGATCATGCGCAGCAGCGTGGTCTTGCCGCAGCCAGACGGGCCGAGCAGGCAGACGAACTTGCCGTGGGGCACCGACAGGTTGGCGGTGTCGACAGCCTTGAAGCTGCCGAATGACTTGGTGATGTCCTTAAGCACGAGTCCGGACATGAGGGGCACCTGCTCGTTTGAAGGTTCTACGAATTGCATGGCACTGCCGTCGGCAGCGAAGGCGCTGGTACCCTCCCCCTTGTGGGGAGGGTCGGCGCGAAGCGACGGGGTGGGGGTCTGCAAGCTCAGTGTTTCGCGGGTACCCCACCCCGCCCTGCGGGCCACCCTCCCCACAAGGGGGAGGGTAATCCAGATCAGCCGACGATCAGCTCGGTCCACTTCTGGTTAATCCAGTCGGCCTTGGTGGTGTAGAGGTCGTAGCGCGGGATGATCGGCGGAATGTCCGACGAGACGGCGGCGAACTCTTCAGGCTTGAGGTCGAGAACCTCTTTCTTGAGCGTCGGCGCAGTGCCAACCTTGCGCGACATCAAGGACTGAACCGCCGGCTGGCTCATATGGTCGATGAAGATGTGCGCTTCGTCGACCTTGGTCGAGGCGCGCGAGATGACCCAGTTGCCCGAGTCCTGGATGCCGCCTTCCTTGGGGAAGGTCGAGCGCACCGGCTGGCCGTCAGCCGCGGCAAGGCCGGTGACGTCGTGGTAATACTGGCCCATCGGGATCTCGCCGGACTTCAGCGCCTGTTCGAACTGCGCTTCGTCGCGATACCACAGCCGGACATTCGGTTTGACCTCGGCCAGCTTCTCGAGCGCCTTGAGGATGCCCTCCTCGGTGTCGAGTGCCTTGGTGCCGCCCATGAAGGTGGTGGCCGTCACCTCGAGCAGGAACGAGTTGGAAGCAAGCGCCAGAAGCCCGAGCTTGTCTGCGTTTGCCGGGTCCCAAAGGGCAGCCCAGGAAGTCGGCGCCTCCTTGAACACATCCGTGTTGGTCACCAGCGTGATGTACCACGCCACAGCGCCGATGCCGGCGATGCGGCCGTCAGGATATTTGTTGATGAAGTGATCGAGCAGATTGGCGTGGTTCTTGATCTTGGCCGCATCGATCGGCGTCCACAATTCGGTGGCCTGCCCCTTCAGCGTCGCTACTTGCGACATCATCGAAATGTCGGCCGGAGCCTGTCCGGCCTTGGCGGCCTGCTCGAGCTGCACCAGCCAGGCCTCGCCGGTCGGCTCGGCGATCGACTCGACGGCGATGCCGGTCGCCTTGGTGAATTCAGGAAAGATGTGCTCGTCGAACGACTTCTTGAAGTAGCCGCCATAGACGCCGATCTTGATCGACTTCTCCTGGGCGCGCAGGATCGACGGCATGGCGAGCAGGCCGGCCGAGGCGACGCCGGCACCGAGCACGGCGCGGCGGCTCATCGGGTGGTTCAGTATCTTGGTCATTTGTCTTCTCCTCATTTATTGCCGGCTTTGCGCCGGCTGTTCCCACGGATTCTTATGATGGATAATGACTGAGTGTGGTTCAGCGTGCTGCGGCGCGGGCCTCCAGTGAACGGGCGTATTGGGTGAGCGGATAGCAAAGCACGAAGAAGATCAGCGCCACCAAGCCGTAGACGGTGAACGGCTCGAAGGTCGCGTTGTTGATGGCGTTCGAGGTCCTGAGCAGCTCCTCGAAACCGATGATCGAGGTCAGCGCGGTGGCCTTGATCAGCTGGACGAGGAAGCCGACGACGGGGGCGCGGGTGATGGCGAAGGCCTGCGGCAGGATGATCAGGCGCAGCTCCTGGACATAGTGCAGGCCGAGGCTGGCACCGGCATCCCACTGGCCGCGCGGCAAGGCATCGACGCCGCTGCGCCAGATCTCGGCGAGATAGGCGCTGGCAAAGAAGGTCAGGCCGAGCACTGCGGCCGTCCATGGTTCGATGCGGAAGCCGAGCATCGGCAGACCGAAGAACATCAAGAACAGCTGCATCAGCAGCGGCGTGCCCTGGAACAGCGCGATATAGCCGCTGGCAAAGCGGCGCATCCATTTGGTCTTGGAGATGCGCAAAAACAGGATGGCGATGCCGACGACGCCGCCGCCGACAAAGGCCGCGATCGACAAAAGCACCGTCCAGCGCGTGGCGAAGACCAGGTTGCGCAGGATGTCCCAGAAAGTGAACTCGATCATGTCACACCTGCCGAGAGCGTGCGGCGGCCGACGCCGACAAGCAGGCGGCGCAGCAGTATCGAAAGACCGAGATAGATCATCGCCACGACGAAATAGGTCTCGAAGGGACGGAAGGTCCGTGCCTGCAGCATATCGGCTTCGTAGGTGAGTTCACTGACTGCGATCTGCGACACGACCGAAGACTCGAGCATCATGATCACGATCTGGCTCGTCAGGGCGGGAAAGATGACCTTCAGCGCCTGCGGCAGCACGATCTTGACGAAGACCAGGCGCGGCCGCAAGCCCAAAGCAGCGGCCGCTTCGCGCTGGCCTTTCGGCACCGCATCGAGGCCGGCGCCGACGATCTCGGTGGTATAGGCCGCCATGTTGAGCGTCATCGCCAGGATGGCAGCGACGATCGGGTCGAGCCGGATGCCGAGGCTCGGCAGGCCGAAGAAAATGAAGAACAGCTGCACCAGGAACGGCGTATTCCTGATCACCTCGACATAGACCGTAATGGCGCGCTTCAGCCATTTCGGTCCGCTGCGGCGGCCGGCGGCGGCCAGCACGGAGATCAGCGTGCCGGCAATCGTCGTCACCACGATCAAAAAGACCGTCATGGCGGCACCGCGGGCGATTGCGCCCGCAGCCCCTTCAAGCCAGCCGAAGTCGAGGCTGTAGCCCACCGATCAATCCTTGAGGTTTTCGGGGTTGAGCGGAACCTTCAGCCACGCCTCGGACGATTTCGAGAGCCGGCCATCGGCGAGCATCGCCGCCACCGTGTCGTTGATGACCTTCTTCAGGCCTTCCTCGTTCTTGTTGAGGCCGATATGCGACGGCGAGGTCAGAAGCTGGAACTTCTGCTCCGGCTTCAGCGCCTCCTGGCGGGCCAGCACCTGGGCGCCGACGTCATTGCCAACCACCATCAGCTGCGTCTGGCCCGAGATAAAAGCCTGGATGACGGCGTTGTAGTTGTCGAAGCGCTTGATGTCGGCGCCAGCAGGTGCGGCCTCGGTCAGCGAGGTGTCTTCGAGCGTACCGCGGTTGACGGCGATCGACTTGTCGGCGAGGTCTTCCTTGCCTGCGACCTTGAGCTCGGCGGGGCCAATCACGGCGATGTAGTAGGGCGCATAGGCCGCGGCGAAGTCGATGACCTGCTCGCGTTCCTTGGAGTAGCCGACGCTCATCAGCAAATCGACGCGCTTGTCGGTCAGGTAGGGAATGCGGTTCTGGCCGGTCACCGGTACCGGGTTGAGCTTGACCTTGAGCGCGTCGGCGATGGCCTGCGCCACATCCATGTCATATCCCTTGAGGCTCATGTCGGCGCTCGCCGAGGAAAAGGGCGGGAAATCGGCGAAGACGCCGACATTGACCTGGCCGGCCTTGGCGATGTCTTCGAGCGCGTCGGCATTGGCGGGCTGCACGGCGAAGATGGCGGTGCCTGCGACAAGCAGGGCCGCTGCCGTCGATTGCAGAAGCGTCTTGATGTTCATGTCGTGGTTCCCTCTGGAATGTTTGTTTGTTGAACAGTCGCGTTAGCACCTGGCCGCCGCTTCCCAAACAGCGGCCAGTCGAAATTGCTGTGATCAAGCATCCTTGCCGGTGACGAAGGGGCTGAACAGCATCAGGCTCAGTATCTCGAACAGCACCTGGGCGCCGGCATGCGCGGTGTTGGTGGTCGAATCATATTGCGGCGCCACCTCGACGACGTCGCCGCCGACAAGGTTGAGGCCCTTGAGGCCACGAACGATCTCCAGCACTTCACGCGTCGTCAGCCCGCCCACCTCGGGCGTGCCGGTGCCGGGCGCAAAGGCCGGGTCGAGGCTGTCGATGTCGAAGGACAGATAGGTCGGGCCGTCGCCGACGATCTTCTTGGCCTTCTCGATGACGGCCGGGATGCCCATGCCGCTGATCTCCTCGGCGTGGATGACGGTCATGCCGGACTCGTAGGAGAACTCCCACAGATATTCGGCCGAGCCGCGGATGCCGATCTGGATGACGCGGGTCGGGTCGAGCACGCCGTCGAGCACGGCGTTGCGGAACGGGCCGCCATGGTGGAACTTGGTCAGGTCGTAGGCGCCGCCGGTGTCGCAATGGGCGTCGATGTGGATCATGCCGACCGGGCGCTTCTTGCCGACGGCCTTGAGGATCGGATGGGTGATCGAATGGTCGCCGCCGACCGACAGCGGCACCACGCCGGCATCGACGACCTGGCCGATGCGGCGCTCGATGTCCTCATGGCTGAGCTCGAGCCGATAGCGGCTGCGGAACGGCACGTCACCGATGTCGGCCACGCGCAGTTCCTGCACCGGGGCGCAGTCGAGCACGTGATTGTAAGGCCCGATGCGCTCGATGGTGCGCAGCGCACGCGGGCCGAAACGCGAACCCGGACGGTTGGTTACGCCGAGATCCATCGGCACGCCGATCATCGCCACCTGAAGGTCGCCGAAATCGGGATTGTCGTTGTCGACCTGGAGATAGGGGGCTGTCAGGAACGTCGGTACGCCCGAATAGGGCGCCAGCCGGGTTCCGGCCTTGTTGAAGATCTTGTCGGCGACACGGCGAAACTTCGGGTCGAACAGATCGCCGCCGTGGCCTTCGCCGTATTTCTGGCGCAGCTCGGCAAGCTTGTTGACGTCGAAACCCATGATTGCCTCCTCAAAAGTCGCAATGCGGGAACGATCGCCTGCGGCCGTCCGCTCCCGGCGGTCAGCCTGATATCTCGTGTTCCCCGCATGCTTTTTGGTTGTTATTGCGGTGAGTTTCCGGCAGCGCCGTTGAAATAGCAATTGATAATGTTAAGGTCTGCGGTGTGAGAATTTCTCACAGTGCGACGCCACTCCACACGGAGATTTCATGTCCCGGCGCCTGCCCCCGCTGAACCCGCTGCGCGCCTTCGAGGCAACCGCACGCCATGGCTCGCTGACCAAGGCGGCGGGCGAGCTCAACGTTACCCATGGTGCCATCAGCCACCAGATCCGGGCGCTGGAGGCAACGCTCAAGGTCAAGCTTTTGGAGCGCGCCGGCTCGCGGCTGAAGCTGACCCCGCAGGGCGCCGAGCTGCTCCCGGCCGTGACCGGCGCCTTCGAAAGCATCGCCTCGGCCACCGCGCGCATGACGCGGCCGACGAGTTCGGGCAAGCTGACGGTCAGTTGCGTGCCGGCGCTGCTGTCGCTCTGGCTGGTGCCCCGTGTCGGCGGCTTCACCTCGCAATATCCCGGCATCAGCCTGCGCCTCAACGCCTCCAACGACCCCCGCGACATCCATGCGCCCGACGTCGATGTCTGCGTGCTCTATGGCGACGGCAGCTGGACCGACTGCTGGTTGAAGAAATGGTCGACGCTGGAGCTGTTTCCCGTCGTCAGCCCGACGCTGATCAACAACCGGCCGATCCGCAGCGTCCGCGACCTTGCCGACCACGTGCTTTTGCATGCCGACGACGGCCGCGAATGGCACACCTGGCTGGCGGCCGCCGACGCGCTCGACGTCCGTCCGGTGCAGCAACACCACATGTCGGGCGCGAGCCTGACCACCGAAGCCGCCGTCCACGGCCACGGTCTGGCGCTGGGCGACAGCGTCACCGCGTCGAGCATGCTCGCCAGGGGACAACTGGTGACGCCGTTCAACCTGTCGGTGCCGGCGGTCGACGCCTTCTACGTCGTCTGCCGCAACGAGGTGAAATCGGCGCCGATCGCCCAGGTCTTCATCGACTGGCTGTTCGCCCAACGCGAGGAGTTGCCGGCGCGCACCGAACAGGCCGTCACCGGCCAGATCAGCATCCGCAAGCGCCGCGGGCAAAAAGCAACGGCGACCGGCTAAGCATTAGGGCTGCCTCATCTTTCTTGTTCGGCCGATGCAACCATAGGGCCAAGGCTGCTTTTTTCTCGCCTGCGCCTTGATCGCCCCCGCGCTATATCCCAATGCTAACAGCGAGGATGCGGCGCGCGCCTGCCCGACAGGGCGGGTGCGCCAAGGAGGATGAAGCGGCATGGCCAGGACCGATATTGCAAGGCGGGTGTACAACCACACCTGGAAGCTCGATCCGATCGTCCGCTCGCTGCTCGACACGGACTTCTACAAGCTTTTGATGCTGCAGATGATCTGGGGCATGCACCCCAAGGTCGACGCCACCTTTTCGCTGATCAACCGCGCGACGTCGGTCAAGCTCGCCGTGGAGATCGATGAAGGCGAGCTGCGCGAACAGCTCGACCATGCCCGCACCCTGCGCTTCTCCAAGAAGGAGATGATCTGGCTCGGCGGTAACAATTTCTATGGCCGCAAGCAGATCTTCGAGCCCGAGTTCCTCGCCTGGCTCGAGAACTTCCAGCTGCCGCCCTATCACCTCGAAAAGCGCGACGGCCAGTACGAACTGACCTTCGCCGGCCCGTGGGTGCTGACCTCGATGTGGGAAATCCCCGCACTCGCCATCATCAACGAACTGCGCTCGCGCTCGGCGATGAAGGCCTTCGGCCCCTTCGCGCTCGACGTGCTTTATGCCCGCGCCAAGGCCAAGATGTGGGACAAGACCGAGCAGCTGAAGATGCTGCCCGAAATCAAGATCTCCGACTTCGGCACCCGCCGCCGCCACTCGTTCCTGTGGCAGCGCTGGTGTGTCGAGGCGCTCAAGGAGGGCATCGGCGAGGCCTTCACCGGCACCTCCAACGTGCTTCTGGCGATGGACACCGACCTCGAGGCGCTCGGCACCAACGCGCATGAGCTGCCGATGGTCTACGCGGCACTCGCCAACAGCGAGGACGAGCTCAAGCAGTCACCCTACAAGGTGCTGCGCGACTGGCAGCGCTATTATGGCGGCAATCTCCTGATCGTCCTGCCCGACGCCTTCGGCACGGCCGCCTTCCTGCGCGACGCGCCCGACTGGGTCGCCGACTGGACCGGCTTCCGCCCCGACAGCGCCCCGCCGATCGAGGGCGGCGAGCGCATCATCGAGTGGTGGCGCAAGAAGGGCCAGGACCCGCGCTCGAAGCTGCTGATCTTCTCCGACGGCCTCGACGTCGACACCATCATCGAGACCTACCGCCATTTCGAGGGCAAGGTGCGCATGTCCTTCGGCTGGGGCACCAACCTGACCAACGATTTCGAGGGCTGCGCGCCCAAGGAAACCGACCGGCTGAACGCCATCTCGCTGGTCTGCAAGGTCACCGAGGCCAACGGCCGCCCCGCGGTCAAGCTCTCCGACAACCCGGCCAAGGCCACCGGCGACAAAAAGGAAATCGCGCGCTACCTCCGCATCTTCGGCGAGAAGGATCGGGTGGAACAGTTGGTGAAGGTGTAGCGCCGGGTTTGGAATACTCAGGCTGGTCTCATCGAACGTGGAGGGTTTTTCACGCTTGATGCATTTGTCGATTCGAGAATGAACGAGCTTTTTCTGCACCGCAGCGGCAGCTGCCACTTCACGGCATGGCAACTGCCGCTGTGGTCCAGAATGGAATGGCCCAGCAAGCGCAAACTATCATTGCCCTCGCGATCTTCCACGGGACCCCGGTGCGCACCGGGCAGCGCCGGTGCCGGGCCGACAGGTCGGTTCTTCCCTGATGAGCCCCCAAGTCCGGGCCTTGCGGCGGCTGGCGGTGAAAGCCTCGGCGCTGCGCGCCAATCCACCTTCTCCCACAACGGAGAGAAGGCAAGTGCCCTTCCCGCGACCCCGGCCATATGGCACATCGAGAGCGTGATACGGGGACATCAAACCAGCATAGCCAGAACCATGCGGCACAGCGCGGCGGTGATGCTCGCCGCATGCGCTGCGCTCGCATGGCATGCCCTGCCCGCACTCGCCCATGCCTCCGACCGCGGCCACGTCCTGCTGCTGCCGACAGGGCATTACATAGCCGGCGCAGCATTGGCCGTGGCAGCATCTTTCCTGGTGTTGGCGCTGCTGCCACCGGAGCGGCTGACAGCCTTCTGGCGCCGGCGTTTGCCCCTCGGTTCGATCCCCGACCTGCGGCTGCCTGTCAGCCTCGTGTCCTTCGCCGTCTTCGCAACTCTTGTCGCCGCCGGGTTCATCGGCTCACGCGACCCGCTCTCCAACCCGCTGCCGCTGACGATCTGGACACTGCTCTGGGTCGGGCTGACGCTGGCCCAGGGCCTGTTCGGCAATCTGTGGCATTGGCTCAACCCATGGTACGGGCCGCATCGCCTGGTCAGTCGAGCATTCGACGCCAAGGCCGGGGGCGACAGCCCGCTGCGCCTGCCCGATTGGGTCGGCTATTGGCCGGCCTTCATCCTGTTCTTTGCCTTCGCCTGGTTCGAGCTGATCTACCCCGCCCCCGACGACCCTGCGCGCCTCGCCATCGCCGCCGGCACCTATTGGCTGTTCTCCTTGGCCGCCATGCTCGCCTTCGGCTACGAGCGCTGGAGCCGGCAGGGCGAGTTCTTGTCGGCGTTCTTCGCCATGATCGCGCGCTTCGGCATCGTCGACGGCAAACAGGACGGCTCCCGCCTGCGCCTTGCCTTGTGCTGGCCCGGCGCCAAGCTCAACGAGGCCGAGCCGCTGCCGCCCTCGGGCGCACTGTTCCTGCTCGCGACACTGGCTTCGGTGTCCTTCGACGGCTTTTCCAAGACCTTCTTCTGGCTTGGCCTCAACGGTATCAACCCGCTCGAACTGCCCGGCCGCTCGGCACTTGTCGCCACCAACAGTCTCGGCCTGGCGGCGATGTTTATCCTGCTTGCCGCCATCGGCCTGCTCGCCGTCCTTGTCGGCGAAAGGCTGGTTCGCAGCACACAGCCCCTCCACAAGTCCGCCGGCCTGTTTGTCTGGTCGATCGTTCCGATCGCGCTCGCCTATCATTTCTCGCACTACCTGACGTCGCTGCTGGTCAACGGGCAATACGCGCTGGTGGCGCTGTCGGACCCGTTGGCGCTCGGCTGGAACCTGTTCGGCACCGCACACATGCCGGTCGAGGCAGGTATCGCCATGGGCGCCCAGTCCGCGTGGCTGATCTGGAACCTGCAGGCGGTAGCGATCGTTGGCGGGCACGTGCTGGCGGTGCTTGTCGCCCACCTGCTCGCCTGGCGGCTGCACCCCTCCGCCACCCGCGCCTCGCTCAGCCAGTTGCCGCTGACATTGCTGATGATCGGCTACACCGTTTTCGGCCTCTGGCTGCTCTCGACAGCCACCGCGGGATAGTGCAAATGCAGCTGGTTTTGACCTTGGGGAAGCAACTATTGCCACCTCCGGGGATTGGTGATCTAGTTTGTATACATGCAATTTTTCGCTCCGGACCATGTTCCGGGGGAAACAGCTTCACATCCACACGAACGTTGGTCAAAACGCACGGCAAGGGGATAGGGCATGACTGACAGCAAACGCTTCTTCGACCTCGGCAAGAGTGGCGTCACGCGCCGCACCGCACTCAAGGGTCTGGCCGCAGGCGCCGGCCTGATGGCCGCACCGGGCTTCGTGCGCTATTCGCAGGCGCAGTCGTCGGCGCCGATCAAGATCGGCTTCCAGGCCCACCGCACCGGCATCGGCGCCGCCTACGGCCGCTGGTACGAAAAGACCACCAACGCCGCGGTCAAGCTGATCAACGATGCCGGCGGCATCAACGGCCGGCCGGTCGAAATCATCGTCGAGGACGACGGCACCGATCCCAAGCGCGGCGCCGAAGTGGTCGGCAAGTTCGCCTCCCAGCACAAGACCGACATCGTCTTCGGCACGCTGTTTTCCCATGTCGTCGTCGGCTCGGCGCCGACCGCCGGCGAGCTCAAGATCCCCTATTACGTGGTCAGCGAAGGCTACCATGTCGCCTCGGGCAAGCTGAACCGTTGGGTCTTCCAGCCCGGCATCACCGACGTGCGCTCGCAGGTCACGTCGGTCGCGCCCTGGGTTGCCGGCAACCTCGGCAAGAAGGTGACGATGATCTATCCGGACTATGCCTTCGGCTACGATCACCGCGACTATTTCGCCCCCGCCATCAAGGCGCAGGGCGGCGAGGTGGTGGCGCAGATCCCGATCCCGCCGACCGAAAGCTCGTTCACCAAATACCTGCCGCAGATTCCCGCCGACACCGAGGTGCTGTACCACGTCATGGTCGGGCCGGGCGTGTTGACCTTCGTCAAGGAACTCGGCGAGTTCTACGGCTCCAACAAGCCGCAGCTGTTCGGCTTCATCGACTCGCTCGAAGCCGTCGACATCAACAGCCCGGGCCTCGAGTTCCTCGACGGCAGCCATTTCTGGGAAGGTTCGCCGCGCTACGCCCAGGCCAATGACAGCGAGGCGCAGAAGGCCTATCGCGCGGCCGTCGGCATCGACGACAACGGCGCTTCGACCAGCGACGCCAAGGACGTATCGACCGCCGCCCACATGTTCGGCTGCTGGGAAACGCTCTACGTCATCAAGAAGGCGATGGAGGATTCGGGCTACAAGGGGCCGGAGGACCGCGCCAAGCTGGTCGAGGCGACCGAGGCGCTGACCGAATTCAAGGAAGGCCCCGAGCATCCCCAGGGCGACAAGAAGTTCAACGGCAAGATCCACCAGGTCTTCGGCCACCAGAACATCTCCAAGGTCGAGGGCGGCAAGCTCAACGTCGTCCACCGGACGTCGATCGAGGACGGCATGTACGAGCCCGAAGGTGATTACACGACGCAGCCGCTGTGAGGGTGCGGCACCCCACCCTCCCCCTTGTGGGGAGGGCCGGCGCGAAGCGCCGGGGTGGGGGTCGCCAACCGCTTAACTGAGTCTTTGTACCCCACCCGACCGCTTCGCGGTCACCCTCCCCACAAGGGGGAGGGTAAGGACGCCGCACCTGAATGGCCTTCTTCCCCCATCTCCTGCTTGCCACGCTTGAAGGGCTGGTCACCTCGGCGGTGCTGGCGCTGACGGCACTCGGGCTGTCGCTGGTGTTCGGGGTGATGCGCATCGTCAACGTCGCCCATGGCGAGTTCTTCATGCTGGGCGCCGTTCTGGCCTGGGCGATCACCACCACGCTCACCGGCCATCCCGCATTTGGCTTCGCGGTCGCTCTGGTGATGTCGCCGCTGATCGTCGGGGTCATTGCGTGGGTGTCGGAACGGCTGGTGCTGCGCCGCGTCGAATACAACCCGGAAGCAACCATCGTCGCCACCATCGGCCTACTCTACATCATCCAGCAGCTGGCGCTGACCTTCTACGGTCCCGAGGCGCGGCCGGTGGCGCCGCCGTTCAACTACCGCATCCAGCTGCCCTGGTTTGGCTATTCCGGCTACAAGCTTTCGATCATCGCGGCCTCGGCGCTGTTGCTGCTCGCTACCTGGTTCGTGCTGACCCGCACGCGCATCGGGCTGGTGATGCGGGCGACGCAGTATGACCGCGAGACGGCGCAGGCCTTCGGCATCCCAGTCGGACGCGTCTATGGCGCGGTGTTCGCGCTCGGCGCCATGCTCGCCGCGATCGCCGCCGTGCTGATCGTGCCGATCCAGCAGGCACATTACCTGATGGGGCTCGACCCTCTGCTGCTGTCATTCATCGTCGTCATCATCGGCGGACTCGGCTCGCTGCGCGGCACGGTCATTGCCGCCCTTCTCATCGGCGTGTCCGACGGCATCATCTCGGTGTTCTTTTCGCCGACGCTGGCCAAGATCATCGCCACGCTCGTCGTCGCCATGGTGCTGGTGTTCCGGCCGCAAGGCCTGTTCGGAACGGCAGCGAAATGATCGGAGGCGAAGCGACGGCAAAGGTCTACGCGTTGCATGTGGCGGTGATAGCCCTGCTCGTCGCGCTGAACTTCGTACTGCCCGAATATCATCATGGCGTGCTGGCGCGGGTGCTGGTGCTCGCCGTCTTCGCCATGGGCTACAACCTGCTGTTCGGCTATGTCGGGCTGCTCAGCCTCGGCCATGCCATGTTCTTCGCCGCAGGGCTCTATGGCGCCGGCCTGCCACTCTACCATCTCGGCTGGGGCGTCGTGCCGGCCTTTGCCGGCGGGGTCAGTGCAGGCCTTGTCGTGTCGCTGGTCATCGGCCTGCTGGCGCTCCGGACGTCGGGCGTCGCGTTCATGATCGTGACGATGATGTTCGCCCAGGTGTTTTACCTCACCACGCTCTATTTCGGCGAATGGACGCGCGGCGACGAAGGGCTGGTGCTGCAGCAGCAGGCGCGGCGGATCACGCTCGGCACCGCAACGCTCGACCTGACCAACCCAACCACGCGCTACCTGCTGGCGGTTGCGCTGTTTGCTGCAGCCCTGTTCGCCACGCTCGCCATCGTACGCTCGCGCCACGGCCGCGTGCTGGTCGCCATCCGCGAAAACGAGGAGCGGACCAGGATGCTCGGCTACGACACCTTCGCCAACAAGCTTACGGCGGTGGTGATATCGGGCGTTATCTGCGCGGCAGCGGGCGCCGCCTACGCGCTGCTGTTCGGCTATGTCGGCTCGACCTTCGCTTCGGTGCAATATTCGATCCTGCCGCTGCTCTGGGCACTGCTCGGCGGTGCCGCAACGACGCTCGGGCCGCTGATCGGCACGCTGTTCATGTACTACGTCATCGACATCACCAGCGGCTACACCTCGGCCTACATGCTGGTGGTCGGCGCGGTGCTGATCCTTTTGGTGCTCTATTTCCGCAAGGGCGTGCTCGGCACACTCCGCGAACGCTGGCTCAGGTGGCTGCCATGACGCCGCTTCTGACGACGAAAGGACTGTCGCGTCACTTCGGCGGCTTGCGCGCCGTCGACAATGTCGATTTCTCGATCGAGCCAGGCGAGATCCGGGCGGTGATCGGTCCCAATGGCGCCGGCAAGACGACCTTTGTCAACCTCGTCTGCGGGCGCTATGCGCCGAGTGCGGGAACCATCGTGTTCGACGGCGAGGACATCACCGACATGCCGGCGCATCTCAGGGTGCGGCGCGGCATCGCCTACACGTTCCAGATCACCAGCGTGTTCGCCAATCTCAGCGCCTACGAGAACGTGGCCCTGCCGGTGCAGCGGACATTGACCGACGGCAGATCGCGCGGCGCGGTGCGACAGGGTGCGATGGAGGCGCTGGAACGCGTCGGGCTTACCAGCCGGGCGCATGAGCAAGCCGGCGCGCTGGCCTACGGCCACCAGCGCTTGCTGGAAGTTGCGATGGGACTGGCGCTCAAGCCGCGCCTGCTCATCCTCGACGAGCCGACGCAGGGCCTTTCGGACGGCGAGATCGATAGCTTCATCGCCCTGGTGCGCGAGATCGCCAGGGACGCCACAGTGCTGCTGATCGAGCACAACATGCAGGTCGTGATGGAGCTGGCCCGGCGCATCACCGTGTTCAATGCCGGCAAGATACTGGCCGAGGGCAGCCCGGCCGAAATCCGCGCCAACACGGCCGTGCAGGAAGCCTATCTCGGCACCGCGCAGGAGGCCAGCGCATGAGCGCGGCGCTGACGATCGGCGGCCTCGATTGCTTCTACGGCGAAGTGCAGGTGCTACATGGGCTCGACCTGGAACTGCGCAAGGGCGAAGTGCTGTGCCTGCTCGGTCGCAACGGTGCCGGCAAGACGACGACGCTGAAGGCGATCATGGGTCTGGTGCCGGCCCGCGCCGGCTCCATCAAACTGGGCGCGCGCGAACTTACGGAACTGCCGGCGCATGAGGTGCCGAAGGCGGGCGTCGCCTACGTGCCGCAAGGCCGCCGCCTGTTTGCCGAACTGACCGTCGCCGAGAACATCGAGATCGGCCTGATGACGCGCAAAAAGGGCAAGGCGGTGCGGGAAAGCGTGCTCGACCTGTTTCCGCTGTTGCGCGACCGGCTGAAGCAGCGCTCCGGCACACTGTCGGGCGGCGAACAGCAGATGCTGGCGATGGCGCGTGCGCTGTGCCTCGAACCCGAGGTGCTGCTGCTCGACGAACCGACCGAGGGGCTGATGCCGTCGATGATCGCCAGGATCCGCGAGACGGTGGCCGGCTTACGCGAGCGCGGGGTTTCGACCATCCTGGTGGAACAGCGGGTGGATGCGGTTTTGTCCGTAGCCGACCGTGTCGCCTTCATCGAGAACGGCCGCAACCGCGAGACGGTGGACGTCGCACGGCTGCGCGACGATCCGGCGCTGGTCAGGCGCTATGTCGGCGTGGGGTAGAGCCCCCCTCGCCCTGCCTCCGCTTCGCTCGGCAGACCTCTCCCCGCTGGGGAGAGGAGCTCTGAAAGGTCACCGCCAACCTCTTCTCCCAACGGGGAGAAGGTGGCCGCGCAGCGGCCGGATGAGGGGGAGCTGCCCCTCACCCGAAGAACACGAAGCCGGCGATCAGAAAGGTCGGGATCAGCACCGCGCCAGACCACAGCATGTAGCCGAAGAAGCCGGGCATCCTGACCCCGCTCTCGCGCGCAATGGCATAGACCATGAAGTTGGGCGCGTTGCCGATATAGGTGTTGGCGCCCATGAACACCGCGCCCGCCGAGATCGCCGCCAGCGTCGAGGCAAACGTGGTCATCAGCTCCTTGGGATCGCCGCCGGCCAGCTCGAAGAACACGAGATAGGTCGGCGCATTGTCGAGGAAGGACGACAGTATGCCGGTGAGCCAGAAATAGGCGAGGTCGTTGGGTGCGCCAGTCGGCCCGGTGACCATCGACACCAATGGCGCAAAGGCACCGTCGACCCCTGCCCGCAGAATGGCAATGACCGGCACGATACAGACGAAGATGCCGGCAAACAACTTGCCCACTTCAAGGATCGGGCCCCAGTTGAAGCCGTTGGCGGCACGGTACTCCTTGCGGGTGATGCGCAGCGAGACGAGCGCAAGCACCACGATGATGGCGTCGCGGACGAGATTCTGCAGTTCGACATGCACACCCTGGATGGTGAAGGCGATGCCGGGCTTCCACGAAGCCGACAGCAGGATGGCGCCGATGACACCGCCCAGCAGGACGATGTTGGCGACGCCGCGGATGCGGACCTTGGAGTCCGGCGTCGGGTCCTTGATCTTGGGCTGGCCCTGCTCGCGGCTGTGCAGGAACCAGTCGAGTGCGAGGAAGGTAGCGAGCACGATGCCGCCGACGAACAGCGTCTCGCGCCACAGATTGGCTGTCGTCCAGAAGAAGTCGACGCCACGGAGGAAGCCGACGAACAGCGGCGGGTCGCCGAGCGGGGTCAGCGAGCCGCCGATATTGGACACCAGGAAAATGAAGAAGACGACGACATGGGCGTTGAACGGCCGGTTGTCGTTGGCACGGATGATCGGGCGGATCAGGATCATCGACGCGCCTGTCGTGCCGACCACGGAGGCAAGTGCAGCACCTATCAGCAGCAGCGCGCCGTTGACCATCGGCGTGCCGTGGATGTTGCCGGCGACCAGGATGCCGCCGGCGATGGTGAACAGCCCGAACAGCAGGATGATGAAGGACATGTATTCGAGCAGCAAGGCATGCAGCACCGCCTCGGCGGAGACAGCCGTGCCGAACGCAATCGCCATCGGCACGACGACGAGGGCCGCCCAGCCCGCTGTGATCTTGCCGTAGTGGTGCTCCCAGGCGTGGGGATAGAGCAGCGGCCCAGTGGCAATGCAAAGCAGCAAGCCGGCAAAAGGCAGCGCCCACCACAACGACATCGCGGCACCGGGCAATCCAGCTTCCGCTGCAAAGGCCGAACCGGCGGTCAGCAGCAGCCCGAACAGCGCCAAGGGAGCTGGAGCAATATGCAAGAGTTTCATTTCGTCCCCTCAAGCCGACGCAAACGCCGGTTTATCCAGTACGCGATCGTCAATGTTCAGACGAGCTTGACGCCGGCGTCGCGCATCTTTCCGATCATGATGTCGAGCGAGCCGCCGAGATCGATCGCGCGGCAGGCATCGAGCCGCACCGTCGTCGCAAACCCCTGCCTGACCGCATCGAGCGCCGAATAGGCCACGCAGAAATCGGTCGCAAGACCTACCAGCGTGATCGAGTCGATGCCGCGCTCGTTGAGATAGCCGGCAAGGCCGGTCGGCGTGAGATGGTCGTTCTCGAAGAAGGCCGAATAGCTGTCGATGCCGGCGCGGAAGCCCTTGCGGATGACCAGCTCGGACTTTGCCCAGGCGAGGCCGGAATGGAAATCGGCACCCTTGCTGCCCTGGATGCAATGGTCGGGCCAAAGCGTCTGGGCGCCGTAGGGCATGTCGATGGACTCGAACGGCTGCCTGCCCTGGTGGCTGGAGGCAAAGCTGGAATGGCCTGCCGGGTGCCAGTCCTGCGTCAAAAGCACATGCTCGGTGTTGCGGATGAGATCGTTGACCAGTGGCATGATCTCGTCGCCGCCTGACACGGCAAGCGCGCCGCCGGGGCAAAAATCGTTCTGTATGTCGATGACGATGAGCGCATCACCAGCCATGGAGCCTCCATCAAACCTGCGTCGAGTGGGACCGCCGTCTTGGCGAGCGCCGAAACTCGGCCAGATGGCCGCCCGCGTCAACCGCCAAACTGGCCGTTGCAGTTCATGAGGACCACCCTCACCCAACGTTACGGGCTTTGACAAAAGGTCGCAGCGAGTTATCATTTGCATGCGAATGAGTTTTGTCCGGCGACATGCCGGGAGGCATTGCGTGACCCGTTACGCGAAACCCAAGACGCTCGAAGAAGCGCTCGCGCTGCTCAGCGAAGGGTCGTGGCGCATTGTGGCGG
Source organism: Aminobacter niigataensis (assembly GCF_946995915.1). Classification (GTDB taxonomy): domain Bacteria; phylum Pseudomonadota; class Alphaproteobacteria; order Rhizobiales; family Rhizobiaceae; genus Aminobacter; species Aminobacter niigataensis. The sequence goes on from NZ_OX341517.1 coordinate 329,192, forward strand.
GAGCGACCGACTTCTACCCCGCCCTCGGCAGTCGCCCCCTGCAGCAGGACGTCATCGATATCAACGGCATCGCCGCGCTGCGCGGCGTCGCCGAGACCGGCAGCCATTTCGTCATCGCAGCCCGGACAAGCTGGACGGAGCTGCTGCGCACCCCGCTGCCTCCCGCCTTCGATGCGCTGAAGCAGGCGGCGCGCGAAATCGGCTCGATCCAGATCCAGAACGTGGCGTCGGTCGGCGGCAATATCTGCAACGCCTCGCCGGCAGCGGACGGCGTTCCGGCGTTGCTGGTGCTCGACGCCGAGATCGAGCTGCAATCGCGGCACGCAACGCGGAACCTTCCGCTGGATCAGTTCATCCTCGGCAACCGCAAGACCATCCTGCGGGACGACGAACTGGTGACTGCCGTGCGAATCCCCAAGGCGGCAACCGCCGGCAACTCGGCCTTCTACAAGCTCGGCGCGCGGCGCTATCTGGTGATCTCGATCGCCATGGCGGCGGCGCGGGTCGCCCTCGACGGCGAAGGACGCGTGACCACGGCGGCGGTCGCGGTGGGTTCGTGCTCGGCGGTAGCGCAGCGGCTGCATCGGCTCGAGCGCGATTTGGCCGGCCAGCCACCGGAGTTCATCGAAAGGATCGTCGGCAGCGCCGCCTTCGACGAGTTGACGCCGATCGACGACGTGCGCGGCAGCGCGGCCTATCGGCGAGCCGCGGCGCGGGAAATCGTGGCGCGCGCGCTTCTGCAGGCTGCCGGCGCAAGCGACAGACGGGCGGCGGCATGAAAAACGACCGCGCGCCGATCAGCTTCACCGTCAACGGCGCGCCGGTGTCCGTATCGGCGGCGCCGATGCGGCGGCTGTCATCGGTCCTGCGCGACGAACTCGGGCTCACCGGCACCAAGGTCGGCTGCGATGCCGGCGACTGCGGCGCCTGCACCGTGATGCTCGACGGCGAGCCGGTCTGCGCCTGCCTGTTGCCGATGGTTTCGGTGGAAGGCGCTGCCGTGCGCACGGTCGAGGGTCTGGGCGGCGACGGCCTGTCCGCGCTCCAGGCTTCGTTGCTGGCGCATGGCGCGGCACAATGCGGCATCTGTACGCCAGGAATCCTGGTGGCTGCCACCGCACTGCTCGAACGCAATGCGTCTCCTGGCGAAGCCGCAGTGCAGGAGGCGCTCGGCGGCGTTCTGTGCCGCTGCACCGGCTACCGCAAGATCGTGGCAGCGGTGATGGAGGCTCATTGCTTTGTGGCACCCCCCTCTGGCCTGCCGGCCATCTCCCCCTCAAGGGGGGAGATCGGCAGCTCCGACGGCAGCGATTGGCTAATCTCCCCCCTTGAGGGGGAGATGGCCGGCAGGCCAGAGGGGGGTATGTCATCCAAGCATTTCAACTTGCGCCTCCCGCCAGCAGGCCATGCGGTCGGCGCCTCGCCGGTCAGGCTCGACGGCTTGGCAAAGGTGACGGGCGCCGAAAAATTCGGTGCCGACTCGTTCCCACCGGATGCGCTGTCCGTGCTGGTCGTCCGTTCGCCACATCACCGCGCAGCGTTCAGCTTCGGCGACCTCGACACCTATGTCGCCGACAATGCCGGTGTCACAGCCGTTTTCACTGCCGCCGACATTCCCGGGATCAACTGCTTCGGCGTCATCCCGCCCTTCGCCGACCAGCCGGCTTTGGCCGAAGGCGAAACCCGGTTTCGCGGCGAGGCCATCGCGCTCGTCGCCTGCGAAAGCTGGGCGGCTCGCGAGCTGGACCTCGCCAGGTTCCCGGTGCAATGGCGCGAACTGCCGGCAGCGATGGAGCCTGCCGCGGCACAGGCTGTAGGTGCCACGTTGATCCATGCCAACCGGCCGGACAATCTCCTCGTGCAAGGCGTTGTCGAGCGCGGCGATACCGAAACGGCCCTCGCCAATGCCGCTGTCGTCGTGTCTGGCAGCTTTGAAACCTCCTATGTCGAGCATGCTTATATCGAGCCGGAAGCCGGCTATGCATTTGTCGATGGCAGCACGCTCACCATCGTCGCCTGCACCCAGGCGCCGCACATGGACCGGGACGACACGGCGCGCATCCTCGGCCTTGCGCCGGACAAGGTCCGTATCGTGCCGACGGCGACCGGCGGCGGCTTCGGCTCGAAGATCGATGTCTCGCTACAGCCGCTGATCGGCCTCGTCGCGCTGAAAACCGGCCGGCCTGCAGCCCTTGCCTACACGCGCACGGACTCGATGGCCTCGACCACCAAGCGCCATCCCGCCGCCATGCAGGCGACGATCGGCGCCGATGCCGACGGCACGATCCGCGGCATGGTCTTTTCCGGCGATTTCAACACCGGCGCCTATGCCAGCTTCGGACCCACCGTCGCCAATCGCGTGCCGGTTCATGCATCGGGGCCCTATGCCACGCCGAACTATCGCGCCAATGCCCGCGCCATCCACACCAACGGCCCGGTGTCGGGCGCCTTCCGCGGTTTCGGCGTGCCGCAGGCAACGCTGATGCAGGAAACCCTTTATGACGAGCTGGCCGACAGGCTCGACATCGATCGGTTGCAGTTTCGCTTGCAGAATGCGCTTCGAAACGGCTCCGAAACAGTGACCGGCCAGCGTCTCGAAACCGGCGTCGGCATCATCGACTGCCTCGCCGCACTGGAGCCCCACTGGACACGCGCGCTGACAGACGCCGAAGCCTTCAATGCGTCGCAGAATGCCGTCAGGCGCGGCGTCGGCATCGCCTCGTGCTGGTATGGCTGCGGCAACACCTCGCTGCCCAACCCCTCGACAATCAAGCTCGGCATCACGCCAGACGGCAAGGTGGCGCTGCACCAGGGCGCGGTCGACATCGGCCAGGGCTCGAACACGGTGATCGCCCAGATCGCAGCCGACGCGCTCGGCCTGCCGCTCGGCGATTTCACCCTGCGAAGCGTCGATACCGCGATCACGCCCGACGCCGGCAAGACCTCGGCGTCACGCCAGACCTATGTCTCGGGCAAGGCGGCGGAGAAGGCGGCGCGGACGCTGCGCGAAAAGATCCTGCGCTACGCAAATGTCTCGGCAGACGCGTCGCTGCAATTGCTGCCCGGCGGGCTGCTGCTGGTGCATGAAGGCGGCGAACGACGGCGCATCGATCTTGTACTGCTGAAGCCCGACGACGACGGCTTGGTCTTTGCCGCAGAAGAGAGCTACGACCCGCCCACCACGCCGCTCGACGCCAGGGGCCAGGGCAAGCCCTATGCCGTCTACGGCTATGGCGCGCAGATCGCCGAGCTCGAGATCGACATGGCATTGGGCACAGTCAGGCTGGTCAAGATCACCGCCGCCCACGATGTCGGCCGCGCGATCAATCCGCTGCTCGCCGAAGGGCAGATCGAGGGCGGTATCGCCCAGGGCATCGGCATGGCGCTGATGGAAGAATACATCCCCGGCCGGACAGAAAACCTGCACGACTACCTGATCCCGACCATCGGCGACGTTCCGCCGATCGAGACCATCCTGGTGGAAGTTCCGGACCCGGAAGGACCCTTCGGCGCCAAGGGCTTGGGTGAACACGTTCTGATCCCGACAGCACCGGCGATCCTCAACGCCATCCGCCACGCCACCGGCGTTCTGGTGACCAAGGTGCCGGCAACGCCGTCGCGCATCCTGGCGGCAATCCAGGAGGCGCGCCGATGAACGAGCTCTCCGAACGCTTCGAGACGCATGAGCCCGGCGACAGGCAGGCGGGCGAAAAGCTGCGCTGCGATGCCTGCCCTGTCATGTGCTACATCGCCGAGGGCCGCACCGGCGCCTGCGACCGTTACGGCAATTTCGGCGGCCGCATCGTGCGCTGCGACCCCGTGCGCGTGCTCGACTTTGCGGTCGAAAGCGGCGCCCCGCTGGTGCCGTTCGGCGGCGAGGCCTGGGACGGCGAGCTTGTCAACACCGGCCGGCGTTTCGTCACCGCCATCGGTTCCGGCACGACCTACCCCGACTACAAGCCGGCTCCCTTCATCGTCAGCCAGGAGGTCGAGGGCGTCGACCTGGTGACCGTCGTCACCGAGGGCATCTTCTCCTATTGCGGCGTCAAGGTGAAGATCGACACGGACCGACACCTCGGGCCGGAAACGGCGAGCGTGCACGCGCAGGGCGAGGCGGTCGGCCATGTGACGACTGGTGAATACGGCTCGCAGATGCTGTCGCTCGGCGGCGTGCACCACCTCACCGGCGGTTCGAAATCCGAGGGACGCGTGACCTGCGAGACCCTGCTCGACCTCTGCAACAGGAAGCCGGTGGAACTGACCATCGACGGCGGCGCGACCATTGTCGTCGAGGCCGGCAAGGCGCCGGTCATCGACGGTCAGACCGAACACCGCATGCGCGTCGGCTGCGGCTCGGCGGCCATCGGCATGTTCGCCACGCAATGGCGCGGGCTGGTCGACGAGGTGGTGGTGGTCGACGACCACATCACCGGTGTCGTTTCCGAACACCAGGCCGGCAAGGTGCTGGGCTGGGAAGACACGGGGATCAAAATCCTCGGGCGGAAATCCACGCCGGGGCGCTATTTCAAGGTCTCGGAGCCAGGTCTCGGCTGGGGAGGCACCAGTATCTCCGACCCGCTCTCCATCCTCGGCGACTGGAACGCCAAGAAGGGCGCCCGCCCCGGGCTTACGCTGCTGATGGTATCGACGACAGGCGAACAGTTCGCCTATTACGAGCTCGATACCGAGCTGAAGCCGGTCGAAAAGCCGTTTCCCGAACGGCTGCGCAAATCCGTTGGGCTGATCGAGGACAATTGTGAGCCGGCTTTGTGCACCGTTCTATTCGTCGGCGGCGCAGGCGGCTCGCTGCGCGCCGGGGTCACCGAAAATCCCGTCAACCTGACCCGCTCTGTCCATGGCCTGAAGACCTATGTGACGGTCGGCGGCGCGCCGGTCTATGTCTGGCCTGGGGGCGGCATCACGCTGATGGTCGACGTCACACGCGTGCCCGATGGCGCCTTCGGCTATGTGCCGACCCCGGCGCTGGTGGCGCCGATCGAGTTCACGCTGCGCAAGGACGACTACCTGTTGCTCGGCGGACATGCGGCCGAGATCAGGAGCATCGGCGACGTGCTCGCGCGCGGCGGCGAATATTTCAACGAGCGGGCGGAGGCCCGGGCCGGTGCCGACAATCCGTGGCCGCCACTGGCGCAACTGCGCCGGGCGGTGCCGGACGGATCGCCATGAACAGACCCCAGGCAAGCTGGCTGCCGGACGGGCGCCGGCTGCATCTCAACCACGGCCCGATCGATCTGATCGTCGAGGGGTTCGGCGCCAAGGATGACTTGCGTGCCGCCTACGGCCAGGCGGTCGAACGCTTCCAGACCATCTTGCCCGAACTGGTCGAGGAACTGGCCGAGCTGCGCCGGCCGGCGTCGACCAGTCCCCGACGCTTCGCGGGCCCGACGGCACGACGCATGGAGGCGGTGGTCGCACCACTGGCTGAACAGTTCATCACGCCGATGGCCGCCGTCGCCGGCTCGGTGGCCGACGAGATGCTGGCGGCGATGGTTGCCGGACGACGGCTCGACCGGGCCTATGTCAACAATGGCGGCGACATCGCGCTGTACCTCGCCCCTGGCCAACCGATGTCGGCGGCCATCGCCGGCACCGGCCATGGTCTCGCCGACCGGATGACGATCCGCTGGCAAGACCCGGTGCGCGGCATCGCCACCAGCGGCTGGCGCGGGCGCAGCTTTTCGCTCGGCATCGCCGATGCGGTGACGGTGCTTGCCGCGAACGGGGCGGCAGCCGACGCGGCGGCGACTTTGATCGCCAATGCCGTCGACCTGCCGGGCCACCCGGCAATCGCACGCAGGCCTGCGTGCGACCTGGCACCCGACAGCGATCTCGGCGACAGGCCGGTGACCACCGGCGTCGGCTTGCTGACACCGCCGGAGATCGACCGGGCGCTCGACGCGGGGCTTGCGGCCGCCGACCAGATGCGGCGGCAAGGGTCGATCCAGACTGCCGTGCTATTCCTTGCAGGCGAACATCGTGTCAGCGGCATGCCGGCTGAGCGGTTCACGAGGGGGGTACTGAGCCATGCATGAGTTTCCGATCCGCAAGATTGCGGTGACCGTCGAAGAGATATTCCACGATGGCGGGCCGCCTGCGCGCGAGCCGCGACGACGTGCGGCCGCACTTGCGGTGGTGAAGAACCCGTTCGCCGGGCGCTATGTCGAGGACCTGCAGAGCGCCATGGACGACCTGAAACCGCTCGGGCTGATGCTGACCGACCGGCTGATCGCGGCGCTTGGCGGCGATGCAAAGGCCATCGACGGCTATGGCAAGGGCGCCATCGTTGGCAGCGCCGGCGAACTCGAACATGGGGCGCTATGGCATGTGCCGGGCGGCTACGCCATGCGCGAACGGCTGGGCGAGGCCAAGGCGATCGTGCCTTCGGCCAAAAAACTCGGCGGCTTCGGTGCGCGCATGGACGTGCCGATCGGTCACATCAACGCCGCCTATGTGCGCAGCCATTTCGACGCCATGGAAGTCGGCATGCCAGACGGCCCGCGTCCCGACGAGATCGTCTTCGCGCTGGTCATGACCTGCGGTCCACGCATCCACGACCGCATGGGCGGATTGAAGGCCTCCGACATCAAGGCCTGGGACGGGTTGAGATGAGCCCGGAACCGGCCGAGGCCGACTATCATCTGCAGGGGCAGATCGGCTTCATCCTGCGCAAGGCGCACCAGCGCCACCTGGCGATCTTCGCCTCGCATATCGGCGACCTGACGCCGCCGCAATTCGCGGCACTGGCCAAGTTGCGCGATGTCGGCGAAACCTCGCAAAACCAGCTCGGCGGGCTGATCGCCATGGATGCGGCGACGGTCAAGGGCGTGATCGACCGGCTCGCCGCGCGCGGCCTAGTGCAACTGGCCAAGCACGAGGTCGACAAGCGTCGGCTGATGGTGCGCCTGACCAGCGAAGGGCGGCAGATGATCGACCAGCTTGTGCCGCTGGCGCGCACGATTACCACCGAGACGCTGTCGCCGCTGTCCGCCAAGGATGCGGCGACGCTGGTGACGCTGCTTTCGAAGATCAGCTGAGGGAGTAAGGGAATAAGGGAGTAAGCTACCCTTACTCCCTTACTCCCTTACTCCCTTATTCCCTTATTCCCTTATTCCCTTAATCCCCATACGGCACCCAGACGTTCTTGACCTCGACGGCGCGGCGCAGGAAGGCCTCGCCCTGGGCGGTTGGCCAGTCGAGGCTGCGGCCGTGGCCGGTCCAGACGCGCTTGAGGTTGCCTGTCGATTCCGCTTCAGCCTTGGCGCAGATGTCAGCCTCGGCGACGACCCAGAGGCCGTCGACGTCGTCGTGCTTGGCGAGTACGGCCGAGAGTTCCGCCGTGTGGCCGGTGACGATATTGATCGCACCCGCCGGCAGGTCGGAATATTCGATCACCTGATAGAGATCGGTGGCGACCAGCGCCGCCGCGGTCGAGGGCACCACGACCACCGTGTTGCCCATGGCCAGTGCCGGGGCGACGAGCGAGACCAACCCGAGCAGCGGGGCCTCGTCGGGGGCGACGATGCCGATGACGCCAACAGGCTCGTGCAGCGCCAGCGTCACCGTGCGCGCCGGCGGCTGGTGCACCCGGCCCTCGAATTTGTCGGCCATGCCGGCATAATAGAACAGCCGCTCGATCGAGGTTTCCACCTCGGCTTTTGCAGCCTTGTGGCTGGCGCCCGTCAGCTCGGAGATGCGGGCGGCAAACTCCTCCGTGCGGCCCGACAGGTTCTCGGCGAGGTAATAGAGCACCTGTGCACGGTTGTAGGCTGTCGCCTCCGGCCAGGCCTTGCAGCCGCGCGCCGCCGAGACCGCGTCGCGGATGTCCTTGCGGCTACCTAGGCCGACCTCGCCCGCGAGCTTGCCCTTGGGTGTCAGCACCGGCAACGAATAGTTGCCGTCGGGGCGCACCTGCTTGCCGCCGATGAACAGCTTGGCGGTGCGGTCGATGCCGTGGCTCTCGCCATTGTCGCGCGCGGTTGCCTTCGGTGCCGCCGCAGGCTTGATGACGGGGCCATGCGGCTCGCTTGGCGCCAGATATTCCTCCAGCCCCTCGCGCCCGCCCTCGCGGCCGAAGCCTGACTCGCGATAGCCGCCGAAACCGCAGGCGGCGTCAAACATGTTGGTGCCGTTGACCCAGACCACGCCGGCCTTGAGCTGCGGCGCGACATGCAGCGCCAGATTGACATTCTCGCTCCACACCGAGGCGGCGAGGCCGTAGCGAGTGTTGTTGGCGAGCTCGACCGCCTCCTCGGTGTTGCGGAAGCTCATGGTGGCGAGCACCGGGCCGAACACCTCCTCCTGGGCGAGGATGTTGGCAGGCGCAACACCGGTCGCCAGCGTCGGCAGGTGGTAGTAGCCGGTCGTTGGCACGTCCTGGTCCGGCTGCCAGCAGACGGCACCCTGCCTGGCGCCCTCCTCGACCAGGCGCCTGACGCGGTCGAGCTGGGTCTTGTCGACCAGCGGGCCGATGTCGGTGTTCTTGTCCAAGGGCGCGCCGACGCGCAGCCGGCTCATGCGCGTCTTGACCTTGGCGATGAAGGCATCCGCGACGCTTTCCTGCACCAGGAGGCGCGAGCCGGCGCAGCAGACCTGGCCCTGGTTGAACCAGATGCCGTCGACAAGCCCTTCGACGGCGCTGTCGAGATCGGCGTCCTCGAAGACGATGAAGGCCGACTTGCCGCCGAGCTCCAGCGACAGCTTCTTGCCGGAACCGGCAGTCGCCTTGCGGATGATCTTGCCGACCTCGGACGAGCCGGTGAAGGCGATCTTGTCGATGCCGGCATGGTTGACGATCGCAGCCCCTGCCTCGGGCCCACCCTGGACGATGTTGACCACGCCCTTCGGCACGCCGGCGCGCTCGCAGATCTCGGCAAACAGGATCGCCGTCAGCGGCGTGAACTCGGCCGGCTTCAAGACCACGGTGCAGCCGGTGGCGAGCGCGGGCGCGATCTTCCAGGCCAGCATCAAAAGCGGAAAGTTCCACGGGATGATCTGACCGACGACGCCGGCGGCCTTGCGGCCAGGGAATTCATTGTCCAGCGACTGGGCCCAGCCGGCATGATGGATGAAGTGGCGGATCGCCAAAGGCACGTCGATGTCGCGGCTTTCGCGGATCGGCTTGCCGTTGTCGAGGCTTTCCAGCACGGCAAACAGGCGCTGGTGGCGCTGCATGGCGCGGCCGATGGCGTAGAGCACCTTGGCGCGCTCGTAGCCGGAGGCAGCACTCCACTTGGGCAGGGCCTTGCGCGCCGCAGCAACCGCGGCCTCGATGTCGGCAGCACCGGCATCGGAGACCTTGGCCAGAAGCTTGCCGGTCGATGGATCTGCGGTGTCAAAGCTCTTGCCGTCGACAGCGGCGCGCCAGTCGCCCGCGATGAACAGCGCCTTCGAGAAGTCGCGGGCAGAGAGCCAGGCATCGGCTTCCGTGCGGGCCTCGGGTGCTGGGGCATAATCCATGGCGTGATATCGTTCGAGGATGTTCATGAGAGGCTCTCCCTTACCCTCCCCCTGGTGGGGAGGGTGGCCCAAAGGGCCGGGTGGGGGTCGTTGTTCGGTTGCATCAGTTACTTGGTCTGCTGTCGGGCTGTACCCCATCCCGCGCCTGCGGCGCGACCCTCCCCACAAGGGGGAGGGTAAGGGGCGCAGCCTCACGCCATGGCGTGGCGGTGGTTGGCCGAGTAACGGCCGCTGACATGGTGCTCGAGCTGGCGCTCGATGTCGGTGAGCAAGCTCGACGCGCCGAAGCGGAACAGTTCGGGCTCGAGCCAGGGCCGGCCGAGTTCTTCCTTCATCAGCACCAGCCAGTCGAGCGAGACCTTCGCCGTCGAGATGCCGCCGGCGGGCTTGAAGCCAATGAGATAGCCGGTCTGCTCGTGATAGGCGCGGATCGCCCTGACCATGGCGAGGCCAACGGGCAGCGTGGCGTTGACGCTCTCCTTGCCGGTCGAGGTCTTGATGAAGTCAGCGCCCGCCATCATCGCCACCATGGAGGCGAGCGTGACATTGCGTAGTGTCGCCAGGTCGCCGGTGCCCAAGATGACCTTGAGATGCGCCTCGCCGCAGGCGGCGCGAAAAGCCTTGATCTCGTCGTAGAGCTCCTGCCACTTCGCCCCGAACACCAGTCCGCGCGGAATGACGACGTCGATCTCGTCGGCACCGTCGGCAACAGACGCCTCGATCTCGGCGATACGGGTCGAAAGCGGCGCGAGACCATGCGGGAAGGCCGTCGACACCGCAGCGACATGGATGCCGGTGCCCTTCACCGCGTCGACAGCGGTGGCGACAAAAGGATGGTAGACGCAAACGGCGGCCGGCCGGATCACGGTGTCGCCCAAGCCCAGCGCCTCGACAAGATCACGCCGCAGCGGATAGACAGCCTTGGCGCAGAGCCGGCGGACGCGCTCGTCGGTGTCGTTGGAGTTGAGCGTCGTCAGGTCCATCAGCGAGATCGAGCGCAACAGCCAGGCGGCCTGGTTGTCGGCCTTGATCGAACGCCGCTTGGTCAGCGTGCCTACCCGGCGTTCCAACGCCGAGCGGTTGACGCTGCGCATCGATTCCAGAAAGCCCAGGTCCAGCGCCATGCCCGGATTGCGCACGATCCCATGGCCCTCCGCAGCATTCGCCGCCAGCCGCGACGGCAAAGGCATGACCGTGGCTGAGGACTGCATTTCGGCTTCACGCGGCTTGCCGCTCATCTGACTGCCTTTCCTCCTGATACCCTGCACTCAGCGTGTCACTGCGGCGGGCGAAACATCTCAGGCACCGCTTGGCGCGGCGCGACAAAGAATAGCCCGCGGAGCGACGCTCCACGAGCCCCTAAGGCCGGAAGATAGACGAAAAACCCAAAGGGGTGCAGCGGTATTTTGACCGGATGGTCAAGGCGTCGGATCGGCAGCCGGTCCGACGCAATCAGCCGTCAGCCAACAAAGGCGCGCTCGACGACGAAGGTACCCGGCTCGTTGAGCGAGCCTTCGACGAAGCCGAGGCTTTCGGCGAGATCCTTGACGTCCTTCAGCATGTGCATCGAGCCGCAGATCATGATGCGGTCGGTCTCGGGATCGAACTTGTCGATGCCGAGGTCGCTGAAGAACTTGCCCGACGAGATGAGCGCGGTGATGCGGCCCATGCGCTCGGATTCCTCGCGCGTCGTCGAATTGTAGAGCGTCACGCGGCCGTGGGTCAGTTCGCCGATCAGCGGATCGTTCTCGAGATTGGCGACCAGTTCCTGGCCATAGGCCAGTTCGGCGACGTCGCGGCAGGTGTGAGTCAAAACGACCTGCTCGTAGCGCTCATAGGTATCGGGATCGCGCAACAGGCTGGCGAAGGGTGCTATGCCGGTGCCGGTCGAGATCATGAACAGGCGCTTGCCCGGAGTCAGCGCGTCGAGCACCAGCGTCCCGGTCGACTTCTGGCGCATCAGCACGGTGTCGCCGGGCTGGATTTTCTGCAACTCGGAGGTCAGCGGGCCATCCGGCACCTTGATCGAGAAGAACTCGACTTCATCGTCCCAGGACGGGCTTGCCACCGAATAGGCGCGGTAGACTGGCTTTTCGGCATTGGGCAGGCCGATCATAACGAATTCGCCCGAGCGGAAGCGCAGCGACTGAGGCCGGGTGATGCGGAAGGCGAAGAGGCGATCCGTGTAATGCTTCACCGAAACAACCGTTTCGGCGTAGACATTGGCAGGGATGGGGAACTGAAGCGGCTTTGCGTCGGCCGTCTTCAGCGCTGCTGCAGTGTTCATCGATCAAACCTCTCGCCCGGCGCGGGCGGCGTTTCTGGACCGGCGCGCTGCGGAAATACAGGCAAAGTGTGGGGCCTTGTTCGCCTTATTAATTAGTATACAAATGATATCAGCGTCAAGATTGTGGCATAAAACGCCTTTCTAAACTGGCACATGATCGTAGTCCGGGCTTTTCGGGATTAGTCCATGGACGAGAATATTCCCGCAAACGCGGGAAATGTCGTGGCAGGCATCGACGTGGGCGGGACCTTCACCGACCTGCTGCTGGTCGACGGCGCGAATGGCGGCGCGGTCCGCATCGCCAAGACGCCGACGACGGTTGACAACCAGGCGCATGGCGTGATCGCCGCGCTTGCCGAGACAGGCTTTCCCATCGCCGGTATCGACCTCATCGTCCACGGCACGACGACCACCACCAATGCGGTGCTGGAGCGGCGGCTGGCGAGGACGGGCATGATCACGACGCGCGGTTTCCGCGACGTGATCGAGCTCGGCCGCCGCACCCGTCCCCAGCCTTATGGCATGACAGGCACTTTCGTGCCGGTCATCCCGCGCAACCTCCGGCTCGAAGTCGGCGAGCGCGTCGAGGCCTCGGGGCGCGTGCGCGAGCCACTCGACGAGGACGGCATGCGGGCGGCGGTGCACGAACTGGTTGCCGCCGGCTGCGAAGCGCTGGTGATCCATTTCCTGCACGCCTATGCCAACCCGGCGCACGAGCGCCGTGCCGCCGAGATCGCCGCCGAGGCCTGGCCGAACGGGTACATCACGACCGGACACTCGCTGCTGTCGGAGGCGCGCGAGTTCGAGCGCGGGGTGACGGCCTCGGTCAATGCAGCCGTGCAGCCGATCCTCGAACGTTATGTCGCGCGGCTGCGCGATGAACTGGCGAGCTGTGGCTATGGCCGCGACTTCCTGATCATGAACGGCAATGGCGGCATGATCTCGGCGCGCTTCGTCACCCGCGAGGCGGCGAAGACCGTCATGTCCGGCCCGGCCTCGGGCGTGATCGCCGCCGCCTATACCGGACGCCGAGCCGGCTTCGAGAACCTCGTCACCTACGACATGGGCGGCACCTCGACCGATGTGGCGCTGATCCTCAATGCCGAGCCGGCGGTGTCGAACGAGATCGAGATCGAATATGCGATGCCGATCCATGTGCCGATGGTGGCGGTGCACACGGTGGGCGCCGGCGGTGGCTCGATCGCGCGCGTCGATGCCTCCGGACTGATCCAGGTCGGGCCGGAGAGTGCCGGGGCCAATCCCGGACCGATCTGCTATGACCGCGGCGGTACCGAGCCGACGATCACCGACGCCAACCTGGTGCTCGGGCGGCTCGACCCGAAGAAGCTGCTGGCGGTCGACGCCCCCGTCACGGTCGAGGCGGTGCGCAATGTCTTCGCAGACAGGATCGGCAAGACGACCGGGCTCGACGGGGTCGAGGCCGCCGGTGCGGTGCTGCGGCTGGGCAATATCAGGATGGCGGGCGCCATCCGCATGGTGTCGGTGTCGCGCGGCCACGATCCGCGCGATTTCACGCTGTTTGCCTTCGGCGGCGCCGGGCCGCTGCATGCCTCGGCGCTGGCCCGCGAACTCGGCCTTCCCCGCGTTCTGGTGCCGGCGCGACCGGGCATCACCAATGCGCTGGGCTGCGTCGTCGCCGACCTGCGCCACGACTTCGTCAACACGATCAACCAGCCGGTGGCGACGCTCGACGAGCAGCGGGCGCGGGCCGTGCTGGCGCAACACCGGGCCGAGGGCGAGACGCTGATCGCCAAAGAGGCGATCCGGCCCCGCAGCATCCACGTCAGCCATTCCGCCGACATGCAGTTTATCGGCCAGACGCATCTCATCAACGTGCCGCTGCCCTCGGCAGAAGTCGACCGCGCCACGCTGCAGGCACTATTCGAAAGGGCCTATTTCGCCCGCTTCAAGGTCGAGCTGCCCGAGATCCGGGCTAACCTCGTCAATCTCAACACCTCGGTGACTGGCGTGCGTCCCGACATCGACCTCAGCCGGCTGATCGATCCCGCCGGGCGGGCGGCGACGCTTGCGGAGGCGCTGCGCGAGGTCAGGCCGGTGTGGTTCGACGGCGACTGGCGCGACACGCCGGTTTATGAGCGCGAAAAGCTACCGCTCGACGCCGCGATCGAAGGACCGGCCATCCTCGAGCAGATGGACGCAACGACGGTGTTGGAGCCTGGAGATAGGGCGCGAAGCGATGGGGATGGGAATATTGTTGTACAGGTGGGGAGTTGATGAAGACCCCCTCACCGTGTCGCTTCGCTCGCCACCTCTCCCCCACTCCGTGGAGGCGAGGAACCCAAGCTAGACAAGCGCCGTCGTCCAAGCAGCGATTCCTCTCCCCCGGGCAGGGGGAGAGGTGGTTTGCGCAGCAAACCGGTGAGGGGGTGCTGTTGCTCGGCAGAAGGGTGACGTCATGACCCTCGACGCCATCACGCTTTCGGTCATCCAGGCGGCGCTGCAGCAGACCTGCGACGAGATGGACCTGACATTCTCGCGCGCGGCTTTCTCGCCCGTCATCGCCGAGGCCAACGACCGCTCCGACGGCATCTACTCCGCCGTCGACGGCTCGTTGATCGCGCAGGGGTCGCAAGGGTTGCCGGTGTTTGTCGGCGTGATGCAGCACTCGACCAAAACCATCATCGAGATGATTGCCGACGGGCATGTGCTGCCGCCCGAGCCGGGGGACATCTACGTCGTCAACGACCCCTATCTCGGCGGCACGCATCTGATGGACGTGCGTTTCGCCATGCCGGTGTGGCGCCAAGGAAAAATCTTCTGCTGGCTGTCCAACACCGGCCACTGGCCTGATATCGGCGGCGCGGTGCCGGGCGGCTTTTCCGCCTCGGCGACTGCGGTCGAGCAGGAAGGCCTGCGCCTGCCGCCGGTCAAGCTGTTCAAGAAAGGGGTCATGGACCCCGAGATCTACGCCATCATCTGCTCCAACATCCGGGTGGCAGACCAGCGCATCGGCGATATCCGCGCCCAGGCGGCAGCGCTCCATGTCGGGCAGGGCAGGCTGTTCCAGATCCTGGATCGTTACGGTGACGAAACCGTTGTCGAGGCCATCGCCGAGCTGCGACGCCGGGCGGCCGAACAGATGCGGGCGCATATCGCGTCCCTGCCCGACGGCACGTACAGGTCGAAGGCCTTCGTCGATTCCGACGGCGTTGTCGACGCGCCGCTGACGATCGCGCTATCGGTCGAAAAGGCTGGCGATACGCTGACCTTCGACTTCTCAGGCTCGTCGAAACCATGCACTGGGCCGATGAACAGCGTCTTGGCCACGACCTTCTCGTCGGTCTATCTCGCCATGCGCCACATCTTCCCCGACGTGCCGATCAGTGCGGGCGCCTTCGAGCCGCTGATCGTCAAGCGGCCGGAAGGCACATTCCTCGACGCGCGTTATCCGCGACCGGTTTCAGGCTGTGCGGCGGAGGTGTCCCAGCGCATCGCCGAAGCGGTGTTCGCGGCGATGGTGCAGGCAGCACCCGACAAGGTGACGGCATCACCGGCTGGTTCGAGCGGCAACTTCGCGCTCGGCGGCGACGACCCGGCGCGCGGCCGCGACTATGTCATGTACCAGATCTCCGGCGGCGGCTATGGCGGCAATTCAGACCATGACGGGCTGTCGAATGGCTGCTCGACCATCGGCATCTCGAAATCGCCGCCGGTCGAGATCATGGAGCAGGCCTATCCGGTGCTCTACCGGCAATACGCGTTGCGCGAAGGCTCGGGCGGCGCGGGCAAGCAGCGCGGCGGCTTCGGCCTCGCCTACGAGATAGAGCTGTTGCGCGGCGAAGCCCGCGCCTCCTTCGTCATGGACCATGGCCGCTTCGGCCCGCAGGGCGCGCTCGGAGGCAAGGATGGTGCCGTCAATACGGTGACAGTTTTTCGCGACGGGCAGCCGCATGTGCCGCCGCATCTGTCGAAGGAGCAGGACATTCCGCTCAAGGCCGGCGACCGGGTTCTGGTCAGCACGCCGGGCGGCGGCGGTTATGGCGATCCGCTTTCACGCGATCCCGAACTGGTGCTGCGCGATGTCGGGCTCGGCTACTACACGCGCGAGCAGGCAGCTGCGATGTTCGGGGTGATGATTGGGGATGATGGCGTGGATGTCGCTGGGACGGAGCGGTTGAGGCAGCGATAGCCCCCTCTCCTCACTGCGTGGGGGCGAGGAAATGCTAAACCGTGAAGGCCGTGGCGCAACAGAACTTGGGTTCCTCGCCCCCATGCAGTGGGGGAGAGGTGGTTCGCGCAGCGAACCGGAAAGGGGGCTAGACGCTCACCGGTCCCAAGGTTTTGCTGGGTGACCTGTGCGCTACGCCCCGCTGCTGGCCTCAGCTCATCGCCTTGCCATCCGCGTCGAAGCGATAGGTGCGGGCCGCATCGGGCGTCGCGTAGAGCGTGGCGCCAGGGCCGGTCTGGTACTCGCCGAACAGGCGGATAGTGACGAGGCCGGCCTTTTCCGTCTCAAGGAAGACGTTGGTGTCGGCGCCGAGATGTTCGGCGTGGATGACCGTGCCCTTCCAGGCGCCAGATTTATCGCTGACTGCGATATGCTCGGGGCGAACACCGACCGTCTTGGCGGTTTCACCCAGCCGCGCGCCGTCGATGAAGTTCATCTTGGGCGAGCCTATGAAGCCGGCGACGAACAGGTTCGCCGGCTTGTTGTAGAGTTCCATCGGCGCGCCGACCTGCTCGACGCGGCCGGCATTGAGCACGACGATGCGGTCGGCCAGCGTCATCGCCTCGACCTGGTCGTGGGTGACGTAGACCATCGTCGCCTTGAGCCGGTTGTGCAGTTGGGCGATCTCCAGGCGCGTGTTGACGCGAAGCGCCGCGTCGAGGTTCGACAGCGGCTCGTCGAACAGGAACAGCTTCGGTTCGCGCACCAGGGCGCGGCCGATGGCGACGCGCTGGCGCTGGCCGCCGGAGAGTTCGGCCGGGCGGCGCTTGAGGTAGGGCTCCAGCGACAGCATCGCCGAAGATGCCCCGATGCGCTGGTCGATCTCGGCGGCCGGCGTTCCCGCCTGCTTGAGGCCGAGCGCCATGTTGTCGCGCACGTTGAGATGCGGATAGAGCGCGTAGGTCTGGAACACCATGGCGATGCCGCGCTTGGCGGGCGGCGCGTTGGTGACCCTCTGGCCGTCGATCAGCACGTCGCCCGACGATGCGTCCTCGAGGCCGGCGATGATGCGCAGCAGCGTCGACTTTCCGCAGCCGGACGGGCCGACGAACACGACGAACTCGCCGTCCTTGACGTCGAGGTCGATGCCTTTCAGCACCTCGACCGGGCCGAAGGACTTTTTGACATTTTCGATCTTGAGCGAACCCACGGGCTTTTCCTGTCTCTAGAGCTTCACGGGGCGGCCGGTGCGGACGCTTTCGTCCGCAGCCAGGCACACGCGCAGCGATTTGACGGCGTCATCCATATGACGGGTGAGGTCGATGTCCTCGCGGATGGCCTTCAGCACGAAGGCCTGCTCGCGGTCGCAAAGGCCCTGATGGCCAGGCTCGTCCTTCATCGACAGGTCCTCGTCGGCATGGACGAAATTGCCATCGGCACCGAGATCGGCGCGGTGGACGCGGATCATGCTGGTCTTGGTGTGGGCATCGACGTCATCCGACTTGGTGGCGGCTTCGTTGACGACGATCGAGACACTGCCCTTGGGCGAGATCACGTCCTTCACGAAGAAGGCGGTCTCCGACATCATCGGTCCCCAGCCTGCCTCGTACCAGCCGACCGAGCCGTCGGCGAACAGCACCTGGAGGTGACCGTAATTATACATCGCCGGATCGATCTCGTCGGTCATGCGCAGGCCCATGCCGCGCACCTCGACCGGGTCGGCATCGGTGATCTGGCACATCACGTCGAGATAGTGGACACCACAGTCGACGATCGGCGAGGTCGTCTTCATCAGTTGCTTGTGGGTGTCCCACTTGTGGCCGGATGACTGCTGGTTGAGGTTCATGCGGAAGACGTAGGGACCGCCGAGCGCACGCGCCTCGCCGATCAGCCGCATCCAGGAAGGGTGATGGCGCAGGATGTAGCCGATCACCAGCTTGCGGCCATTGGCCTTGGCGCAGGCGACGACGCGCTCCGCGTCGGCAACGGTGGTTGCCAGCGGCTTTTCGAGGAAGACATGGCAACCGGCTTCCAGCGCCATGACCGCATAGTCGGCATGGCTGTCGGAATAGGTGTTGATCGAGGCGACGTCCGGCTTCAGCTCGCGGATCGCGCCTTCGAATGAGCGTTGGATGCCGTAGCCTTCCATGCCCGCGGGCAGCTGCACATCGGAACGGTTGACGAGGGCTGCGATCTCGAAGCCGGGGTTGTTGTGATAGGCCAGGGCGTGGCTGCGGCCCATATTGCCGAGGCCGGCAACGACGACGCGTAGGGGCTTTTCAGTGCTCACTTGACTGCTCCGGAAGTGATGCCGCGGATCAGCTGCCGCGAGAAGAAGAGATAGAGGACGAGCACCGGCAGGATGGCGAGCGACAGCGCCGCCAGCACGGCGTTCCAGTTGGTGACGAACTGGCCGATGAAGACCTGGGCGCCGAGCGTGACGGTCTTGGTCGACTCTCCGGGCGCCAGGATCAGCGGGAACCACAAATCGTTCCAGATCGGGATCATGGTGAAGACGGCGACCGTCGCCATGGCCGGTCGGACCAGCGGCAGGACGAGGCGGAAGAAGATGCGGTATTCCGAGAGCCCGTCGATGCGGCCGGCATTCTTGAGGTCGTCCGACACCTGCTTCATGAACTCGGAGAGGATGAAAACGGCGAGCGGCAGGCCTTGGGCGGTGTAGACTAGGACAAGTGCTGTCAGCGTGTTGACCAGCCCTGACGCCACCATCAGCTGCAGGATCGCGACGGTGCCGAGGCGGATCGGGATCATGATGCCGAGGGCCAGATAGAGGCCCATCATGGTGTTGCCCTTGAAGCGGTACTCCGACAGCGCGAACGCCGCCATGGCACCAAACAGCAGCACCAGGAACAGCGAGGCGACGGTGACCGTCAGGCTGTTCTGGAAATACTGGATGAAGTCGCCCTGCGCCATCACAGTGGTGTAGCCGATGAGGTCGAAGGTCTCGGCCGTCGGCGGCGTCAGCGGCGAGCGAAAGATCGCGGCGCGTGACTTGAACGAGTTGACGACGATGACGATCACCGGAAACAGCGCGATGACGGTGTAGGTCAAAAGGATCGCGTGTGCGCCGATGGTGCGCGGCAGGGATGTGGCAGCCTTGCTCATGACGCCCTCAGAACTGGTAGCGGCGCAGCCGCGTCTGGATGAGGAAAAGGTAGACGCTGACGCCGGTGAGGATGATGAAGAACATCATCGAGGCGATGGTGGCGCCCATGTTCGGATCGCCCGTCTGCAGCTGGAAGCCGAAGAAGGTGCGGTAGAGGAACGTGCCGAGGATATCGGTGGCATAGTTCGGGCCGGCCAGCGCGCCCTGCGCCGAATAGATCAGGTCGAAGGCGTTGAAGTTGCCGACGAAGGTGAGGATCGAGATGATGCCTATCGAAGGCAGGATCAGCGGCAGCTGGATCTTCCAGAACTGCGAGAAGCCGGTGACGCCGTCACATTCGGCGGCTTCGATGACCTCGTCGGGGATCGACAGCATGGCGGCATAGATCAGCATCATCGGGATGCCGACGAACTGCCACACCGAGATCAGGCTGAGCGTAGTCAGCGCGTATTCTTCCTTGCCGAGCCAGGGAACGAACAGGCTCTTGAGGCCGACCATGTCAAGCAGGTTGGGCGCGACGCCCCACAGCGGGCTCAGGATCAGCTTCCAGGCGAATCCGACGATGACGAAGGACAGGATGGTCGGGATGAAGATCGCCGTGCGGTAGAAGGCGGAGAAACGCAGCTTCGGGCTCGACAGCAGGGCGGCAAGCAGGATGCCGATCGGGTTCTGCACCAGCATGTGGATGATGAAGAACCAGGTGTTGTTGCCGAGCGCGTTCCAGAACGACGCCGACCAGCGCGGATCGCCGAACAGCGTGCGGAAATTTTCGAGGCCGGTGAAGACCTGCACATTGTCTATGCTGCGGAACAGCGAAAGCTGCAGCGTGCCGAACAGCGGCAGGATCATCACGGCGGTGTAGACCAGGAGGGCCGGCGCGAGGAAAACGGCAATGTGCCAACGCGTCGGTCTCTTGTCTTGGCTATGCTCTAGGCTTTGCTCCGACATCTCAAATTCCCTGGTCCGGCCGTGTCGGGCCGTTGATGGTGATAGCGAGGATGGACCTCAGCGGGCTTCCCGCCAATGGCTGTCGGAAGCAGTAGCGCATCTTTGTACGCCGACGTTCAACCCCTGATTCCGAGTCCGCAACGTTCGAATATTCGAGGGGGTGGGAGAGCGCCGCCGAAGCGGCGCCCTCCCGAGCGAGCATCAAGCCCGCCGCATCTTACTTAGCCGGCTTGAACCAGCTGTCGAGGCCCTTCTGCAGCTCGGCGGCAGCGGCTTCCGGGGTCTCGGTGCCGTTGATGACGTTGGCCGACTTGACCCAGGTCTCGTTTTCGAGGTTCGGCGTGCCGCGCGACAGGACCTGATAGGTCGAGCGAATCGTCGGCTTGCACTTCTCGCGCCAGGAGACGAACTCCTGTGCCAGCGGATCTTCCATCTTCACGGCAGCCGAATTCAGGCTGAAGAAGCCCGGCAGCGCGTTGGCATAGATGGTCGCGAAATCAGGCGAAGCCACCCAGGTCAGGAAGGTCTTGGCAGCGTCGGCGTTCTTGCTCTTGGCATTGAGGCCGATGCCGATGTCGTTGTGATCGGAGATGTAGCAGGTGTCGCCAGCCTTCTGGACCGGCGGCGGGAAGGCGCCCATCTTGAACTGCGCCTGGGTGTTGAACACCGAAATCTCCCACGAGCCGGCCGGGAAAATCGCTGCGCGGCCGAGCGTGAAGAGGTTCTGGCTGTCGGGGTAGCTCTGCGCCTCGAAGCCGTCGCCGAGATAAGGCTTCCACTTGGCGAGCGTCGCGAACGGCGCAACCCAGTCGGCATCGGTCAGCTTCTGCTCGCCCTTGATGAGCGCCAGGCGGCCTTCCTCGCCCTTCCAGTAGTTCGGGCCGATGTTCTGGTAGCCCATGGTCGCGGCTTCCCAGAGATCCTTGGTGCCCATGGCCATCGGGATGTAGGTGCCGTCAGCCTTGATCTTGTCGAGGGCGGCGAAGAACTCTTCTTCGGTTGCCGGCGGCGTGATGCCGAGCTTCTCGAAGGCTTCCTTGTTGTAGATGAAGCCATGGATGACGGACGCCATCGGCACGCAGAAGCTGGACTTGCCGTCGTCGGTCTGCCAGGCGGACTTGGCGACGTCGGAGAAGTTCTCCATGCCGGCAAGGCTGGTCAGGTCGGCGAGCTGGCCCTTCTTGAAGAGCTCGAGCGATGCGTCGAACGGACGGCAGGTGATCAGGTCACCGGCCGAGCCGGCGTCGAGCTTGGCATTGAGGGCCGCGTTGTACTCGGTTGGAGCCGTCGGCGCGAACACGACCTTGATGCCGGGGTTCTTGGCTTCGAACGCCGGAATCAGCTTCTCCTGCCAGATGGCAAGGTCGTCGTTGCGCCAGCTTTCGATCGTCAGCGTGGTGTCCTGGGCGAGAGCGATCCCGGCGGAGCCGAGGATGCTGGACGCCATCAGAAGTCCAGTAAGCAACCTATGTTTCATTTCCATTCTCCCTGTTTACTTTCTCTCGGGCCTCTACTGATGAGAGCCTCTGCTCCCCTCGAGCTTCGACAGAGCGGACCTCAGTTTCTGGCCCGCCCCATCCAGAAGTTGGTTTGCCGCCTCCGGGCTTGCCGCGCCCGAGGCCAAAAGGATCGCCACCTTGACCGAGCCGCCGCTCCTTTCGAGCAGGGCTTTCGCGGTGGGCATGTCGCAGCCGGATATCGCCGAAACGATGCGCGCGGCGCGCTCGTGCAGCTTCAGATTGTCGGCATGAAGATTGACCATGTAACCGTCATGGACATGGCCGAGATGGACGGCGACGAGCGTCGACATCATGTTGAGCGCGATCTTCTGGGCCGTACCGGCGCCCATGCGGGTCGAGCCGGCAACGACTTCCGGCGGCGTGCCAAGCAGGACCGAAATTTCGGCGATGTCGAACATCGGCGCACCGGCATTGTTGGCGACCGCAATCGTCGCAGCACCGCGGCGCCGGGCCTCGTTGAGCGCGCCTATAGCAAAAGGCGTCGAGCCGCTGGCCGAGATGGCGATCAGGCAATCACCGGCATTCAGCTCGGCGGCGGCGACTTCTTTCATGGCCTGCCCGGCATCGTCTTCCGGCGCACCGGTGAGATTGACAAGGCTGTCGGTGCCGCCCGCAAGCAGGATGACGACGCGGTCGCGGGGAATGCCGAAGGTTCCGGGAAGCTCGAGCGCATCAGCCAGCGCCATCAGGCCGGAACTGCCGGCCGCGGCATAGACAAGACGTCCGCCGGCAGCGAGGCGCTCGGCGATCTTGGCGGCAGCTTCGGCAATTGCGGGGATGGCAGCGTGAACGGCACCGGCAGCCTCGACCTGCGCTGCGGCAAGCAGGCGAAGAACGGATTCAGGTGCCTGGGCATCAATGCCCCCGGCATCTTTATGCACCGCTTCGGTACGCGTTGGCGCCATTCTGTCTCTCCCTTTCATCGACAATACCAAAAAAATACCACTTGTCCAGCGGCGTTAACAAATTCCTTTGCTGCAATGCAAGGCAGGCCGAAAAATCTATAAAATTCAACATAATGCAGAAGTCTGTCCGGAAGCAGGAATTTAACACTTGGCTATTGGTATTTTATTGGTATTATCCATCACGAGGAGAAAACGCCGTGGATCTTGTGCTCGGGATAGATGGTGGCGGCACCGGCTGCCGGGCCGCACTGGCCAGCGCGACCGGCGACATTCTGGGTCGCGGGCGGGGCGGACCCGCCAATATCCGCACCGACCTCGCAGGCGCCTGTGAAAATATCGTCGAAGCCGCCCGCCTGGCGTTTGCCGATGCCGGCCGCGATCCCGCACTGATCGGCGCGGCCGGTGCCGTGCTCGGCCTCGCCGGCGCCAATGTCGGCGACTACAAGCAGCGGCTCCAAGCCATGCTGCCGTTCCGGAACAGCCGCATCGAAAACGACTCGCTGATCTCGCTCGAAGGCGCGCTCGGCGAGCATGACGGCGCCATCGCGGCACTTGGAACCGGCACCGTCTATCTGGCACGCCAGAAAGGACATCTCCGTCCCGTCGGCGGCTGGGGCTTCCAGATCGGCGATCTCGGCAGCGGCGCGCGCATCGGCCGCGACCTTTTGCAGGAAACGCTGCTGGTCCATGACAAGGTCCATGCCGGCACGCCGCTCGCCGACATCATGCTCGAGCGTTTCAACCGCGACCCCAGCGACATCGTCGAATTCACCACGGCTGCCAAGCCCGGCGACTACGGTGCATTCGCGCCAATGGTGTTCGAGCACGCAGCGAAAGGCGACGCTCTCGGCCAGAAGCTTGTCGAGCGTGCCGTCGCCGACGTCGAGGAAACGCTCGCCGTCTTCGACCTGGCGCCAACCGAGCGGCTGTGCCTGCTTGGCGGGCTTGCCGGCCTCTATGCGCCACTGCTTTCGAAGCGCTACCGCGCGATCATGCATCCGCCGCTGCAGGACGCGCTCGGCGGCGCCGTGGCAATGGCGGCCAGGACATTCGGCAAGGCGGGAGGCGGCCATGGATGACGCCGCCGAGCGGATTTTCGCAGCCCTGCGCGACGTCAGCCAGAGCGGCGCGCCGCTCTACCTGCAGCTCAAGAAGAACATCGAGGATGCAGTCAGGCGCGGACTGATCGGCCCCGGCGATGCCCTGCCTTCGGAACGCGACATCGCAGCCCAGGCCGACATTTCCCGCGTCACCGTGCGCAAGGCGGTGCAGGACCTGGTCAAGTCCGGCGTGCTGGTCCAGCGCCATGGCTCCGGCACTTTCGTGGCGCCGCGCATGGAGCGCGTCGAGCAGTCGCTGTCGCGACTGACGTCGTTCACCGAAGACATGGCCCGGCGCGGCATGGCAGCGCGCTCGCAATGGCTCGAGCGCGGCGTCTACCCGCCCTCGCCCGACGAGATGATGGTGCTCGGGCTGTCAGCGAGCGAGCTCGTCTCCAGGCTGAGCCGCCTGCGCATCGCCGACGAGACGCCGCTGGCGATCGAACGCGCGGCAATCTCGGCTTCGGTGCTGCCCGACCCTCGCGAAGTCACAACGTCGCTCTATATGGCATTGGGCAAGACCGGCCACCGGCCGGTGCGCGCCGTGCAGCGCATCTCGGCGGTCAATCTCGGCGGCGCCGAGGCCAAGCTGCTGGTCGTGCCGGAAGGTTCGGCCTGCCTGCAGATCGAGCGCATCTCATACCTTGCCAGCGGCAAGGTGATCGAGTTCACCAAGTCGATCTACCGTGGCGACGCCTATGACTTCGTCGCTGAACTAAGGCTACCCGGCCCGGATGGGCAAGAAGGAGACATCGCTTGAACGCGACAACGCACATGCGGCGCGAAATCGCCGAAATCCCCGAAGCGACAGCGCGCCTGCTCGAAGGTTCGGCCAAGGAACTGGCCGAAACCGGCCTGCATCTCAAGCGCGCGGCGCCGCGCTTCGTCACCACGGTTGCGCGCGGCTCGTCCGACCATGCGGCGTCCTTCCTCAAATATGCCATCGAGCTGACCGCCGGTCTCCCCGTGGCTTCGATTGGCCCGTCGATCTCGTCGATCTACGGCGCTGAGCTGAAGCTCGCCGATTCCGCCTGCCTTGCTATTTCGCAGTCGGGCAAGAGCCCCGACATCGTCGCCATGGCGGAAGGCGCACGCGCCGGCGGCGCGCTGACGATCGCGCTCACCAACACCGCCGGCTCGCCACTGGCAGCCGCATCCGACCATGCCATCGACATCCAGGCAGGCGTCGAAAAAAGCGTCGCGGCGACAAAGACCTTCGTCAATTCGGCGGTAGCGGGCCTGGCCGTGCTCGCCCACTGGTCCAGCGACGACAAGTTGCTCGCAGCATTGAAGGCCCTGCCCGAGCATTTCGCCAAGGCAGTCGAATGCGACTGGATGGACATTGCCGGGGACCTGACCGACGGCAATTCGCTGTTCATCCTTGGCCGCGGCCCGTCCTTTGCCATCGCAAACGAGGCGGCGCTGAAGTTCAAGGAAACCTGCGCCATGCACGCGGAATCCTACAGTGCTGCCGAAGTGATGCACGGCCCGCTGGCGCTGGTGCGGCCGGGCTTCCCGGTGCTGGCGCTTGCCGCCCGCGACGCCTCGGAGCCGTCGATCGCCGAAGCCGCCGACGGGCTTGCCGCGCGCGGTGCAGCGATCCACATCACGTCTTTGCTGGCCAAAAAGGCCAAGGTGCTGCCGCATGTCGCCACCGGCCATCCGCTGACCGATCCGCTGATGCTGATCGCCTCGTTCTACGGCTTCGTAGAGGCCTTCGCCCGCCATCGCGGCCTCGACCCCGACAGCCCGCCCAATCTCAGGAAAGTGACCGAAACGATATGAGCGATCGTTTTGCGATAGCTGCGGGGCGCATCTTCGACGGAGAGGCGTGGCATGAAAATGCTGCGCTCATCGTCGCTGAAGGGCTGGTCGAGGGCATCGTCGAGCGCGACGCTGTGCCGGCCGGCCTGACGGTGACGGATGGCGGCGCCATGCTCGTCCCCGGCTTCATCGACCTCCAGGTCAATGGCGGCGGCGGGCTGATGCTCAACGACAAGCCCGACGCCGACACGCTCGACATCATCTGCAAGGCGCAAATGCCGTTCGGCACGACGGCGGTGCTGCCAACGCTGATCACCGACACACCCGAGATCACGCGCTCGACCATCGCCGCGGGTGCGGAAGCAGCGAAGCGCAAGATGCCCGGCTTCCTCGGCCTGCATCTCGAGGGGCCGCATCTGTCGCTCTCCCGCAAGGGCGCGCACGATCCCAAGCTGATCCACCCGATGGACGCGGCGGAGCAGGCAGCGCTCATCGCCGCACGCCCGTCGATGCCTGTGCTGCTGACCACGGTGGCACCAGAATCGGTGACGGTAGCGCAGGTCAAGGCGCTGGCGGATGCCGGCGTCGTCGTCAGCCTCGGCCACACCGACACCAGCTACCGCACGGCGAAGCAATATGCCGAGGCCGGCGCGTCGATGGCGACGCATCTGTTCAACGCCATGAGCCAGATCGGCAACCGCGAGCCCGGCCTTGCCGGAGCGGCAGTCGACATCGGCACGTTCTCCGCAGGGCTGATCGCCGACGGTATCCACGTCGACCCGGCGACGATGCAGATCGCGCTCAAAGCCAAGAACGGCCCGGCGCGCATCTTCCTGGTCACCGACGCGATGGCAACCATCGGCACCGATCTCCAATCGTTCCAGCTCAACGGCCGCACCATCAAGCGCGAGAACGGACGGCTGACACTGGAAGACGGCACGCTTGCCGGCGCCGACCTCGACATGATCTCGGCGATCCGCTTCATGCACGAGACAATCGGCTACGACCTCGGCGAGGCGATCCGCATGGCCTCGCTCTATCCGGCGGAGGCGGTCGGGCAGGAAAAGCGCCTCGGGCGGCTGGCCAGGGGCTATGCGGCAAACGCCGTGCAACTCACCGACACGCTCGATGTGTCGGGCACCTGGATCGACGGCAAGAAGGTGTTTGAGGCGTAGGTTGGATGGGGCGCAATGCTCCCTCGCAGCTTGCCTAACGACCTGCTTTCGCGCTCATACCCCCACCCCTAACCCCTCCCCACAAGGGGGAGGGGGACCGACCGTTCAGCGCCAAAATTCGACAATCCAGGCCGAAGCCGTGAGGAGCTAGTTCCCCTCCCCCTTGTGGGGAGGGGTTAGGGGCGGGGGGATTTACTGTTCGAATTGGGGGCGAGGATCCAAGTCCGCGTACGGCGGCGCTGCCCCTCATCCGCCTGCCGGCACCTTCTCCCCGTAATGACGGGGAGAAGGGACAAACGGCAACGTTGACGCCCCCCTCTCCCCGTCCTTCACGGGGAGAGGGTAAGAGTGAGGGGCAAATTCTCTAGGTTAGATCGCAGCCTTGTCAGCCGCGGCCCGGATCGCCTCGATGTTCGCGGCATAGGCCGCAGGCCCACCCTTGAACACGGCGTTGCCGGCGACGAGCACATTGGCGCCCGCCGCGGTGACCAGCGGCGCAGTCTCGGGCGTGACGCCGCCGTCGATCTCGATGTCGATCGGGCGGTTGCCGATCATCGCCTTGACGCGCTTGACCTTGTCGATGACCGCCGGGATGAAGGCCTGGCCGCCGAAGCCCGGATTGACGGTCATCAAAAGCACCAGGTCGAGCCGGTCGAGCACGTATTCGATCACCGATTCCGGCGTCGACGGGTTGAGCGACACGCCGGCCTTCTTGCCGAGATTGCGGATCGTCTGCAGCGAGCGGTCGAGATGCGGCCCGGCCTCGGCATGGACCGTGATGATGTCGCAGCCGGCGTCAGCGAAGGCCGCGAGATAGGGATCGGCCGGCGCGATCATCAGGTGGCAATCGAACACCTTGTCGGTGCGGTTGCGGATCGCCTTGATGACAGGGGGGCCGAAGGTGATGTTGGGGACGAAATGGCCGTCCATGACATCGAGGTGGATCCAGTCGGCGCCGGCGGCGACGATGGCCTCGACCTCGTCGCCGAGCTTCGAGAAGTCCGACGACAGCACCGAGGGCGCAATCAGGGTTTTGTTGCTCACGTTCAGGCCTTTCGAATGGGGCAGAGCCGGTTTCCGGCTTGCCTAATCTCCGGCGCCCGGCTTGTCGAGACCGGAATGCAGCCACATCGCCGTATAAACCCCGGAAAAGCAGAACCCCGCCGGACCGGCCGGCGGGGTTACATGCGCTTGTGACGATCACTGCGGAATGATGTTGTTGGTCCTCGGCTGTTGCTGCTCCCGTCTCTGCGGGATCAGGCCGCGGAATACATCCGGGTTGATCGGGATCTGCAACGTGGGCTGCTGGCGGATCGGACGGCAGTTCGGATAGTTGCCGACCGTGCCGCGCGGGCACTCACGCTCGATGGTCACGCACTGGCCGTTGATCAGCACCTCGCCACGGCGACAGACGGTGTCCTGACGATCGGGCACACAGCGGCCGCGCACCAGCGTCGTGCCGTCAGGGCACTGCGTCGTCGGTGCCTTGCGGCATGCGCCCCGGATCAGCTGCGTTCCGCGCGGACAGATGCAACGCCCGTCCTGCGTCCGGATCTGGCCGGGCAACAGCTTGCACTGGCGCACCGGCGGCTGATCCTTGACGCAGCGACCGTTCCTCAGCTCTGTGCCACGCGGGCAGATGCAGCGCCCGTCCTGCGTCCGGATCTGGCCCGGCAGCAGCGTGCACTGGCGTACCGGCGGCACATCCTTGACGCAGCGGCCGTTCCTCAGCTCGGTGCCACGCGGGCAGATGCAGCTTCCGTCCTGCGTCCGGATCTGGCCGGGCAGCAGCTTGCACTGCCGTTCCGGCGGCTGTTCCGGCCGCACGCACTTGCCGTTCTTGAGGTCCGTGCCGCGCGGGCAGATGCAGCGTCCGTCCTCGGTGCGGATCTGTCCCGGCAACAGGCGGCATTGCGGCTTGACCGGGGGAACCGGCGTCACCGTGCCGCTATCGGGCACGCACTGGCCATTGCGGAACGCCGTGCCTTCGGGGCAGACGCAACGGCCGGCCTGGTTGAGCACGAAGCCTTCCGAGCACTCCTGCTTGACCTCATGGTCGATCAGGAAGCGGTGGCAGGCATAGGGACTGCCGGCGCCAAGACCGCCCGGGAGGGCCGTGCCACCGGCCAGGTCCAGCCCGCGAACCGGCGTGTCGGGCGGAAGCACGGCAACGCAGTTCTGGGCCGGCACCGGCCGGGGGAGATTGGCGAGGCGGCCGTCGTCCGGGATCACCACCGTCACCCTGTGGACGCGGCTTTCGCCGGCGCCGAGGCTGATGTTGGTGACGCAGGACAATGGCAGCGTCGTTGGCTCGGGCGTGCAGCCGAAAGGCGGCTCGATCGAGCTGATCGGAACGCCGTCCAGCCGGCCGAGCCCGTCCACGCCGATGGCATCGCCGATGCGGACCGAGCCATTGAAGGGACCGGTGCCGCTGTTGGTGATGGTGATCTCGAACGTGCAGGGCCGGCCCGTCTCGCACTGCCGGTCGCCGGTCTTGGCAACGGTCAGCCGCGGCCGCCCCGGATGCGGGATGCGCATGGTGGCGCAGGCCTTGTTGTTGACCAGCACCGTCTCACCAGGGATCGCCCGTACCTCGCCGCAGTTGCGGATCATGTCGGACGGATAGTCCGCCGGCACGATGGCGACCACCGAAAGCGGCACCGACGCACCGGGCACCAGTGCCACGCCCGGATGATCGCAGCGGAACTGGCCGGGACCGGCAGGCCCGCAAGCCCAGGGCGGCGTCGGGCCAAAGGTCGAGGACGTCGGCGCTCCGGTGGGATAGTCGTCGATGACAGTCAGCGGACCGACATAGTTTTGGGTACCGTTGTTGTAGACACGGATCAAGAAGCTGCAGACGCCATCGGCACTGCAGGAGACCGAACGCGGGTCCTTGGTGATGCGCAGGTCGACCTTCTTTTCCACCGGCGGACGGCAATCGGGATCGCCGCGCTTGCAGATTGGAATGCTGGCGCACGCCTTGTCGTTGTCGGTGCGGCCGAACACGTCGGGCTTTTCGCTCGCCGTGTAGTCGTACTCGGCGCAATTGCGGATGAAGCTCGCCTCCCAGCCGGGTCCGGGCTTGAAGCCGATCTTGAGATCGACCCATTCGCCGGGATCGAGCGTGGTCGCGGGATGCTCGCAACTCATCGGGCTGGTTGCCGGCAGACAGGTCCAGGGCGCGTTGGGCCCGGAATCTATCGTGGCGTTGCCGGGCAAGGTCACCTCGTCGAGCACGATCTTGCCGTTGTAGGGGCCGTCGCCGACATTGGTGACGCG
Source organism: Aminobacter niigataensis (assembly GCF_946995915.1). Taxonomy (GTDB): domain Bacteria; phylum Pseudomonadota; class Alphaproteobacteria; order Rhizobiales; family Rhizobiaceae; genus Aminobacter; species Aminobacter niigataensis. Next base: position 358,924 of record NZ_OX341517.1, read on the forward strand.
GATAGTGAAGTTGCAGCCGCCAAGGACCGTGCAGCGGGCAACGTCGGCACGTTTCTCGACCTTGATGTCCGGTTCCTTGTCGGGCGGGCAGCGAAGGTCGGGGGGAATGACGATGTCGACCGTCTGGGTGCAGCACAGGCCGACGCCCTCTTCCGGACCGGCATAGGTTTCGATGCCGGTGACGATCAGATGCACGACATCGCCGGGTACTGCACCTTCGATCTCCCAGTGCAGCACGCCGCCACCGGGCGGAACGAGTTGCATCGGCGGGTCGATGGTGATGCCCGGCGTGGTGGTGCGCAGCTGCACCCAGCGGCCGGCCATCTCGGGCCCGACAGGCATGTTGTAGATGTAGGCGCCGCCACCGGGCACGCAGTCGACATCGCCCGTCTCGACCTTGAAGCACGGCTCGTCGCCGCCCGGAGGCGGTGGCGGAGGCGGCTCGCAGTCGGTGATGTCGATGCGGATCTGGGTCTTCTCGCCGGTGCGGAAATCGCCGTCGTCGGGCTTGGCCGGATCGTGCGAGGGGATCTCGATCGAGCCGGGGCCAGCCGACAGCTTGACGAAGCCCTGGTTGTCGACGACCGTGGGCGCCGGGAAGGCGGCGTGGTCGATCAGGGCTGTGATGCGGATGTCGATGTAGCGTTCGTTGGGCGCGCCGACACCGTCGAGATCGGTCGCCGACAGCCGGAAGTCGGAAATCGTGGCCGTATCGTTGGGGTTGGCGGTGGTGCCTATGGCGGCTGCCGGCAGCGGACCGCCGACGGCATCGGTGCCGTCGGCGCTGGCCTGCACATTGACGATCTTCAGGCCGGGCGCAAGCTGGTCGCGGAAATCCATCCGCAGCGTCTTGAGACCGTTGGCGAAGGCCGGATCGAAGAACTTTTCCGGATTGCCGCGGGCACCGAAGCGCAGATTATAGACGACATAGTCGCAATTGCGCTGGGCACCCTTCTTGGTGAAGAACGGCACGACGTCGTCATGCCCGGGATGCGGCACGATGCGGTCGAGCCTCAGTTCAGGCACGACATCGGGCAACGGCTGGGCGGCTGCCGGCGACAGGGGCATGGCGGCGAGCGCGATACCTGCCGCCACCAGCCAGCGCGCACCGCGCCTGGCGAATGACAGGGGTTTCATGATCGTCTCCATGACGGTTGCTTTGCTGTCGAGCGGGACGGGAGCGTGGATGTTCATCTCTCCCTCCCTCACGGTTCGCAGCTTGCGGCGGGCGTTTCGAGCGGCACCACCACCTTGCAGCAAGGGTAATAGCCGCCCTTGTCGGCGTCGGACTGCTTGTAGAAGCACAGGCCGACATTGACCGTGTCGCCGGGGAAGTGGCCGGTCACCCCGATGGTGAACGGCGCGCCTGCCGGCTTGGTCTGCTGAAGCGGTGAGATGCCAACGCCCGGCGTCCTGGAATCGGCCTTGACGGAATCGCCGCCGATGCCTGCAACGTCACGGACATAGAGATCGGCCTCGAGCCCGGCCGGGGTGCAGAAATACTCGACCGCCTCGACGTCGAGGCAGGGCGGGATGTTGCCGGGCGGCGGAAAATCCGGCGGCCACAGCGGCGTCGGATAGTCGCCCGGATACGGAATCTGCTCGTAATAGCCGGCGCGGCCTTCGCATGGCCGCCATATCTCGACGTCGCCGACATGTCCCTCGACCTCGGGATCTTCATAGAAGCTGTCGAAGTCGACGAACCACGATCCGAAAGGCGGAACGTTCGCCGGCTTCACGAGCGAAGTCGAGGTGATCTGCACCCCATGGACGGCAAGCGGACCACCCGCGGCGAGCTGCTCGGCCAGGGCCGGGTTGTCCCTGAGCTTGTCGCCAGTCTTGACGATGGTGTCGGTGCAGGCGTTGGGGTTGATGAAGCCCTGCGCATCATATCCATATTGCAGGTCGATGCCGCCGGCCGACTGGCGATTGCCTTCGGGAAAGCCGACCGCATATTCCTGCGGCACCGGCACCCAGATGCTTTCGGTCGCCGGATCATCGGGACTTTCACGCCAGTAGCGGATGACCTCGCCATCGCCGGTGTCGGCGAACTGGCTGTAGTCGAAGCGGTTTTCGATCTCCCCGCGCTGGGCCAGATACATGAAGCCCCTGCTGTCGAAGGCGATATCGGTAACCGGCAGGTCCTTGTCGGCCTCGACGGTCAGTTCCCAGCGCGGGTCGCCCGCGAACTTGCCGTCGCGGGCGATGCCGACTGACCAGATCTCGGCCTCGTCGCCGACCGCGTAGTAGACGCGGCCACCATGGAAGGCCACGCCCCAAACGCGGCGCTCGTCCTGGGTGTAGCCCCAGGTGCCAGGGTCCTCGCTGTCGAAGGCGGCGCCGGCAATGTCCATCACCGCGCCGTCATCGGCAGTCGGGGCCAGCCCGCGCACCGGGCGTCCCGTGACGCCGTGGTCGAAGGTGTCGACCAGGGCGCCCGTGGCGTCGATGCGGTGGATCAGGCCGGTATCGAGGTCGGAGGCGAAGAATTGGCGATGGATCTTGTCGAAAGCGACGTCGCCAATGCCGGGGCCGCTGTTGGTGTCGATGTCGGCGAACTTGGTGACAGCACCCGAGATGCCGTCGATCCGCCAGATCGTGCCGGGGCCGCCGCCATTCTCCTCGCCGAACTGGCCGGCCATGAAGGTGGCGCCGGCGATGCCGCGGCGCTGGCGCTCAGGCCGTCCGTCGTCGTCGGCATCAGGCGTGACGATGCGGATGCCGTGCAGCGAGGTCGCGCCCGCGTAGAGATCGGGCACATCAGACGGGGTGCCGTCGCGGACACCGTCGTCATAGGTCAGCGCGAAGACCTGGCCGATCTGGCCGGCGAGGACCTCGAAGGGCAACGGCGTATTGACGAGTTGGCCCGACGGCGGCCCGCCGAGGGCCGAAACGTCGAGAACGCGCAAGGTTGCGCGCTCTGTGTCGATGAAGGTTTCGTCTACCGGGTCGACGCCGGGCGGCAACCCTTCCTCGATACCGGGAATGACTGTGCCGGAAAAGCCGGTGACCGCCATCGATCCAGGGTTGATGATCTGGGTTTCCTGGGCGCCGGCCTGTGGTGCCAGCCAGAGATTGGCGGCGAGCGCCAGCGCCATCATGCCGGCGTTCAGCGCGAGTGCTCCCAGGCGGTTGCCTGACGGTCCGGCTGCATGCGCGAGCGCACCGAAACCACCACGAAAGCACGGCATGACACCTCTCCCGAGTTGTGTGGAAGAAGGTGCTGGAGCGCATGCGAGAGCGAAGCGCTGATACCCGGCACTTTCCTCCCTTGCGGTCCTGCTATTGTCCCTCGGCGCGACGATACGCCGGGGCTTACCTAGGGTCAATGGAACAAGCCCGAAGCCCAACGCGTCCACCCTGTCCCTGAGGCGGTGGTCGCGCCGTGCTCCGGGTGCTCGCGGTGACCCGCAACACCTGGTGTCTGTGGTCATTGGGTTTTCCTTTCATGACACCGCACCACGCGGCGCCTGGACGTTGGTCGCGCCAACGCCGGGAAAGGTTCACCTCGAAGGGCCCGCCGGCGACCTCATTTTGAGGCAATCGAACGTTCCGCAAACCCTTGCAAAATGCCGATTGAAATCGATTACATTTTCTGGCTATCATCTGCTGCAGCAGTTTTTGCATCGGGAGGAATTCATGAAGAAATTTGCAGCACTGGCGCTCACCACCGTCGCGGCGCTGGCCGTGTCGGCGTTCTCGACCCAGGCGGCCGACTACAAGATCGGCCTGTCCAACGGCTGGGTAGGCTCGGAGTGGCGGACGCAGATGATCGAACAGGCACAGGCAGCAGCAGCAGCCTGGAAGGAAAAGGGCGTCAATGTCGAGGTCGTGGTGCAGAGCGCCAATGTCGACGTGCCCGGCCAGATCGCACACGTCCGCAACTTCATCAGCGAAGGCGTCAACGCCATCATCATCAACCCGAACAGCCCGACGGCGTTCGATCCGGTGTTTGCCCAGGCCAAGGAAGCCGGCATCCTGGTGATCTCGACCGACGCCGAAGTGTCGTCGCCCGACGCCACCTATGTCGGCATCGACCAGAAGGCATGGGGTGCCGCAGGCGCCAAGTGGCTGGCCGAGACACTCGGCGGCAAGGGTAACGTCGTTGCCATCAACGGCGTCGCAGGCCACCCGGCCAACGAGATGCGCGTCGCCGGCTACAAGGAAGTGTTCGGCCAGTATCCCGACATCAAGATCGTCAATGAAGTGAACGCCAACTGGGATCAGGCCCAGGGCCAGCAGGCGATGCAGAACCTGCTCGCCACCAACCCCGACATCAACGGTGTCTGGGTGCAGGACGGCATGGCGGCAGGCGCCTGGAAGTCGATCATCGATGCCAAGAAGCAGTCGTCGATCGCCGCCACCGGCGAGATCCGCAAAGACTTCATCGACCTCTGGGTCAAGGACAAGCTGAACTCGGGCGCTTCGGTGAACCCTCCCGGCGTCATGGCTTCGGCACTCAACGTCGCCGTGCTGATGCTTGAAGGCAAGGAACTGAAGGAGCCGGCGACGGCTGGCCAGTACAAGAACGCCATGTACCTGCCGATCCCCTTCATCGACGGCAAGAACGTCGATCAGGTCGCCAAGGAGCTCGACGGCAAGCCGGGCTACTTCTCCTACACCAGCCAGCTTTCGATCGCTGACGCCGAAGCGCTGTTCAAGTAAGCTTCCTCCCACGAACGGGGACGCGCGCCTGAAAACAGCCGCGCGTCCCCCGACCGACGAAGCACCGGAAAGCCACCACCATGTCGAAACTCATCATGCGCGGCGTAAGCAAGGCTTACGGCGCCACCCTGGCCTTGCGCCGCGGCGACCTGACGGTCGAGGCCGGCGAAGTGCATGTGCTGATCGGCTCCAACGGCTCGGGCAAGAGCACGCTATGCAAGGTGCTGGCCGGCAGCGTGCGGCCGGACGGCGGAGAAATCCTGATCGACGGCAAGCCGGTGACCATCACCGGTCCGCATGCGGCGCGCGAGCACGGCATCGGCATCTTCTACCAGGAGCTCAGCCTGGCCGGGCACCGGACGGTGGCGGAAAACATCTGCCTGCCCGATATGCCGGGCGGCATCTTCGTCGACCGCAAGGCTCTGGAGATACGCGCCGCCCGCTACATCGCCCTGTTCGAAACGGTTGCCGGCGAAGGCTTTTCGGCGGAAGCGGTGGTGGAGAACCTGCGCGCCGACCAGCGCCAGCTGGTCGAAATCATGAAGGCGCTGGCCACCGAAGCGCCGATCACCATCTTCGACGAACCTACCTCGGCGCTCGACCGGGCCCAGGTCGACCGCTTCTTCGAAATCCTGCGCGGCCTGAAGGCCGATGGCCGCAGCATCATCTTCATCTCGCACCGCATGGACGAAATCTTCGCCATCGGCGACCGCGTCACGGTCATCCGCGACGGCGAGACGGTGGGCACCGAAAACATCGCCGACACCAATCCGGCAGCGGTGATCCGGCTGATGGTCGGCGGCCAGGACGAGCTTGCCGCCGGCGCCAGCGCCCCGCCGGCCGCGGCGACCGACCGCAAGGCGGCAGTGCTCAAGGCCGAGAACTTCTCCGGCAAGGGTTTTGCCAATGTCAGCTTCGAGGTCGCCAAGGGCGAGATCCTCGGCTTCGGCGGCCTGCACGGCCAGGGCCAGTCGGCAGTGCTGCGCGCCATCTTCGGCGCCAACCCAGCGGCAGGCGGTACGATCACGCTCGGCGGTTCGGCCTTCACGCCGTCCAATCCACGCAGCGCCATCCGCCGCGGGCTCGCCTATGTCTCCGGCGACCGCAGCCGCGACGGCATCATCCAGGGCCGGCCGATCATCGAAAACGCCACGCCGATCCACTATCTCCGGCAAAAGCTGAAGCTGGCGCGACCGGCAGCGCTGGCGGCACGGGTGAAGCCGGCGCTCGAGGCGCTGCATACCAAGTTCGGCGGGCTCAGCCATCCGATCAATTCGCTGTCGGGCGGCAACCAGCAGAAGATCGTCATCGCCCGCTGGCTGATCGACCGGCCCGACGTCCTGCTGCTCGACGATCCGACCAAGGGCATCGACCTGTCGGCCAAGGCAGACCTGTTTTCGCTGATCCGCAAGCTCGCCGAAGAGGGCATGGGCATCGTACTCTACTCCTCGGAAGATGCCGAATTGCTCAACAATGCCGACCGCATCCTCGTCTTCAATGGCGGGTCGGTGCGGCGCGAACTCACCGGCGCCGACCGCACGCGCTACAATCTCTACCAGGCAGCTTACGAGGCCGCGTGATGACAACCGCGACCATATCCACGCAAAAGCCGGGCGGCGGGCTCAAGCGCCTCGTCGAGCGCTATCCGTTCCTGCCGGCGTTGCTGATCGCGCTGGTGCTGCTGGCGCTCAACGGCCTCTACCAGCCGCGCAGCATCAGCTTCATCGGCATCACCGGCTTGGTGAAGACCTATCTCGCGCTGATGATGCTCGCCATCGCCCAGACCTATGTCGTCTATGCCGGCGACATCGACCTGTCGGTCGGGGCCATCGTCTCGCTGGTCAATGTCGTCATCGTCGTGCTGATGGAAAAGATGGGCGGCAGCGGCTTTTCGGTGGTCGCGGCCCTCGGCGTCGGCCTGCTCACCGGATTGGCCTGCGGCATCGTCAACGGCATCGTGGTGGCTGCACTCAGGCTCCAGGCGATCGTTGCCACCTTCGCCACCAGTATCTTCTTCACCGGCCTGGCGCTCTACGTGATGCCTGTCGCCGGCACGCCGGCACCGGCCGCCTTCTGGCGCACCTATGGCGGCCGCTTCTTCGAGATTCCGTTCGTGTTCTACGCCGCGGTCTTGCTGGCCATCGTGCTCTACGTGCTCGCCCGCACCCGCCTCGCCACGCAACTGCTCGCCGTCGGCGACGACGCGCAGGCAGCCTTCCAGAGCGGCCTGCCGGTGACCAGGATCCGCATCCAGGGCTACGCGCTGTGCGGCCTGTTCGCGGCGCTCGCCGCCTTCTGCATCACCGGCGACACCGCCAGCGGCGACCCGCTCGTCGGCGGCAAGATGACCCTGTTCTCGGTCGCGGCCGTGGTGCTCGGCGGCAGCGCATTGTCGGGCGGCTTCGGCACCGTCGTCGGCTCGATCATCGGGGCGCTGATCATCGGCCTCATCAACTCGCTGGTGTTCTTCGTCGGCACGCCGTCGGAATGGCAGAACCTGGTCCAGGGCCTGGCCATCCTGATCGCGCTGATGGCCGGCGTGCTCGTCGGCCGGAGGGCACGCGCATGACCGCCACGACCCAGACCCATTCCAAGGCGCCGTCGCCCTCGCCCGTGCTGACCTTCCTCAAGCAGCCGCTGGTCGTGGCGCTGATCCTGATCGTCGCCCTGCTCCTGCTCGGCGAGACGCTCTCGCCCGGCTTTGCTTCGGCCCAGCAGATCCTGCGCCTGCTCATCGTCGCCGCCCTGCTCGGCATCGTCGCCGCCGGCCAGAACCTCGTCATCCTCGGCGGCCGCGAGGGCATCGACCTGTCGGTCGGCGGCGTCATCTCACTCAGCGCCATCATCGCCGGCAACGTCATGAACGGCGCCGACAGCGCCATCGTGCCGGCGGTGCTCGCCTGCATGGCGGCCGGTGCCTTCATCGGCCTGATCAACGGCATGGGCGTGACGCTTCTGCGCATCCCGCCGCTGGTCATGACGCTCGGCATGCTCGGCGTGCTGCAGGGCCTGCTGGTGGTGGTGCGCAACGGCATCCCCTCTGGGTTTGCCGCGCCCGGCCTGTCGCGCTTCGTCACCCAGCCGTTCCTGCTCGGCCTGCCCGGCATCATCTGGCTGTGGGTGGCGATCGGGCTGCTGATGGCCTTCATGCTGACCCGCACCGTCTACGGCCACCGCATCTACGCCATCGGTTCCAACGAGCAGGCCGCCTACATGGCCGGCGTGCCGGTCAAGGCGATGCGCATCTCGCTGTTCATGCTGTCGGGTGTGTTCGCCGCCATCACCGGCATCTGCCTGCTCGGCTATTCCGGCTCGTCCTTCGCCAATGTCGGCGAGCAGTACATGCTGGCCTCGATCATCGCCGTCGTCTTCGGCGGCACGCCGCTGTCGGGTGGCAAGGGCGGCTACACCGGCACCATGGCGGGTGCGCTGCTGCTGGTCATCCTGCAGGGCATCCTGACCACGGTGCACATCGACGAATCCGGGCGGCAGATGGTGTTCGGCGCCACGCTGCTCTTGCTGATGCTGTTCTATGGACGCGGACGGGCAATGCGCGGATGAACGAGCGACCCAAGATCAAGGACATCGCCGAGCGGCTGGGCGTTTCCGCCGCCACCGTGTCGCGCGCGCTCTCCGACAGCGGACTGGTGGCCGAGCCGACGCTCAGCCGCATCCGCGAGGTCGCCCGCGAGATGAACTACCGGCCCAATGTCAGCGCCCGCAATCTGCGCACGCAACGGGCAATGGCGGTGCTGATGGTGGTCCGTGACGTCGGCAACCCGTTCTATCTCGAGATCCTGAAAGGCGTCGAAGCCACCGCCCGCGCCGCCGGCTACTCCGTCCTGATGGGCAACACCGAAAACGACTCCGACCGCGAGGTCGAGTATTTCGACATGCTGCGCGATGGCCATGCCGACGGCATGATCCTGATGACCGGCAAGCTGCCGGCGCGAGAAGGCTTTCTCGATTCGGTCGCCGACGCGCCCATCGTGGTGGCGCTGGAGGAGATCCGCGACGCCGGCTTCCCGCATGTGATGATCGACAACGAGGGCGCCGCGCGCGACGCCGTCGAACACCTGATCGGGCTCGGCCACAAGCGCATCGCCCATATCTCGGGCCCGGTGCCGGAGATCATGAGCGTCAGCCGCCGCAACGGCTACCGCGCCGCCATGCAGGCCGCCGGGCTGGCCATCCCCGACGGCCACGAGCCGGTCGGCGACTACCTGCTGCACACCGGCCAGCGGCTGTGCCGCGAACTGTTCGAGCTGCCGCAGCCGCCGACGGCGATCTTCGTCGCCAATGACGAGATGGCGTTCGGCGTGATCCACGAATTGCGCCGGCTTGGCCTCGACGTGCCCGGCGACGTCTCCGTCGTCGGCTTCGACGACCTGTTCCTCAGCGAGGCCTTCTACCCGCCGCTGACCACCGTCAGCCAGCCGCGAGCCGAGATCGGCCGCGCCGCCATGAACATGCTGCTCGACATGCTTGCCGGCGGGCTGACGCCGCGCAAGCCGACGATGCTGGCGACGACGCTGAAGATACGCGGCACCACGGCGCCAGCGCCGAAATGATTTCAGTTAGCAGGAAATGAGGGATCGACCATGACCGGATTGCCCAAACAGCGGCTGCGCGTCGGCTTCGTCGGAAGCGGCTTCATCGCGGAATTCCACCTCAGGGGCATGCTCGGCGTGCGCAATGTCGACGTCACCGGCGTCTACAGCCGTAAGGCCGAGAACCGCGCCCGGTTTGCCAACCGCGTCGACGAACTCGGCCTCGGCGAGTGCACCAGCCACGACAGCCTGGAATCGCTGGTCAATGCCGACAATGTCGACGCGATCTGGATCCTGTCGCCCAACTACACGCGCCTCGACGTGATGCGCACGCTGCACGCAGAGGTGAAGGCAGGCCGCAGCAAGGTCATCGCGGTTGCCTGCGAAAAGCCGCTGGCCCGGACCATCGCCGAGGCGCGCGAGATGCTGCGCCTAGCCGACGACGCCGGCCTCAACCACGGCTACCTCGAAAACCAGGTGTTCTGCACGCCGGTCATCCGCGGCAAGGACATCATCTGGCGCCGCGCCGCCTCGGCCACCGGCCGGCCCTACCTGGCGCGCGCCGCGGAAGAACATTCCGGCCCGCACGAACCTTGGTTCTGGCAGGGCGACAAGCAGGGCGGCGGCGTCCTGTCCGACATGATGTGCCACAGCGTCGAGGTGGCGCGGCACCTGCTGACCAAGCCTGGTGCCGAGCGCAAGTCGCTGACCATCAAGTCGGTCAGTGGCACCGTCGCCAACCTCAAATGGACGCGGCCCAACTATGCCGACCAGTTGAAGAAGCGTTTCGGCACCGAGGTCGACTACCGCAACCGCCCGTCCGAGGATTTCGCCCGCGGCACCATCCTGCTCGAGGACGAGGACGGCAACGAGCTGGTGATCGAGGCGACGACCTCGTGGGCCTATGTCGGCGCCGGACTGCGCATCCAGCTCGAACTGCTCGGGCCGGAATACGCGATGGAGTTCAATTCGCTCAACACCGGTCTCAAGGTGTTCATGTCGCGCGAGGTCAAGGGCGCCGAAGGCGAGGACCTGGTCGAAAAGCAGAATGCCGAACAGGGCCTGATGCCGGTTCTTGAAGACGAAGCCGGCATCTACGGCTATACCGACGAGAATCGTCACATGGTGGAGTGCTTCCGCAAGGGCGAGAAGCCGATCGAAACCTTCGACGACGGGCTTGCGGTGGTCGAGATCCTGATGGGGCTCTATCGCTCTGCCGAGATCAACGGAACAGTCAGCTTCCCTGCCCCTGAACTCGAAAACTATGTGCCGGTGGTCGCGCGCACCGGCGCGTGACCGACACTGACACACGAGCGTCCGCTCCCATCGGGGCGGATGCTGCAATAGCATAGGCAGACCTTATGACCGTTCCGACGCTGCTCGTTCTCGGCAATGTCAATGTCGACCTGGTGCTCGGCGAAGTCGACGGCTGGCCGGCCGTAGGCACCGAGGTGGTCGTCGACCGTTCCGAGATGCGGCCGGGAGGCTCCGCCGGCAACACCACACTTGCGCTGGCCGGCATGGGCGAAAACCATCTGATGATCGCATCCGTCGGCAACGATCCGAACGGGGCGTGGCTGAGCGGACAGTTCGATGCCGCCTCGTGCGAATGGATCGTCGAGCCGTGCGACACGACGCTGACGGTCGGCATCGTCCACAAGGGCGGCGACCGGGTGTTCTTCACCACGCCGGGACATCTGCAGCGTGCCGGCCTCGAGGACCTGATCGAGCGGCTGCCCCAGGCCCCGGGCGACAATGCCCTGGCGCTCATTTCCGGCGGGCACCTGATGCCGCGCATCGAGGCCGGCACGACGACGCTCCTCGAAGCGCTGTCGGCAAAAGGCTGGCGCACCGCCATCGACCCGGGCTGGCCGCCGGTCGGCTGGACCGAGGCGAACAAGCAGCAGGTCAGCGACTGGATCGCCGCCGCCGACATCTCGCTGATCAATGCCGAAGAGGCCAAGGGGCTAGCCGGCGTCGACGATCTCGACACTGCTACCGCCCTACTCGTCCGGCAGATCGGCGCCGCGCATACGCTGGTGGTCAAGGACGGCGCGCAGGGCGCCCACGCTTATGCCGGCGGCGAGCACTTTCATGCAGCATCGCCCAGGGTCGAGGTCATCGACACCGTCGGCGCCGGCGACACCTTCAATGCCGCCTTCCTCGCTTCCCTTGCCAAGGGCGGATCGCTCGGCGCGGCACTTGCGCGCGGCGTCGAGACGGCAGCCCGGGCGATCTCGACCTTCCCGCGGCGCTACAGCGCCTGACACGGCACGAAGGTAGCAGCCCTGACGAACGGGTATGGCCACTGTATTCGATGACCTTGCGTGGAGCCCCGCACACGTTCGGCGAGAGTCGTCAAATCGCTCGAAGCACGTTATATTTGAGATGGTGAAGGTCGCGGTTTTGGTGTGACCACTCATGCCGAGCCCGGGCCGCGACCCACCCCAAGGAGGAGTGGTCATGGCAAGCTTCCATGTGTACGCAGGCGCCACCAATACGCTCGAGCATCCTGCCATCCGCCGGATAACGGTCGCGGATGTGTTTGACGCTCTGCGACGTGGCTTCGACGACTTTTGGGACAAGCCGTCGCATTACGTTTTCCTGTGCCTGATCTACCCGATCGTCGGGGTGTTTCTGATCACATGGACATCGGGCGGCAACGCCCTGCAGCTCATTTTCCCGCTGATGTCGGGATTTGCCTTGCTCGGGCCATTCGCCGGCATCGGCCTTTACGAGATCAGCCGACGGCGCGAGCAAAACCTCGACACGTCCTGGAAGCATGCCTTCGATGTCAGGCAGTCGCCAGCCATTCCTGCAATGGTGGCCATCGGCATCATGCTGCTCGTGCTCTTCGTCGCCTGGCTCCTGGTCGCGCAGGGGCTGTACGGTTGGCTTTACGGGCCGGACGCCCCGCAGTCGACGGCAGCGTTCTTCAGCGATCTCTTCACCACGCAGCGTGGCTGGACGCTGATTGTGCTCGGCAATCTGATCGGATTCCTGTTCGCCCTGGTGGTGCTCTGCACCACTGTCGTCGCCTTCCCACTGCTGCTCGACTGCGATGTCGGTGCCTATGCCGCGATCGAAACCTCGGCACGGGCGGTGCGGGATAATCCGGTTCCGATGCTGCTGTGGGGCCTGATCGTCGCGGTCGCGCTGCTGATCGGGTCCGTGCCGTTCCTGGCGGGCCTCGCCATCGTCATTCCGGTGCTCGGCCACGCGACCTGGCACCTCTATCGCAAAGTCGTGGACGTCCCGGACGACAAGAAGACGCCACTGCCACCTGCTCCCGTCGAGGGGGACGATAGACACTTCCCATATTGGCTTCGCTGATAGTCGACGAAGCCAAGCCGAACAGAAGCCGCGCGGGCGATCTCGACCTGCGCGGAAACTGACTAAGCCGAGATGCCGTCGCGCGGGAGGCTCTCGGCCGACAGGCGGTCGAGATGCATGCGGATATGAGCGGCTTCGGCCGCGGTATTGGCGAGCGCGATCGCCCGGCCGAACGCCTCGCGCGCGTCCTCGGCGCGTCCGAGCTGCATCAGGAGCCCACCCTTGACGCCGAAGAAGTGGAAGTAGCCCGCGAGCTTGGGCTCCAGCGGCTCGATCAGCTTCAGCGCCGCTTCCGGGCCGCGCAGCTTGGCATAGGCAACAGCCCGGTTGAGCGTGACCACCGGCGACGGCGTCATCGATTCCAGCACCGAATAGAGCAGGTCGATCTCGGCCCAGTCGGTGTCCTCGGGCCGCGCGGCGCGGGCGTGCAGTGCGGCGATTGCGGCCTGGATCTGGTAGGGACCTGAGCGGCGATGGCGCATTGCCTTGTCGATCAGCGCCAGGCCCTCGTCGATCAGCGCCCGGTTCCACAGGCTGCGGTCCTGGTCGTCCATCAGCACCAGTTCGCCCTCGGCATCGAAGCGGGCGGCGGCGCGCGCGTGCTGGAGAAGCAGCAGCGCCGTCAGGCCCATCACCTCCGGTTCGGTCTGGAACAGGCGCAGCAGCAGCCGCGCCAGCCTGATCGCCTCCTCGCAGAGCGGGGCGCGGTTGGCGATCTCGGTCGCACCTGCCGAATAACCTTCGTTGAAGACGAGATAGACCATGGCAAGCACCGCAGCCAGCCGCTCCGAGCGCTCGACCGGCCCCGGCGCCTCGAACGGCACGTCGGCATTGGCGATGCGCGTCTTGGCGCGGGTGATGCGCTGTTCCATGGCACTTTCCCCGACCAGGAAGGCGCGGGCGATCTGCTTGACCGGGATGCCCGAGACGATACGCAGGGCGAGCGCAATCTGCTGGGTCGCCGGCAGGTCGGGATGGCAGCAGATGAACAGCAGCCGCAGGATGTCGTCGCGGTAATGTGCGCCGTCGAGGCGTTCGACGACAGCACCCTCGACGTCTTCCAGGTCGGAGACGGTCTCCTCCGGCGGCATCGGTGCCTGCTTGTTGCGGCGGCGGGCGGCATCGATGCCGGAGTTGCGGCCGACGAAGATCAGCCAGGCGGCCGGATCACGTGGCGGACCGTTCTTCGGCCAGTTGCGCAGCGCGCGCAGGCAGGCCTCCTGGAACGCTTCTTCGGCGGTGTCGAGATCGCGGAAGTAGCGCAGCAGGGCCGCCACGGCCTGGGGCCGTGCCGAAGACAGTGCCGTGTTGATCCAGGCCGGGTCGGTCATACAGCCTCTCGTGCGGGAAAATAGGCGCCGATCGGGCGCAGTTCATAAGAGCCGCCGCCGGGATTGGCGTCGGCAAGCTCCTTGGCGACATCGACGGCATCGTCGAGGGTGGCGCATTCGACCACATAGAAGCCGAGGAACTGTTCCTTGGTTTCGGCAAAGGGGCCGTCGATGACCAGCGGCTCGTCCTTGGTCTTGCGCAAGGTGGTGGCGGCTGTCGTCGGCAAAAGGCGAGCGACCGGACCGAGGCGGCCTTGCTTGGCCAGCTTTTCGGTCACCACCTGAAGGCGCGCCATCACCTCGTCGTCCTGCTCCTTGGACCAGGCACAGACCACGTCTTCGTTGTTGTAGCAGAGGATCGCGTAGAGCATCGATTCAGTTCCTTCATGACTAGGACGCGCGAGTATGCGCAATTCCGACATGGCGTCGGCAATTTTTTTGCCGCCATCGGGAACCGAGCCCTTCGTCCGTCATGACGGCTTGTGAAAAACCAGGAGAGGTGCAGAAATGGCGTCGGTCTGGCGCGTGCAAGGCGCCCACAAGGTTGGAGGACGAGCGATGAAGAACGCCGAAATCTCACAACGCAAGATGCAGACCATCGCCCGCGGCGTCGGCATGACGACGCAGGTCTATGCCGACCGGGCCGAGAACTCCGAAATCTGGGACGTCGAGGGCCGCCGCTACATCGACTTCTCCTCCGGCATCGCCGTGGTCAACACCGGCCACCGCCACCCGCGCGTCATCGAAGCGGTCAAGGCGCAGCTCGACCGCTTCACCCACACCTGCCACCAGGTCGTGCCCTATGAGAGCTACGTCCGGCTCGGCGAAAGGCTCAATGCCATCGCCCCGATGAAGGGCGACAAGCGCACCGTCTTCGTCACGACAGGCGCCGAGGCGGTGGAGAACGCCATCAAGATCGCCCGCAACGCCACCGGCCGGCAGGCCGTCATCGCCTTTGCCGGCGGCTTCCACGGCCGCACCTTCATGGGCATGGCGCTGACCGGCAAGGTCCAGCCCTACAAGGCAGGCTTCGGCGCGATGCCGGGCGACGTGTTCCATGCGCCTTTCCCCGTGCCGCTGCACGGCGTGACGGTCGCCGACGCGCTGGCCGCACTTGACCGGCTGTTCAAGGCCGATGTCGATCCCGCGCGCGTCGCCGCCATCATCATCGAACCGGTGCAGGGCGAAGGCGGCTTCTACGAGACGCCGCGCGAGTTCATGTCGGCGCTACGCAAGATCTGCGACCAGCACGGCATCCTGCTCGTCGCCGACGAGGTGCAGACCGGCTTCGCCCGCACCGGCAAGATGTTTGCCATGGACCATCACGACGTCGCGCCCGACTTGATGACCATGGCCAAGAGCCTGGCCGGCGGCTTCCCCCTCGCCGCCGTCACCGGCCGCGCCGAGATCATGGATGCGCCCAATCCCGGCGGCCTCGGCGGCACCTATGGCGGCAGCCCGATCGGCATTGCCGCGGCGCATGCCGTGCTCGACGTGATCGAGGACGAGAAACTGTGCGACCGCGCCAACCAGCTCGGCGCGCGGCTCAAGCAACGGCTGGAATCGCTGCGCGACGATGTGCCTGAGATTTCAGACATCCGCGGCCCCGGCTTCATGAACGCCGTCGAGTTCAACGATGCGAAGACGAAGCTGCCCTCGGCGGATTTCGCCAATGCGGTGAGGCTCAAGGCGCTGGAGAAGGGGCTGATCCTGCTGACCTGCGGCGTCCACGGCAACGTCATCCGCTTCCTGGCGCCGATCACCATCCAGGACGAGGTGATGACCGAAGCGCTCGATATCCTCGAGGCCTCGATCAGCGAGGCAAGGGCGTAAGGCAGGGCATGTCAGTAGCCCTCATGGTGAGCCTGTCGAACCACGAGGGCGCTGGGAGCCATGTCCTGCCTGCCCCAAAACCCATGGTTCGACAGGCTCACCATGAGGTTTTTTGGGGGAGCCCTTCGTTCGGTCGCCGCCAGCCACCTTCCCCCGTCGACCATGGGAGAAGATACTCAGCTTTCGACGAATTCCAGGTTGGATGGCGAGCGAAGTGCCTCAGCCCGGCGGCTGCGCAGCCAGCGCCGCCTTCAGCGCTTCCGCGCCACCCGCTACTTGCTCCGCCGTCGGCGAGAAGCCGAGGCCGAGCATCTTGCGGCCGAGCATGTGATCGGCGGGGCGGTTGACGGATTCGATCGCGACCAGCCGGTCGCCGATGAAGTGGTAGACCGAAAAGCGGTTCTCGGCCGTGTCGCCCGACAGGATCTGGCGGTCGCTGCCGGACGTCAGTCCGACCATCTGCAGCTTCATGTCGCCGATATCGGACCAGAACCACGGCACGGCGCCATAGTCGCCGCCATGGCCGACGATGGTCCGGGCGGCGAGCTTCGACTGGTCGGTGGCGTTCTGCACCGATTCCAGCCGCACATCGGAACCGGTCTGCCAGTGGCGATAACTGGCATTGTCGCCCACCGCCAGGATGTTGGCGACGGAGCTGCGCATCGCCTGGTCGACGCGGATGCCGTTGGCAATCGCCAGGCCGGCGGTCTCGGCAAGTTCGACATTGGGCACGACGCCGATGCCGATGATGACCATCTTCGCCGGCAGCCTTTCGCCGGCCGAAGTCAGCGCACCGGCGGCATGGCCGCCCTCGCCCTCGATGCGCTCGATGGTGGTCTTGAGCAGGATGCGGACCCCCGACGCCTCCAGCCGCTGGCGCACATGCTCAGCAATCAGCGGAGCGACGGCGCGGCCAAGCAGCCGGTCGAGCGCCTCGACCACGGTGACGCGGCGGCCACCGGCGGCAAGCGTGGCTGCGATCTCCAGGCCGATGAAGCCACCGCCGATGACGACGACGTCCTCGCAGGCTGCGCTGTGGTCGCGGATCAGCCGCGCGTCGGCAACCGAGCGCAAGGACAGCACGCCGGCAAGATCGGCGCCCGGCAAAGGCAGGATGCGAGGCCGCGAGCCGGTGGCAAGGATCAGGTGGTCGTAGTCGAGGCTCTCGCCGCCAGCGAGTGCCAGGCTGTTGGCACCGGCGTCGATGCGCTCCACCAGCGTTCCCGGGCGGAAATCGATTGTGTGGCCAGTATAGAAGACCTCGCCGCGCAGCGGCTGCGGCTGGGCCGCCGGATCCTTGATGAAGGTCTTGGACAGCGGCGGCTTGTGGTAGGGCAGTTCCTTCTCGTCGCCGAGCAGGATGACCGGACCGTCATAGCCCTCCTCGCGCAAGCTGGCGGCGGCCTGGACCCCAGCATGGCCTGCACCGACAATCACGACACCGTTCTTCATGCCCGCCTCGCTGTTGGGGATCAACCGGGGAAATGGCCGTTGGCCCGCACGGGCACAAGGGGCCAGGGGCAGATTTTGGGGTGACAGCCAGATGGTGGCCTGTCAAGCGCGCAAGGCGGCATTTTGCCTGCACCGGCCGCATTGCCGAGCCGCTACGCGTTGTCGCAGGCGTTGCTCGGCAGGATGCCGTCGGTCCAATGCGTCTCTCGACAAATCAACGACTTGGCTGCTTCTCGGCGCCACAAACTGGACAAAATTAGTTTAGAATAATTCTAAACTATTGATCCTGCTACGCTTTTTGCGGCTTTTGCGTTGACTTTTGCAGACGCAACGCTTTTATGAAGCCGTGCTTTACCGCGCCTGTCTTTGATGTCTGGGCCTTTAACCCTTTCGATTGGAGCCTACCGGGTGCCTGCCTTCGTCGAACCGTGCCACGGCACGGCTGTTTGCAGCATGGTCTTGCCGAGCCCGGAGCGGGCTTCAAACCGTGCGCATGTCCGAAGCCCGGCCACCCCTGAGCTTTCATTCGAATCCATGCCGCCGATGCAGCAAGTGGCTGCCGGCACACGATACTCCGGCGCGCGTCAGCGCCATCTGGTTCACTGAGGAGAGACCATGCCTGCATCCATCTCGCGCAACCGGCACTTCGGCAGGCTTGCCGCCATTGCGGCGACGAGCGCGCTGACCGCCGCGATCTTCGTGCTGCCGGCGAAGGCGGAGACCGACGCCAAGGCCGTGCTCGCCACCTATTCCGACATCGCACTGGCCAAATACGAGGACTCGCTGACCACTGCCAAGGCGCTCGACGCCGCGGTCGAGACACTCATCGCCAAGCCGTCGGCGGAAACGCTCACTGCGGCGCGCGAAGCCTGGAAGGCTGCCCGCATTCCCTACCAGCAGACGGAAGTCTATCGTTTCGGCAATTCGATCGTCGACGACTGGGAAGGCCGCGTGAACGCCTGGCCGCTCGACGAAGGCCTGATCGACTATGTCGACAAGGCCTACGGCACCGAATCCGACGAGAACAAGCTCTACACCGCCAACGTGATCGCCAACCCGTCGATCGAGATCAACGGCCAGAAGGTCGATGCCTCGAAGATCACGCCTGAATTCCTGTCCGGCACGCTGCAGGAGGCCGGCGACATCGAGGCCAACGTCGCCAGCGGCTACCACGCCATCGAATTCCTGCTCTGGGGCCAGGACCTCAACGGCACCGGCCCCGGTGCCGGCAACCGCCCCTACACCGACTACGACACGTCCAACTGCACCGGCGGCAATTGCGACCGCCGCGGCCAGTATCTCGCAGCCGCAAGCGACCTCCTGGTCGCCGATCTCGAAGAGATGGTCGGCAACTGGAAGGCCGACGGTGCCGCGCGCAAGGCGCTGCTCGACGGCGAGGCCAATGCCGGCATCTCGACCATCCTGACCGGCATGGGCTCGCTGTCCTACGGCGAACTGGCCGGCGAACGCATGAAGCTCGGCCTGCTGTTGCACGATCCGGAGGAAGAGCACGACTGCTTCTCCGACAACACGCACATCTCGCATCTCTACGACGCGGTCGGCATCCGCAACGCCTATCATGGCAGCTACAAGCGCATCGACGGTTCGACCGTCGAGGGACCGTCGGTCTCCGACATGGTCAAGGCAGCCGACGCCGCCATCGATACCGAGCTGTCCGGCAAGCTGGACGCCACCGTTGCCAAGATGGAAGCGATCCAGGCTCGTGCCGTCGGCGGCGAGGCCTACGACCAGCAGATCGGCGAAGGCAATGCCGAGGGCAACGCCACCGTCCAGGCGGCAATCGACGCTCTTGTCGATCAGACCAAGTCGATCGAGCGCGCCGTGGCGACGCTCAAGCTCGATGCCATCGCCTTCGAGGGCTCGGACAGCCTCGACGCTCCGGACAAGGTCTTCCAGTGAGCGCCTGCCGTACCTAGATAATTCAAGCCACGCGGCGCGCACGATGCGCGCCGCCAGCCATCCCAGAGCAAGTCATGCTGATCTGCCATTGCAACCTGATCACCCAAAGGGAGATCGAAGATACGATCATAGAACTCCTGGACAGGGATCCGTGGTCCCTGATCGTGCCGGCAAAGGTCTATCACACGCTGCAAAAGCGCGGGCGCTGTTGCGGCTGCTTTCCAAATGTGGTCGAAACGATCATTCGGGTAACCGAAGCCTATCACGCTCGTACTGAGGCGAGTGGGGTGGATATCGTTTCTCACATGGATCGTGTGAGAGAGTTGCGGGTCCAATTCGGGAGTAGGATCAATGAAGGGCGAAAAACAGGTCATCGAGCGGCTTAACGAAGCGCTTTTCCTCGAGCTCGGCGCGGTCAACCAGTATTGGGTGCACTACCGCCTTCTCGAAGACTGGGGCTACGGCAAGCTGGCCAAGAAGGAACGCGAGGAATCGATCGAGGAGATGCACCACGCCGACAAGCTGGTCGCGCGCATCATCTTCCTCGAAGGCCACCCCAACCTGCAGTCCTTGGCCCCCTTGCGCATCGGCCAGAACGTCAAGGAAGTGCTCGAGAGCGATCTTGCCGGCGAATATGACGCCCGCACCTCCTACAAGAAATCACGGGACGTCTGCTCCCAGCACGGCGACTACGTATCCATGAAGCTCTTCGAGGAGCTGCTTGCCGACGAGGAAGGCCATATCGACTTCCTGGAGACGCAGTTGCAGCTGCTCAACGAGATCGGCGAAGAGAAGTACGGCCAGCTCAACGCCGAGACAGCTGACAAGGCCGAATAGGACATGCCGGAATGCGGCGCACTTTTCTGATCCCGCGCCGCAAGCTGCCGGGTGCACCTGCCAGCACCAACCCAGCCAACGAGACGCGAAGCGCCAAGGCGCTTCGCACCGTTGCTGCATCGGGCCTGATCCTGATCGCCGCGGCCTTACCTTCGGCCGCGGGCGAACAGGTTTCGCCCGGTCTGGCCACCGAGCGCCACGACCTCAAGCCCAAGGACAAGGCGCGCGTCGATAGGGTCGTCAGGCCGACGACCGACTTTTCCAGGCCCGAGCAGTTCGAGCTGATGCAGGGCGGCGCCGGCACCTCGGAGAAGCGCGTCAACCAGGACGCATTCTCGCATTCTTCCGCCAACATCACCTTCGAGGAAGAAGGCACCTTCAAGCTCGGCAACGGCATGTTCCGCAAGCTCTGGGTGTCGTCGCCATCCTCGACGCAGGCTTCCGACGGCCTCGGCCCGCTGTTCAATGCGCGCGCCTGCCAGAGCTGCCACCTGAAAGATGGCCGCGGCCATCCGCCGGAGGGCAATGTCGACGCCACCTCGATGTTCCTGAGGCTGGCACGCCCGGCCGAGACGGAGGAGGAAAAAGCCGCGCTGGCCGAGCGCAAGGTGCTGAACTTCCCCGACCCGGTCTATGGCGGCCAGTTCCAGGACCTGGCCGTGCCTGGGCTCAGGGGCGAAGGCCGGATGGTCATTTCCTACCAGCAGTTCCCGGTCGAGCTGGCCGGCGGAACCAAGATGGTGCTGCGCTGGCCGAGCTATTCGGTGTCCGACCTCGGCTACGGTCCGATGAACCCCAAGACGACGCTGTCGCCGCGCGTCACGCCGCAGATGATCGGCCTCGGGCTGGTCGAGCAGATCCACCCCGCCGACATCCTTGCCAACGCCGATCCCGACGACAAGGACGGCGACGGCATCTCCGGGAAGCCCTCCATCGTCCGCGACCACAAGACCGGGGAACTGACGCTTGGCCGCTTCGGCTGGAAGGCATCGGCGCCGTCGATCCGCCAGCAATCGGCCGACGCCTTCGCCGGCGACATCGGCATCTCGACGCCCGACGTGCCGCACCACTGGGGCGACTGCACCAAGGCGCAAGGCACCTGCCTGGCCATGCCCAATGGCGTGCAGGACAGGCTGGGTCCTGCAGAGGCACCCGACCCGATCATGGACCTCGTCACCTTCTATTCGCAGAACCTCGCCGTGCCGGCGCGCCGCGACATCGACAAGCCGGAGGTGCTGCGCGGCAAGCAGATGTTCTACGAGGCGGGCTGCGCGTCCTGCCACATGCCGAAATTCGTCACCCGGCGCGACGCGCCAAACAAGGCGCAGGCCTTCCAGCTGATCTGGCCCTATTCCGACTTCCTGCTGCACGACATGGGCGAGGATCTCGCCGACGGCCAGCAGGTCGGCGACGCCACCGGCAGGGAATGGCGCACGCCGCCGCTGTGGGGCATCGGACTGACCCAAACCGTCAACGGCCACACTTTCTTCCTGCATGACGGGCGGGCGCGGAACCTGACCGAAGCCATCCTGTGGCACGCCGGCGAAGGACAGGCCGCCCGCGACCGCTTCGCAGCCTTGCCTGCTTCCGACCGTGACGCCCTGATCAAATTCCTGGAGTCGCTCTGATGGCTAGGATTGTCCTCGCAGCATCCCTCGCGCTTTTCGTCGCCCTGCCTGCGGCCCAGGCTAACGAAGCTTCGGACAAGGTGATCTCAGGCGCCATCGAGGGTTTCATCCGGCCTGCCTATGGCAAGCTGGTCGAGGCGACCGCAACCCTTGGCAAGTCGCTGGCTACGCTCTGTGCGGCGCCGTCGGACGACAATCTGGATGCCGCGCGCGAACAGTTCTCCAAGACCACGGCGACATGGTCGGAAATCGAGATCATCCGCTTCGGCCCGATCACCGAGCAGAACCGGCTCGAACGCATCCTGTTCTGGCCGGACCGCAAGGGCACCGGCCTCAAGCACGTACAGGCGGCGCTGGCCGACAAGGACGAAACGGCGACCGACGCGGCCAGGCTGGCACAGAAGAGCGTCGCCATGCAGGGCCTTGGCGCGCTGGAGTTCGTGCTGTTCGGCACGGGCGCCGACGATCTCACTGGGGCCGAAGGCGCCTATCGCTGCGCCTATGGCAAGGCGATCTCTGGCAACATCGGCTCGATAGCCTCCGAGGTCGATGCCGCGTGGCGCGACGACAAGGGTTTCGCCGCCCAATGGAAGCACCCGGGCGCCGAAAACCCGCTCTACCGCGATGCGACCGAAGCGGTCACCGAATTGCTCGAAGTCTATGTCAACGGGCTCGAACTGGTGCGCGACGTGCGCGTCAACGGCTTCCTCGGCGAGGAGGCAAATGCCGACAAGCCGAAACAGGCGCTCTACTGGCGCTCGCAAGGCACTGCTGCTTCGCTCGGCGGCAACATATCAGGCATGAAGGCGCTGTTCGACGCCTCGAAGTTCGGCAGCCTGCTATCCGACGATTCCCAGTGGGTTGCCCAGTCGATCGAATTCGAGTTCGCCAACGCGCAGAACGCTGTGGCTGCGGTCTCCGGCCCGATCGATGCCGCGCTCGCAGACGCCGAAAAGCGCGGCAAGCTCGGCTATTTCGGCGTGGTGACTTCGAGCCTGTCCGAACTGTTCGGGACGCGCCTTGCCGGCGCGCTCGGCCTCACCGCGGGCTTTTCCTCTCTCGACGGCGACTGAGGGTTCGGCGATGCGCACGCCCCTGTTCGATCGCCGCGACTTCCTCAAGGCCGCAGGTACGTCCTTCCTGATGGCGCTCGCCCCGACGAAACGTGCGCTGGCGCTCGACACCGACGCTATGTTCGCCACTGCTTACCAAGCACGCTCAGGCGAATACGGCGTCGCAGTGCTGTCGGAGGCCGGCAAGATCCTGCACAGCGTGGCCCTGCCCGAGCGCGGTCACGACGTGACCTTCGATCCCAATTCGCGCAAGTCGGTGGTGTTTGCCCGCCAGCCGGGCACGTTCATGCTCGTGTTCGACCACACCGGCCGGGAGGAGCCGCTGACCATCCCGAGCATCGCCGGCCGCCACTATTACGGCCACGGCGTGTTCTCGCCCGACGGCGCACTGCTCTACGTGACGGAGAACGACTTCGACAACGCCGCCGGCATGGTCGGCGTCTATGACACCCGCGACGGCTTCCGCCGCCTCAGCGAGTTCCCGACCCATGGGGTGGGCCCGCACGAACTGATCCTGCTTTCCGATGGCAAAACGCTCGCCATCTGCAACGGCGGCATCGAGACCCACCCGGATTTCGGCCGCGCCAAGCTCAACATCCCGACCATGAAGCCATCCTTCGTGCTGGTCGACCGCGTTTCCGGCGACCTCATCGAAAAGCACGAGCTGCCTGAGAAACTGCACCAGCTGTCGATCCGGCACATGGACATCGACGCCCAGGGCACCGTGTGGTTCGGCTGCCAGCACGAGGGCCCTGCCAGCGAAAAGCCGCTGCTGGTCGGACGCGCCGCGCGCGGCAAAGAGCTTGAGATGCTCGAAATGCCCGAGAGCATCTTGGGCGGCTTCCGCAACTATATCGGCTCGGTCGCGGCCAACCGTGATGCCGAGCTTATTGCCGTCTCCTCGCCACAGGGCAACGCCTGGGCGACGATCGAGGCGAAGACCGGCAAGGTGGTGGCTAAGAACGATCTGGTCGAGGTCTGCGGCCTCGCGCCCGACCGCGACGGCTTCCTCGCCACGACCGGCGCCGGCCTCATCGTCGCGCCCGACGGCGAGACGACCGAGGACCCGCAGCACGTCTGGGATAACCACATGCTGCACATCAATTTGCGAAAAGCGTAAGCTGATGCTTACGCAACAAGCTTAGACAAGCCCGGAGACATCCGAATAGGCGACGGACTTCCGCAGCACGGCCAGGAACTTCTCGCCTGCAATCTCGGGCGTGCCGGAATTGTCGATCAGCACGTGGCCTGGGCCGGAGAGATCGTGCGGGGCGGTGCGGGCGAGCCGCGCCAGAACCTCGCCGCGCGACTCGCGGCCACGCGTGGCAAGACGGGTCGCGAGGATCTCGGGGGCAGCGGTGATCTCGACGACCGCTACATGGGCATAACGCGCGCGCAGGGCCGGGATGACGCCGCGCGAGGTGTTGGCGACGACGACGTGGCCGACCGAGATCGCGTCGTCGACCGACGCCGGTATGCCGTAGCGCAGGCCATGCGCTTCCCACGACAGCGCAAAAGCGCCTGACGCCTCGGCGTCGACAAAGGCCGCATCGGCCAGCGTGTCGTGGTCCTCGGTGGCACCGTCGCTGTTTCGGGTGATGACGCGGCGGGCGAACTCGACGTGGTCGTCATCAGTCAGGCGCTCGCGGACATAGGCAATCAGCGTGTCCTTGCCGGCGCCGCTGGGGCCGACGACGGCGACGAACACCCCGTTGCGTACAGGCGCGCCGACACGGGTCAATTCACGCTCGATCAATGCTGAAACCATCATGCGACGTCATATCCTCCATGCCAGACCCCCGCCCGGCGGCGCCGGGACCCTGGGCAGGCAACGGCGCATTGAACATCTCCGGCGCCGCCCTGTCACGCGCCATGGGTTGGACCACGGGCGGACGGCGGCGCTGCGATGCCATTAGGCGATTTGCATGACGGAATGACGAAACGCAATGCATCGACAGACTTGGTTGCCCTGAAGGGCTCTAGTCGCTCGACGCGGAGCGGGGCGGCTCGGCGTCATCCCCGGATTGGCCTGAAACCACGGCTGGCGCCCGCCGCCGCATTTCGGTTTCGAATTCCTGGGCCGTGATGATGCCCTCATTGACCCAGGCGCGCAGCCAGCTTTCCTCCACCTGTTCCAGTGGAATCGTATTCCTGCTTTTCAATTCCGTTCATTTGCCTCCACCGGCGCGGGCCCGTGCTTCGCACCCGCCGAAGGCAGTGACCCGCCCTTCGCAAGCTCGCTCTAATTTATGAGCACTATGGACATTCGTTGGGTGCTGCAACTAGGCCTATATAATTGAATATATGCCCCAGTAACTTTATAGAATAGTCCAGTAGAAAATTCCGACTCAAATGCCGCCAGTGGGCGAAACCAAATACTCTCGATGGCTGCATGAATATTTGGCGGGTGTGGTCACGCAAATGCACCCGCCAGCCTTGGCCAGCGGGCTCACCAGAAGGCGGCAAAGTCTCGGCTACGCCACCTTGTCGCGGACCTGATAGTCCTTGATCGCGGCGAAGCGGATCATCTTCCAGCGCTCGGCCTCGTAGTTGAGCGAGAACTCGTGCTGGGCGAGGAACACCGGATCGTTGTCGAGATCGCGGGCGATGTCGCCGCGATGGCTTTCGATGAAGCGATGCAGGTCGGCCGCATCGTCGGCATCGATCCAGCGGCAGATCGAAAACCGCGCCATCTCGAAATCGACAGGCAGCGTGTATTCGACAGACAGCCGCTCCTTGAGCACGTCGATCTGCAGCGCGCCGACGACGCCGACGATGGCAGGCGAGCCGTCCTCCGGCTGGAACAGCTGGACTACGCCCTCTTCGGCCATCTGGTGCAGCGCTTCCTTGAGCTTCTTGGCCTTCATCGCGTCGCCCAGGCGCACGCGGCGCAGGATTTCCGGCGCAAAGTTGGGCACGCCGCGGAACAGGATGTCCTCGCCCTCGGTCAGCGTGTCGCCGATGCGCAGCGTGCCGTGGTTGGGGATGCCGACCACGTCGCCGGCATAGGCCTCGTCGGCGGTGATGCGCGAACGGGCGAAGAAGAACTGCGGCGCCGACAGGCTCATCGGCTTGCCGGTGCGCACCAGCTTCGCCTTCATGCCGCGCTTGAGCTCGCCCGAGCAGACGCGGACGAAGGCGATGCGGTCTCGGTGGTTGGGGTCCATGTTGGCCTGGATCTTGAAGACGAAGGACGTCATCTTCTCCTCCGTCGCCTCGACCTTGCGCGTGTCGGCCTCCTGGGCGCGCGGTGCCGGGCCGAATTCGCCGAGCGCCTCGATCAGGTCGCGGACGCCGAAATTGCGCAACGCCGAGCCGAAATAGACCGGCGTCAGGTGGCCTTCGCGGAACGCCTGGAGATCGAAGGGCCGGCAGGCCTCGCGGGCCAGTTCCAGTTCCTCGATGAAGGCGGGGCGATCGTTGTCGGGCAGAAGGCCGGCGGCGCGGTTGGAATCGGGGCCATGGACCTCGGTGCGCTCCTTCTCATCGTCGCCGCGGCGCACCGCGTTCTGGGCGAGGTGGTAGGTGCCGGCAAAGGTCTTGCCCTGCCCGATCGGCCAGGTGATCGGAGCGGTGTCGAGCGCCAGCTTCTCCTCGATCTCGTCGAGGACCTCGAAGGTGTTGCGCGCCTCGCGGTCCATCTTGTTGACGAAGGTGATGATCGGGATGTCGCGCAGGCGGCAGACCTCGAACAGCTTCAGCGTGCGCGGCTCGATACCCTTGGCGGCGTCGATGACCATGACGGCACTGTCGACCGCCGAAAGCGTGCGATAGGTGTCGTCGGCGAAATCCTCATGGCCGGGCGTGTCGAGCAGGTTGAAGACGTTGTCGCCATATTCGAAGGTCATCACCGAGGTGACGACCGAAATGCCGCGCTCGCGCTCGATCTTCATCCAGTCGGAGCGGGTCTGGATCTTGTCCTTCTTGGCCTTGACCTCGCCGGCGAGTTGGATCGCGCCGCCGAACAGCAGCAGCTTTTCGGTCAGCGTCGTCTTGCCGGCGTCAGGGTGCGCGATGATCGCGAAGGTGCGGCGGCGCGCCACCGCCTTTTCGATGTCTTCAGCCATCGGGGATTCCTTGTGATGGCGGGCTTCTAACAGCCGATGCCGCGCCTGTCGAGGAATTGGAACGATGCGTCGATGTCCTCCCCCTCATGGGGGAGGGAGGCGTAGGCGTCGCGCCTAGCGCAGGTCAGCCCCTCAACTCAAACCCACCCTCGGCCACCGTCTCGCCATTGACGATCAGTTCTATCAGATGGTGGCCGGGATAATGCTTGCGCGTGGTGAAGTCGCGCACCGCCTGGCTGATCGAAAGCTCCTTCTGGCCGCCCGGCGCCAGGTTGATTTCCTTGAGCTTGAACACCTTCTTCGAGCTGCCGCCGCTTTTCTTGACGTAGTGGACGGCATAGTCGACCACCAGCTGCTGGACCGTCTCGGCGATCGAGGCGATGCTGGCCTTGAGCGTGATGCGGCCGCCGAGCAGGATGGCAGCCGGCTGGATCGCAAAGGTGTCGACACGCACCATCGGCTTGCCCGTCGTACCGATGGCGCCAAGCGCCCGCGCGTCACCCTTCTTGATCATCGTGCGCAGCGCATGCTTGACGATCCAGGCAGTGTTCCTGTCGTCCATGTCCCAGCCTGAGACGCGGTCGATGACCTTGTCGGGGTGATCCTTGGAAATGTCGTTGAGATGGTTGGCCACCGACTTGCGCACATAGAGGCTCGGGTCGCTCCTGAGCGCCTCGAGGATCGGCGCCGTCGGCGACGGATCCTTGATCAGTTGCTTGAGCTGGAACGACCACGGCAGCCGCGGGCGCGAACCCTCGCTGGCCAGGCGTCGCACATGCTCGTTGTCGTCGAGCGCCCAGCCATGCATCACCTCAAGCGTCCGGTCGAAATCCTTGGCCAGGAAATGACGGATGGCGAACTCGGCCGAACCGAAGCGGGTGAACGAGCTCAGCGCCTGCATCGAAAGATCGAAGTGGCCCTTGCCGTACAGCGCGACATATTCGGAAAGCACGATCGAGGCGAAGCCATGCTGGATGCGCGGCGCCAGTTCGTGCAGCACTTCGATCGCGTGCTCGAACCCGCCGGGCAGGCTGCCATGCAAGCTCGTTGCCGTCTGGCGCAGACGCTGCATGATACCGAGTTCATCGAGGTTCTCGGTCGCCAGGGAAAGGAATTTTTCCGTATCGAAAGCAGGCGAGATGGAGGCCGTTTCGTCAGCGATATGGCGAAGCCGGTCCCGATCGAAAATCTCCTTGAGCGCCGGGGCGGCTTGCGTCTGGTCTTCCATCATCGGTTTCGTCCCTGTTCAGCGCCCCCGCGCCGGCCCTTGTGCGTCCGTCCGGACGCTCGGGCTCTGCGCAAATACGAACCGAACCGTGAAAGTGCAAACAATCTCCTGCCAAGAGTCTGTCAGGAGATTTTGAAACACCACTGCGTCGAGACCGCATGTTGCCGTTGACGGTTGTGCCCGACAGGCGGAAAATATTCTTGGATGGTCGATGAACAGGACGCCGCTTCCTCGACAATCAGGGAGGTCGCCATGACCATTCACCAGGAAGTGCATCTCAAGGGCACGCCAAAGGACATCTACGACCTTCTTCTCAATTCCGCCCGGTTCCAGGCGATGACGGGCGGGCGATCGGCCCATATCTCGACGCATGAGGGCGGCGAGGTGTCGATCTTCGGTGGCGACATCGAGGCCCGCAACATCGAGCTCGTGCCCAACCGCCGCATCGTCCAGACATGGCGTTCGCGCGCGTGGCCCGAAGGCATCTTTTCGATCGTGCGCTTTGAGCTGCAGGCCGACGGGACGGGAACCAGGCTTGTGTTCGACCAGAGCGGCTACCCCAGGTCGACGCACGCAATGCTCGATGAAGGCTGGCAAAAGATGTACTGGGAGCCGATGAACAAGGCACTGACGCATCATTGAGTGACCCAGAGTGGCGGCGACCGATGGTGCAAGGGCCATCACGCATCCGCAGCCTGGCGCGCAAGGTCGATATACTCCGCCACATGCCGGTCCTGAATATCCGAAACGGCAAAGAGCTTGATGTGGCGCCGCAGCTTGCCTTGCCCCTGGAGCAGACGGTGCCTATCCGGCAAGGACGCACCTGCGCTGAACTCCAGCGTGAACGTGACAGGCATATGGGAAGACACCGCAAAACGCCGCCCGCGACGAAAACAGGATGCCGCCGTACTTGATCTCCTCGGCGATGGACGGAGCGGACTGCCGCACGATCTCGCGCAGCCGCGACACGATCGCGAAGTGGTCTGCGTGACGGTCGCGCAGATCGTCGAGAAACGCCTGGATGCGACTACCGGTCATGGGCAACTCGTGGCGCGTAAAATTGCCTGAACTCGGCAGATGGCTCCCGATTGGAGTAGATGTAGAGCGCGATGCCATTGGGGTCCTCGATCGCGAAGCCACGATCACCCCAAGAATGGTCCTCGATTGGCATGACAGGCACGAGCCCGGCCTCCGTCATCAGCCGATGCTCGTCATCGACGTCTTCAACGCAGAAATTGTAGGTCAGCCCCGCCGTATTGCATAAGGGCTGGTCCCCCTGCGGCTCCATGAACTGCAGTGAAAGGCCTTGCCCAAATTCAAGGCTGACAAACCATCCGCAATCGAAAGCGGGGCGCGCGCCGAAATGCCTGATGTAGAATTCGCGCGTCTCGGCGACGCGTTTCGTCGTGATGCAAGGAGATGCAGTTGTTGGACGCATCCGTCGGCCTCTTCTAAGGTGTCGATTGGTTGTGCGGGAGGGTCAGTCCGGCATGGCCGAGGCAATCTCGACGAGGCAACCATTGAGATCGCGGACATAACCAACAATCTGCCCCCACGGCTTGTTTTCCGGTGGCTTGACCGGCGTGGCGCCGGCGGCAACCGCGTTGAGATAGGCTTCCTGGGGATCGTGAAAGATCAGCGCCAGTTCGAACCCCGCCGCCACGTCGTTCTTGCGATTGGCGCGAATGGCCAGGCCATTCATCTCCGCCATAGCCTCGCCGGCGAAGGAGAGGGTTGTCTGGCCTGTGTCCATTTCGGCGTAGAGATTGCTCTCATGGATGAACTTGCGCGGCAGGCCAAAGGCAGCTTCGTAAAACGAGACGGTCGCCTCGACATCGGCAACATAAAGGATCGTGTAGCCAAGGCGTGCAGCCATCGAACATCTCCAGACAAGGGCCCGTGAACAGGGACCAGGGCAACGAGCCGGCCCCGCCTAGTGGCCAATCATACACCGTGCTCCAATGCGATCTTGAACAAATCGGACATCAGTCGCCCAAACTGACGAGGGTGACATCGGGAAGTCGCGCCGGCGAGAAACCTCCCATGCGACGGAACACGCGGCTCATATGCGCCTGATCCGAAAAACCCGCCTCCAGCGCGGCGCTTGCCGGGCTCAGACGGTGATCCCGCAGCAGCCGCAAGGCGCGGTGGAACCGCAGGATTGCGGCAAAGGTCTTCGGCGCAAGCCCCGTTGCCTTGAAGACGACGCGCTGCACTGTCCGTTCCGAGATGGCATGCATATCGGCGACGTCACTTATGCGCAGGCGGCCTCCGGAGGCGTGAATGGCGCTAATCACGCCGCGGCTCAGCGGCGCCGGCTTCAAGCGACTGTCGGCGGCGCGACGCCGGAGAAAACCTGTGAGGCGCTCAACGAGCTCGTTCTGGTCGCGAGCAGGCAGGCAGAGCGATTTCAGATCGGGGCATGCCGCAAGTGCGTCGGGGCCAATCAGATTGGCGTTCGTCAGTTCCGCCGGCTCGAAGCCGAGAACGGTCTCGAAACAGCCCGGTCGAAGGCGGATGCCGACAAAGCCCATACCGGGTTCGATCGGCACATCGTAAAAACGCGTTGTCGGACCGGTGACGACTACGGCCATCTCAACGATCGGCCTTTGCTTGGCATCGAATCTGAGAATGATGTCGCAACGACCATCCGGCAAGACACGGTAGCTTCCGGCGCGATCGCCGACGGAGGTCCACACTGCCTCGACCTCTTCGCCGAGGTCGGCAAGCCGGCTCAGTTCGGTGTAGCGGGCCGACAGGGTCATTTCTCGGGCCGCTCGATCCAGTTGGTCAAGAACACTTGGGTGATGGCCGCCTCAGCCGGCCAATGCATCGCTGGCAGCTAGCAGATTTCAGCCGGCCATTGCCAGTTGCGCCACGGCCGGTTCGAAGGGGCTGATCGTCATGCCCTGCCGCGTCATGGTGACGAAGCTCGATGGCGGCACGGCCTGCCAGCTCTCGCCTTCGCGATCGAAGGGCTCCGAGACGATGCAGCGTCCGGTGGCGCCCTCGCGCGTGTAGAGCGTCGGCGCCTGCGCGTCGGTGGCGTAGCGGACGGCAAAAAGGTTCTCGCCGTCGCTGAAGGCCGCCGTCAGCTTGAACGACGCGGCCATGCCCACAGCCTCCGATGCCTCGATCACGCGCCGCGCAGCCCGCGCCACCGCAGCCTGCGGGTCGGCATCCAGCCCCTCCTCCAGCATCAGCAGGAAGAACAGCTCGGAATCGGTCGTGCCCTGGCGCTGGTCGTAGAGCGTGTCGCAAACGGCGGCCTCGAGCCGGCGGCGGATGCGCTCGAAGCCCGAGATCTGGCCGTTGTGCATGAAGCTCCAGCGGCCCGAGACGAAGGGGTGGCAATTGGCCCGGCTGGTGCCGCCACCTGTCGCTGCGCGCACATGCGCCAAAAACAGGCTCGACTTGATCTGCCGGCACAGGCTCTTGAGATTGGGATCAGACCATGCCGGCAGGATGTCGCGGTAAAGTCCGGGTTCGGGCCGGTCGCCATACCAGGCGAGCCCGAAACCGTCGCCATTGGTCGCCGACTTCGCTTCCTGGGCGCAATGGCTCTGCGCGATCAGCGAATGGCAGGGCGCGGAAACGATGTCTTCGAGAAAGACCTCTTCACCGAGATAGGCGGCCCACCGGCACATGGCTCTTCGACCTCAAATTCAGCCCGCAATAAGGACGCAGGACCGCGCCCAGACTCGGCCAACATGGATAACAAATCGTAAATGCGCGGACGCGCACCCAGCCGAGCTTCTCCATCCGTTTGTGTCGCGGCTGTGGCAAAGGGTTCACATCGGACCGTCATGCAAAAACCACACAGCCCCGTCCTTGCAAGCAAGCCATGCGGAGATCGGGATTGACGTTCCCCAAGCACCGTCCCATAGGATCGCCGCCATGAAATCCGCCGCCGAAAACTCTTCCGCCCCCGTCATCGGGATCGTCCGCTTGCCGCACGCCGGCGACCTGGCCCTGCCGGCCTACGAAACCGGCGGTTCCGCCGGCATGGACCTGCGCGCCGCAGTGCCGGAGGACCGGCCGCTGCTGATCCTGCCGGGCAAGCGCGCGCTGGTGCCGACCGGCCTGATCTTCGAGATCCCCGAAGGCTTCGAGGGCCAGGTGCGTCCGCGCTCCGGCCTCGCCTTCAAGCACGGCATCACCTGCCTCAACACGCCCGGCACCATCGACAGCGACTATCGCGGCGAGGTCAAGGTGCTGCTGATCAACCATGGCGACGAGGACTTCTATGTCGAGCGCGGCATGCGCATCGCCCAGATGGTGATCGCTTCGGTAACCCGCGTTGCGATCGAGGAACGCGACCTCGCCAACGACACGTCGCGCGGTGCCGGCGGCTTCGGCTCGACCGGCACGGCATGAGCAAACCCAAGCTCGTCATCTTCGACTGCGACGGAGTGCTCGTCGACACCGAGCCGCTGGCCAACCGGCGGCTGTCGTCGTGGCTGACCGAAGCCGGCTATCCCGTGACCTACGAGGACTGCCGCCGCCAGTTCGTCGGCCGTAGCCTGGTGTCGGTGCAGAAAGAGGTCGAGGCGACCGGCGCCATCCTCGGACCCGATTTCGTCGAGCGCTGGTATCGCGAGCTGCCTGAGCTGTTCGAGACGGGCGTGCAGGCGATCCCGCACATCGAGACCTTCGTCTCCGCCGTCCAGACCGCCGGCATCGCCTATTGCGTGGCGTCTTCGGCGCGTGTCGCCAAGATGCACATGACGCTCGGCCAGACCGGGCTGCTGCCTTATTTCCGCGACGTGCTGTTCTCGGCCACCATGGTCGAGCGCGGCAAGCCGTTTCCCGATCTGTTCCTGCACGCCGCCGGCGCGATGGGCTTTCAGCCTTCCGACTGCATCGTCATCGAGGACAGCGTCGCCGGCGCCCAAGCGGGGCGTGCTGCCGGCATGCGAGTGTTCGCCTACCACGCCGACCCGCACTCGGACCGCGAGGGCTTGGCGGCCACGGGTGCGGTGCTGTTCGACGACATGCGCAAGCTGGCGGGACTGATCCCGCTCGCCTGAAACAGGATTTGTGAGGCTCCGCGCTCCGGGCTAGTATTGCGCCATTGGTTGAGCTTGAGGGCGAGGCAATGGACAAGGGCGCGGTCTTCCGGAAACTTCACGAGGCGCCGGGCGCCTTCATCATCCCCAACCCCTGGGATATCGGCACCGCCAAGCTGCTCGCTTCCTTCGGCTTCGAGGCGCTGGCGACGACGAGCGCCGGCTTCGCCTTCTCGCGCGGCCTGCCCGACGGCGGCGTCGGCTTCGAGGCGATGATCCACCACTGCCGCGACATGGCCCACGCCACCGGCCTGCCGGTGTCGGCCGACCTCGAAAAGGGCAAGGGCGACAGCCCCGAAAGTGCCGGCGAGACGATCTTCGCGGCGGAGGCCGCAGGCCTTGCCGGCTGTTCGCTCGAGGACCACACCGGCGAGGCCGACAAGCCGATCTACGAGTTCTCGCATGCGGTGGAGCGCGTCACCGCGGCGGCCGAGGCGGCGCGGGCGCTGAAGCACGATTTCGTGCTGACGGCGCGGTCGGAGAACTTTCTCTGGGACCGGCCCGACCTCGACGACACCATCAAGCGGCTGCAGGCTTTCGAGAAGGCCGGGGCCGACGTGCTCTATGCGCCTGGCATTACCGACATCGAGATGATCCGGACGCTGTGCAGCGCGGTCACCAAGCCGGTCAACGTGCTGGCCGTGCCGGGCTTTTCGGTCGCGGTGCTGGCCGAGGCGGGGGCGAAGCGGATCTCGCTCGGCTCCAAGCTCACGAGCTACGCCTTCGGCATGATGGAGCGGGCGTCGCGCGAGATGCTCGGCCAGGGCACGTTCGAATTCGCCCGCGACGGCATCGCCTACGGCAAGCTGCAGGCGATGTTCGGCCGCGACGGCTGAAGATTTGTCTTGAGCATGATCCCTGTCCGAAAACCGGTCCCCACTTTTCGGGATCATGCTCTGGCGCTCGCAAACCTGTTCTCCGCCGCCGACACGGCCTTGTGAAGGTGCACCATCATCGCCGCGGCAAAGAGCGGGGTCAGAAGGTTGAGGATCGGCACGGCGAGGAAGGCGGCGATGACGATGCCGGCCAAGAACACCGTGCCGGCATTGCGGCGGCGCAGGTCCTTGGCCTCCTGCTCGGGGCGAAAACGCATGGCGGCGAATTCGAAGAACTCGCGGCCGAGCAGGTAGCCGTTGACCAGGAAGAAGGCGCCGATGTTGACGATGGGGATGAACATCAAAAACAGCGCCAGCAGATTGCCCAGGATGACGATGCCGAAAAACTTGATCGCCAGAACCAGCGAGCGCAAAGCGGGCACGGGCTGTCCGGGGCGATCGCCGGTATAGCTGGTCTTTTCGACGACCTCGGCGACGTCGTCCAAAAACAGGCCGGCAATGATGGCCGTGACCGGCGCGATCAGCAGCGCCAGCCCGAAAGCGAGGCCTATGCCGGCAACGATGGCGGCGATCAGGCCGAGCCAGCCGGTCCAGGCCGGCAGGCCGGGCAGCAATGCCTCGATCCAGGGCCAGGCGAGCCAGTCGAAGACCTCGCGGATGCCGAACCAGAGCGCTGCCAGCGCCAGGATGGTCAGCCCCAGCGTCTTCAGGAACACCGAGCGGAACTCGGCGGTAAAGAGCTGGCTTGCAGCAGTGCGGGCGGCTTCGAGGATCATGTTGGCGGGGTCGCTCCCTGTTTCCGGCCTGAGATAAGGTGCCGCATGGCCGGCCTCAAGCGCAGGCCAGCCAAATTGCCGGGTAGGCAAATGGGCCGCGAGCCGCTAAACGCAATCCGTTTTGCCGACCCGTCGGCGCGAGCAACGGCGAGAGCGCCGCGGAGACCCTGATGAGCCAATATGACGTGCTGTGCATCGGCAACGCCATCGTCGACATCATCGCGCAATGCGACGAGGCCTTTCTCACCGACAACGGCATCATCAAGGGCGCGATGAACCTGATCGACGCCGAGCGCGCCGAGTTGCTCTATTCGCGCATGGGCCCGGCGATCGAGGCCTCGGGCGGCTCGGCCGGCAACACGGCGGCGGGCATCGCCAGCTTCGGCGGCCGCTCGGCCTATTTCGGCAAGGTCTCCCGCGACCATCTCGGCGACATCTTCACCCACGACATCCACGCCCAGGGCGTCGCCTTCGACACCAAACCGCTCGCCGGCACCCCGCCGACGGCGCGCTCGATGATCTTCGTCACCCCCGACGGCGAGCGCTCGATGAACACCTATCTCGGCGCCTGCGTCGAGCTCGGGCCCGACGATGTCGAGGCCGACAAGGCGAAGGGTGCTGCGGTCACCTATTTCGAGGGCTATCTGTGGGACCCGCCGCTGGCCAAGGAAGCCATTCGGCTTACGGCCTCGCACGCGCACGCCGCCGGCCGCGAAGTGTCGATGACGCTGTCGGATTCGTTCTGCGTCGACCGCTACCGCGCCGAGTTCCTCGACCTGATGCGCTCGGGCACCGTCGACATCGTCTTTGCCAACAGCCACGAGATCAAGTCGCTGTACGAGACCTCGTCCTTCGACGAGGCGCTGGCGCAGATCCGCAAGGACTGCAAGATCGCCGCCGTCACCCGCTCGGAGAAGGGTTCCGTCATCGTGCGCGGCGACGAGACCGTGGTGATCCAGGCGACCCAAATCCGCGAGCTGGTCGACACCACCGGCGCCGGCGACCTCTACGCCGCCGGTTTCCTGTTCGGCTACACGCAAGGGCGTTCGCTCAAGGATTGCGGCGACCTCGGCTCGCTGGCCGCCGGCCTGGTGATCCAGCAGATCGGCCCGCGGCCCCGGCAGAATTTGAAGCGCGAAGCCGAGCAGGCGGGACTGCTGTAGGTTTTCCGCAGCGGCGGTGATTTCGCCCGTCGCGCCCTACGTTGCCCCCCTCTGGCCTGCCGGCCATCTCCCCCACAGGTGGGGAGATTGGCAGCGTCGGCCGTCTCGCTCAGCTTGAGAGGTAGAAGGTTGGCGAAGGTCGCAATAACGGCTGATCTCCCCACCTGTGGGGGAGATGGCCGGCAGGCCAGAGGGGGGCGCGAAGGAATGCTATTTTCCAACATTTCGCACTCCTCCCTCGCCACGCTCGCTTTCGCGCCTGGCCATTGCTTGTGAAAAATCCGGGAAGCGGGGCGCGGGGCCGTGCCTGCCGAATGTTAGTTAGTGGCGCGAACCCGCGCCCCGCCGGCGATTTCTGTCTCCGCCCGTTCCGCTTCTCGAAGCACGGGCATTTTCGCCCTGCCCCACTAGCGCATCGTCCAGCGCACCCGGGCCGTAGTACCCGGAGGGGAACCCTCGGACGGAACCTCCCCGGGCAACAGGCTACGTCAGCCCAATGCCGGAGGCGCCGACTCCTCCCCGCATGTCACCGTCGCGACCGGCGTTCCCGCGGGAGGAACTGAGGGGATTGTACGGGAGGTGGAGAGGGCGTGGAAAAACAGGGGCGGTTTCTCCACGATGATTACTGACAGATGGTGACAGGAGGCTGGCCGCTATCTTGGGTTTCAAAGGCCGCAACATAGAGCGCTGCCCTTGCAAGCCAAATTATTCCCTGCGAGGAATAGTTGTCCCGTCATCTGATTCTAACAAAGTCGACATAGCGCATGCAACCTGACCGAAAAATCGTTGAAGCAGTCCGCATTGGCGATGGAGACGCGGGCCGTGTTGTCGGGCTCTCACTGAAGGCACTAAGGCAGGCTGTGGGGCTGACGCAGCTGCAAATGGCGGAGCGCCTAAGCGTAGGCCAGGCCGCCATCTCGAAGATCGAACAGCGTGGCGACGTCCAGATTTCTTCGCTACAAAGGTATGTAGAGGCGCTCGGAGCGCGCCTGAGGATTGATGCGGCCTTTCCTTCGGATATCGGCTTCGCTGCAGAAGCACTCCAGCAGATAACCGGCGCCCGTATCGACAACGACGACCAGTACCTTCTGCCAATCTTCGGTGATGACCGCCCTCTCCGCCGAGATGTAATCCTTAGTATTAAACCTGCATACTCAGACAAAATCCTTGAAGGCGTCAAAACTGTCGAATTGCGAAGGCGGTTTCCATTGTCGGTAGGACAAGGTGCGACCGCGTACATCTATTCGACGTCGCCCGTTCGCGCTTTGGTCGGCGCAGCTGAGATTACCGATGTTGAGCGGCTTCCACTTGCTACGCTTTGGCGGCGACATGGCAAGTCGGCATCTATCCGTAAGCTGGACTTTGATGCTTACTTTGGTGGACTTTCTGAAGGTTACGCATTAAATATTTCCAACGTGCGGCGGTTTTCCCACCCACTTAATCTCATTGAGCTAAAGGAGCGATTTGGGTTTAAGGCTCCACAATCCTTTTTATACGCGAAGCCTAACCTTCAAATGGCGCTCCAAAATGAGCACACAAACATATCTAATTGATACGAACGTCATAATTTACCTAGAAGACAATCGAACCGTAGAGCCTGCTTTTTCGGCGCTCACAAACCTCGCGGCAAAACACAAGGTCGACATCTTCGTCCACGAAGCGGCTCGCGATGACATCGGACGAGATAGCAACCTAGAAAGACGCCGGATTTCGCTCAGCAAGCTGAGTAAGTTTCAAAAACTGTCTAAGGTTCGCGGGATAACTCCCACAGACCTAGAAGCCGCGTTCGGACGACTAGCCAGGCCGAACGATGTTGTAGATGCAACGCTGTTGCATGCACTACTCATCGGGGCCGCAGATTTTCTAGTCACGCAAGACAGGGGATTGCATGACCGTGCAAGGCGTCATTCGGCCGAAATCGGACGCCGGGTTCTCTATGTAGCTGACGCAGTTCAACTGCTTCGAACAACGTTCGAGCCGGTCGAAGCCCCAGTCCGCTTTGTCGAAGAGGTCCAAGCTCATTCCATCCCCTTGGCAGACACCATCTTTGATAGCCTACGTGAGGACTATGACGGCTTCGACAGCTGGTGGAGAGACAAGTGCGTAAAGCATCGGCGCCCCTGCTGGATAGTAGAAGACGATGGAATCGCCGGCCTTCTTGTCCGCAAAGACGAGACGAGTGCAGACACGGACGCAACGCAAAAACTCAACAAAATCCTTAAAATCTGTACGTTTAAAGTTCGCCCTGAAAAGCGAGGCGTCAAAATCGGCGAGCTTCTTTTAAAGAAGGCGTTCTGGTTCGCTCAGCGCAACAAGTATGATCTTATCTACATAACAACCTATGAAGGACAAACATCCCTAATAGACCTTCTTGAGTATTTTGGTTTCAAGCATACCCACACCAAGCCGGACACCGAGCGCATTTATGAAAAGCGATTTTCGTCATCGTCATCGGGCTCTAGCGAGGTTGCAAGCGCATTCGAGTGGCACCGCTTAAACTATCCACGTTTCATCTTAACACCAGATACGACTGCGTTTGGCATTCCCATCAAGGAGAGTTACCACGACGTACTTTACCCCGACCTTCGGCAACAACCTCAACTCGATCTCTTCGACCGACAAGGCCGCGGCAATGGGCCCCGCCGCCCCGGCAATACCATCCGGAAAGTCTATCTATGCCGGGCCCCTTCCAATCTCGGTAGGCCCGGTTCGCTTCTGTTCTTTTACAAAGGTAAGTCGCAATCGCCTCCATCCCAGGCCATGTCCGCTCTCGGAATTTTGGAAGATGTGAAACTCGCGTACTCGACAAGAGACTTGCTGCAAATGACAGGTGGGCGGTCAGTTTATAGCGAGCAAGACCTAGAAAATTGGCAAGCGTCCAGTAGCTCACCCGTTAAGGTAATAAACTACACTCTGGCAGCCTACATCGAACCGATCATCGATTTGAAACAGCTCAAATCTATGCAGATAATTGGAGGACATCCGCCCCAATCAATTTACCAAATTTCTTCCGAGAAGCTTGGCATATTGTTAGAGCGTATCGATCTTGGCTTCACCCCATGAAAAATCGCCGAATAGTAGCGGTTGTAGGCATTTCCGGCGTTGGGAAATCGTCGGCGCTAGCGCGCGCTCAAAAGTCTCTTACGTTCACACACTTACAAGCTAGCACGCTAATCAAAGCTGAACACGAGCTGCGGCAGCAAAAATTTGTAGACCACGACACTTTGAGGGAGGCCAACATTGACGACAACCAAACCTTGCTGATTGACGGATTTCATCGCGCGGTGCCGGACAGCGGGCTAGTTGTATTAGACGGACATGCCATCATTGATACGCCAGCTGGCCTGGTAAAGGTAGAGCCGAGGGTGTTTCGACTGATCGGTGCATCGCGGATTGTTGTGCTCACTGAAGAGCCAGAAAGGATCTGGCAACGACGGCAATCAGATTCTCAGCGGAAGCGGCCAATGCGTTCAATCGACGAACTCCGTCAACAACAGGATTATTCTCTAGTGGCCGCTCGACGTGCGGCTTTGGAACTTCGAATTCCTTTGGTAATTTCCGACAATGTACAGGGCTTAATCGCAGCTCTTCAATGATCAATGAATTACTTTTGCTGGGAGCAACTTAGCTACACCCACAACGCCGCGCTACGGAAAACCGGAGCCTCGCGATCCTTCGCACCCCCCTCTGCCCTGCCGGGCATCTCCCCCACAAGGAGGGAGATCAGCAGCTTCGGCGCCTTCGCCCATTCGGCTAGCGGCGCAAGGAAGGCGGCAGCGCTATGCCCTTCGCTACGGCTCCGGGCCTTGAGGCGCTCGAAAAGCCCATTTTGGGGCTTTTCGTTCGCTTCGCGAACCGCCCTCTCAAGTCCCCGCGTTGTACGCCGCAATCGCCGCCATGTTGACGATGTCGGAGTCCTTGGCGTTGAGCGGGACGATCTGGACCGGCTTGTTGAGGCCGACGAGAAGCGGGCCGATGACGGTGGAGCCGCCGAGTTCCTGCAGCATCTTGGTCGAGATGGCCGCCGAGTGGAACGCCGGCATGACCAGCACGTTGGCAGCACCGGAGAGGCGGCAGAAGGGGTATTGCTGCTGCATCAGGCGGTGGTTGAGGGCGACGTCGGCCGCCATTTCGCCGTCATATTCGAAATCGACGCGGCGCTTGTCGAGGATCTTGACCGCCTCCTGGACACGCTCGGAGCGCTCGCCGGCGGGGTGGCCGAAGGTCGAGTAGGCAAGCATGGCCACGCGCGGCTCGTAGCCCATGCGGCGGGCAAAGTGGGCCGCTTCCTCGGCGATGTCGGCGATCTGCTCGGCGTTGGGCATGTCGTGGACGGCGGTGTCGGCGACGATGACGGTGCGGCCGCGGGCGAGCACGATCGACACGCCGATGACGCGGTGGCCGGGCTTGGCGTCGATGACGCGGCGGACGTCCTCGAGCACGGTCGAGTAGTTGCGGGTGACGCCGGTGACGACGCCGTCGGCATCGCCGAGCGCCACCATGCAGGCGGCGAAGTGGTTGCGGTCGTTGTTGATCAGGCGCTGGCAGTCGCGCAGCAGGTAGCCCTTGCGCTGCAGGCGCTCGTAGAGGAAGTCGGCATAGATGGCGTTGCGGCGCGACAGGCGCGCATTGATGATCTCGAGGCCCGGCTTGTTGAGGTCGATGCCAGCTTGCCTCGCGTTTTCCTTGATGACGTCGTCGCGGCCGAGCAGGATGGCGGTGCCGAGCTTCTGGTTGACGTAGGAGACAGCCGCCCGCATCACCTGCTCCTCCTCGCCCTCGGCGAAGACGACGCGCTTGGGTTGGCGCCGGACGCGGTCGTAGATGCGCTGGAGCGTGGAGGCGATCGGGTCGCGGCGGGCGGAAAGCTCGTCGGCATATTTGGCGAGATCGAGGATCGGCCTGCGCGCGACGCCCGATTCCATGGCCGCCTTGGCGACGGCGACCGGGATGGCCGAGATCAGGCGCGGGTCGAACGGCACCGGGATGATGTAGTTGGGGCCGAATTTCGGCCGGTTGCCCTGATAGGCGGCGGCGACGTCGTCGGGCACGTCCTGGCGGGCGAGTTCGGCCAGGGCGTTGGCTGCGGCGACCTTCATGTTGTCGTCGATGGTGGTGGCGCGCACGTCGAGCGCGCCGCGGAAGATGTAGGGGAAGCCGAGCACGTTGTTGACCTGGTTCGGGTAGTCCGAACGGCCGGTGGCCATGATGGCGTCGGTGCGGATCTCGGCGACCTCCTCGGGCGTGATCTCCGGATCGGGATTGGCCATGGCGAAGATGATCGGGTTCTTGGCCATGGACTGGACCATGGCCGGGGTCAGCGCGCCCTTGGCGGAGAGGCCGAAGAAGACGTCGGCGCCATCCATGGCATCGGCCAGGCTGCGCCGCTCGGTCTTGGTCGCATGGGCCGACTTCCACTGGTTCATGCCTTCGGTGCGGCCCTGGTAGACCACGCCCTTGGTGTCGCACAAGATGACGTTCTCGGGCGCGAAGCCCATCGCCTTGATGAGCTCGATGCAGGCAATGCCAGCGGAGCCGGCGCCGTTGCAGACCAGGCGGGTGGTCTTCATGTCGCGGCCGGTGATTTCCAGCGCGTTGATCAGGCCGGCGGCGGCGATGATGGCGGTGCCGTGCTGGTCGTCATGGAAGACGGGGATGTCCATCAGCTCGCGCAGGCGCTGCTCGATGATGAAGCACTCGGGCGCCTTGATGTCCTCGAGGTTGATGCCGCCGAAGGACGGGCCGAGGAAACGCACGCAGTTGATGAATTCTTCGGCATCCTCGGTGTCGACCTCGAGGTCGATGGAATCTACGTCGGCGAAGCGCTTGAACAGCACCGCCTTGCCTTCCATGACGGGCTTGGAGGCAAGCGCGCCGAGATTGCCGAGGCCGAGGATCGCGGTGCCGTTGGAGATGACGGCGACCATGTTGCCGCGGGTGGTGTAGTCGAAGGCGCGGGAGGGGTCCTCGGCGATGGCCTTCACCGGAACGGCGACGCCGGGCGAATAGGCGAGGCTGAGGTCACGCTGGGTGGCCATCGGCTTGGTCGGCACGACCTCGAGCTTGCCGGGCCGGCCCATGGCGTGGAATTCGAGCGCCTCTTCGGCGCTGACGGAGGGGCCGGTATTGTCGGTTTTCTTGTTGGCGGCCATGATGAGAAGCGTCCCTGTCCCTTTGAAATATTCTTTTTGTGGAGCGTTCCGGATTAAGGCTACACATCGGCGCTGTAAACCGCCAAGCAGAGGGGTGGATTTCATTTTTTCGCAGGCCCTGGCGTGAACGACCGACCGACCATCAACGCGGAAGCTGACTTTGGGGAAGCCGGGGGGCAAACCCGGGCCGACGCCCCGGTGCATGCCGCGCCGACGCCGATGATGGAGCAGTTCATCGAGATCAAGGCGGCGAACCCGGATTCGCTGCTGTTCTACCGCATGGGCGACTTCTACGAGCTGTTCTTCGACGACGCGGAGAAGGCGTCGCGGGCGCTGGGCATCGTGCTGACCAAGCGCGGAAAACACCAGGGGCAGGACATCCCGATGTGCGGGGTGCCGATCCATGCGGCGGACGACTACCTGCAGAAGCTGATCGGCCTCGGCTACCGGGTCGCGGTGTGCGAGCAGATCGAGGACCCGGCCGAAGCCAAGAAGCGCGGCTCGAAATCGGTGGTCAAGCGCGACGTGGTGCGCCTGGTGACGCCGGGCACCATCACCGAAGACAAGCTGCTGGCGCCGCAGGAATCGAATTTCCTGATGGCGCTGGGGCGGGTCAAGGGGGCCGGCGAAGCCAGCCTGGCACTCGCCTGGATCGAGATCTCGACCGGCGTCTTCCGCGTGGCCGAAACGACGCCGGAGCGGCTCGCCGCCGACATCTTCCGCATCGACCCGCGCGAGCTGATCGTCGCCGAGCCGGCGTTCCATGACGAGGAGCTCAAGCCGGTGTTCGACCTGGTCGGCCGCATCGCCAGCCCGCAGCCGCCGAGCCTGTTCGATTCCACCTCGGCGCCGCAGCGCATCGCGCGCTTCTACGAGGTGGCGACGCCGGACAGTTTTGGCGCGTTCTCCCGCGCCGAGCTGTCGGCGATCTCGGGCGCGATCGCCTATGTCGAAAAGACCCAGAAGGCCGAGCGGCCGCCGCTGTCGCACCCCGAGCGCGAGCAGGAAGGCTCGACGCTGTTCATCGACCCGGCGACGCGGGCCAATCTCGAATTGCTGCGCACGCTTTCGGGCGGCCGCGACGGCTCGCTGTTCCGGGCGGTCGACCGCACGGTGACGGGCGGCGGTGCGCGACTGCTGGCCGACCGGCTGATGTCGCCGCTGACCGATCCGAACGCGATCACAGCGCGGCTCGACGCGGTGTCGTTCTTCATGGGCGAGACCAGGCTGACCGAGGCGCTCAGGCTCAGCCTCAAGGGCGTCGCCGACATGCCGCGGGCATTGTCGCGGCTGGCACTCAACCGCGGCGGGCCGCGCGATCTCGGCGCCCTGCGCGCGGGCTTTGCCGCAGCAACGACCATTGCCGGGCTGTTCGGCGAAGCACCGCTGCCGGAGGAGTTGCGCAAGGCGATGGCGGCGATCGCCGCGCTGCCCATCGACTTCGCCGGACATATCGATGCCGCACTCGGCGAGGAGCTGCCGCTGCTCAAGCGCGATGGCGGATTCGTCCGCGCGAGCTACCATGGCGAGCTCGACGAGATGCGGGCGCTGCGCGACCAGTCGCGCCGGGTGATCGCCAGCATGGAGCGCGACCTGATCGAGGAGACGGGCATCCGCTCGCTGAAGATCCGGCACAACAACGTGCTCGGCTACTACATCGAGGTGACGGCCAACCACCAGGCGGCGCTGAACGGCACCGACGAGGCCAAGGCGCGCTTCATCCACCGCCAGACGATGGCGAGCGCGATGCGCTTCACCACGACAGAACTCGCAGGCCTCGAGACCAAGATCGCCAACGCCGCCGACCGGGCGCTGACCATCGAGCTCGCCGCCTTCGACCAGCTGGTCGGCGAAGCGGTGAACCACGCGCAGGCGATCCGCGCCGGGGCGGACGCACTGTCGGTGCTGGACGTTTCGGCAGCCCTGGCGATGCTGGCCGCTTCCGAAGCCTGGTGCCGGCCGCAGGTCGATCTCAGCCTTGCCTTCGAGGTGACCGGCGGACGCCACCCGGTGGTCGAGCAGTCGCTCAGGCGGACGGCTTCAGCACCCTTCGTGGCCAATGACTGCGACCTGTCGCCGTCCCAAACGGGCCGCAACGGCGCGATCTGGCTGCTCACCGGCCCGAACATGGGCGGCAAGTCGACCTTCCTGCGCCAGAACGCGCTGATTGCCATCCTCGCCCAGATGGGTTCGTTCGTGCCGGCTGAGAGCGCCCATGTCGGCGTCGTGGATCGGCTGTTCTCCCGCGTC
Source organism: Aminobacter niigataensis (assembly GCF_946995915.1). Taxonomy (GTDB): domain Bacteria; phylum Pseudomonadota; class Alphaproteobacteria; order Rhizobiales; family Rhizobiaceae; genus Aminobacter; species Aminobacter niigataensis. The sequence goes on from NZ_OX341517.1 coordinate 403,087, forward strand.
GGCGCCTCCGACGACCTGGCGCGCGGGCGCTCGACCTTCATGGTCGAGATGGTCGAGACCGCCGCAATCCTCAACCAGGCGAGCGAACGGTCGCTGGTCATCCTCGACGAGATCGGCCGTGGCACGGCCACCTTCGACGGCCTGTCGATCGCCTGGGCGGCGGTCGAATATCTGCACGAGAAGAACCGCTGCCGCGCCGTCTTCGCCACCCATTTCCACGAGCTGACCGCGCTGTCGGGCAAGCTCGAACGCCTGCACAATGTGACGATGCGGGTGAAGGAGTGGGAAGGCGAAGTGGTGTTCCTGCACGAGGTCGGCAAGGGTGCCGCCGACCGCTCCTATGGCGTGCAGGTGGCCCGCCTCGCCGGCCTGCCCGACGCGGTGGTGGCGCGCGCCAAGGAGGTGCTGCACCAGCTCGAAGAGGGCGAAACCTCAGGCAAGGCCAACCGGCTCGTCGACGACCTGCCGCTGTTTTCGGTCGCGGTGAAACGCGAGGCGGCCAAGCCCGTCGCCAATGACGCGCTGAGCAAGGCACTGGAGGGTCTGAGCCCCGACGAGATGACCCCGCGCGAAGCGCTGGACGCGCTGTACAGGCTGAAGGGGCTGGCGGGGAGCTAGGCAGCGGCAGCTAATGCCTCAATCGCCGTCGTATTCCGGCTTCGGTGTCGTGTTGTTCGGCTTCCCGCTCATACGTTTTGACCATCGACATAAGTAGCGACGACGACACAAAGGGATGCGTGAACTGCAAGGCGTCAGCCCAGTTGCGATATTTGTCCGCGAGTTCCCGCTCCTGGCCGCCACCTTCACCACGCCAATGGACGCCGCGCGAGTTGTACAGGCCAGTCCGAGCGCCATTGGTGAGGTCCTCGGACTGCAAGTCCTCCATTACATCTCGAACAACCTCGTTCGGCCATACACCATCCCTGCCTACAGGCGCGTTGGAAAGGAGCTTGCCGAGGCACAAGTCCGCGATTTCCGCTCGGTCGAGTTCAGCGCAAGACTTCCTTACAGCTGCAACCCACTCCGCGAGCTTTTCACGCTGTTCTGGTTCGGTCGCCTTATCCTGACCGGGGATACGCTCAAGTGCTTCAAGGAGGCGGTACCCACGCTTTCCCAGGTGCTCGTGCTCTTTGGTAACGCGGAACTCGGGCGGATCCTCGCCACGGTCATTGCGCTTATACGCCCACACGACCGCCTGCACGAACATCTCGGGGTGCTCCTCGATGTAGCGCTCCAGATTTGGAATGTGGTGCCCCTTTTGCCCTCGAAAAGAACGAGCCAGAATGTCGAGGTATGCGAACTCAAGTCCGGCCTTGTCGTCTGAAGAGACATCCGGGTTGCAATTGAGCAGTTGGAAGGCGCGCTGTACGTCGTAGTCGTTCACCCGGTACTCGCCGGACTTGTCGTTCCCATTCTTGGACATGGCAGTCAGCATCTGCACAAGAAGGGGTGGGCGTACTTCTTCGAGTTCGAAATGCACCGAGGCAAAGGCCGCCCTAGGCCTGCCGACGATAAGAAGGCGGCGAATACTCTCGTTGTTCTCCTCAGGTGAGTCGAACACATACTGCGGGATTACTTCGCTCCAGTAACGAGTGCACACTTCCGTCGACAATTGGTCCACTAGCTCCCAAGTCGATGCGCGGTAAGGTGAGAGGAGCAAAAGAGAGAGTGATTCCTCTTCGGTGATCTTGCCCCGCAGGCTGGCATAGATCGCCGAGCGTCGATCGCCGTCCAAAGTCCAGAGCGCCCCCGCAACGATGCCGTTGCGTCCCACGTCATTCCCTGGACGCAGGCATTGCAGAATCATGTCCTCGACCTGCTCGTCACCGAGGATGCCGGACGCCACATGCGCGCCGATCTGGCGCTGAGAACTTCCTTTTTCGGCGATTTCAAAAATACCCGGAACACCTCGTTCTCGAACAATATCCGTCAATGCTTCGACACGGAGCTTTTCGATACGTCGCTCGCGCGCCTGAAAGTCCATCTCGTTTTCTGCGAGTTCGTCCGCAGATTCCTCAACCCAGCCCTGACGAAACAGCCACTCATGCTTGTTCACTATGTCCTTGGGCTGCATCGCGGCATAGACCATCTTGGCTTTCTTGGTCAGGCTAGCCTGACCTTCCTCATCAGCCCTCCTACGGCCCCGACGAGAAAGAACAGTCACACGAATTTTCTCGCGTACCCTCGCAACATCCTCATCAGAAGCACCCACATTGTGCCATTCGCCGATGATCTTCCAGACCCGCTCCTGATCATCAGACGTGAGTGCATGCAGCCTTGAGACAAGGTCGCACAACATCTCGGCGGTGTAGGACGGCATGGTAAGAGCGATCTTCACCATTTCCTTGACGAACGCTTGGATCGGACCCCATATCTCGAACGGCTCCCCGAAGCCGTAGCCGTCAGGGCGCCATTTCGGCTTGTGACTGTAGTCGCCGACGCGGTTTCCATAATCACCGAACTGCTGGAGACAAACCTTCCAGCCGATGGCCGGGTACTTCTCCAGAAGCATCCGGATCGCCTTCAAACGCGTCTCGTGATCCACTGCCGTCTGGGGCATCCATGCACGGAATATGGAGTCCAGTGATGCGATGGGCTTGTTTGCCCAATTGTCGTTGATCTCTACCTCAGAAAGCTGAGCCAGAATCTTTACGACGCGAGGAAAGGTCGATGGGTTCCATGCAAGCCCTTCAAGTGCCCAAAGCAATCCTGTACGCGGGCACGAACCAAAGAACCCTGTGTCGACAGGTCTCAGCAAGCCTAACACCTCTGGCTTCTCTGCGCGCAGATCGCGCTCGATGATATCGAGGAACTCGCCGGGAGCGGCCTCTGCATAAAGCGGAAGGTCGCGTTCGTTCGCTTCCAACTTCCTAGTGTTAATGGGCTCAAGAAGGTCGCGCACGAGCCTCGCGGCCTCAAGTTCGCCGTCGAAACCGAGGCGCTTGCCGAATAGATTCTTGCCATGCACAGCCAGCAAAACCAAAGTCTCGGAAATGCCTTCGCGGACCGCCCCAGAGAATTCACGCCGTTTACCGTGTATGGCCGCTGCCCAACGATCTGCCTCGGGCAGATCGAGGGCCGGATCATCTTCACCCAGAACGATCCTCGCGACGTCGAGAAAACGGTTGAGGTCCGCCTTGGTCATCGTCCCCGCAATTGCGAAGAGAGAGTCGATTTTTGATATCACACCGCGATACTCGCCAATCGACCAAACCGGAGAGTCATTAAGCCGCAACAACTCAAGAATGCGCTTTTCGAGAACCTCGAACGGGGCGTCTTCCGCCAAAAGGGACAGAGCAGTCTGATCCGCTACGTTCTGGGCATCCCATGCACCGACAAGGACAAACTGAGCAAGCCCGGATGACACTTGGTGGTCGGCAGCCCAACCTGGTGTACGGATTGCCGGAATGTTCGACAGTTGACGCCGAAGGACGGTCAACGAACGGCCCGAGGCGTTTGTCAGCACTCCTATTTCATCGCGGGTTTTGCCCATCGCTTCCAGCGCTTTGGTGAACGCCTCGTAGCCGAGAGGCTCCAACACTATGCCGGGTTCCGCACTGGTGGCGTTGCGGGGGTAGACAACGATTTTTCGCAACGATGAGCTGTAGGGTCCAAATTCGCGCTCCACATCCCGTGTATGAGCGACCGCAATGAAATCGGTGGTGCCCTGGGCAAGCTTCGGCAGCACACCCGGCTGGTCAAACACCAACACCCGGTCTTTATGTTGCTCAAGCTCGGCGGTAGCTAAGACCTGACTGAGGAAAGCAAGTGCTTCTTCGACTGAGTCAGCCGCAATTACTAGAGGATCAGAGCCGCCCTTCGCCAGGAAGGATTTGACCCGGCCGCCCCATACCTCGTTCGCGGTAGTGAAGAGTGAAGGGTGAAGGACTGGAGCCGCCACATTTGCCCAATCATCCCAGCAACGCTCTAGCGTTCTGACGCCGCCAGAGGGACGGTCCGTCTGGTTCGCAAACCATGTCTGCGCTGCGAGTGATTGCTCCATCCACTGCTCGAGATCACTGACGTCGTAGGCGCGAACATCTTTCCAGATCTTCTTCGCCTTCATTGCAGCGACCCAAGCCGCTTTGCCCGGCCACCGCCGCGGAGTAACAAAGACGAACGTGATATTGCCACGGACCTTTGTCGCTCTCACGCTCTTTGCGAAATCGCCGTCCGCCTTACCGTTGATATCTGCTGTGACACCGAACTCCCAGCCGGAGCTGCCGGAAGGTATCCAAGGGGTGCCGGAATTGGCCTCGATGAAGCCATCCCAGCCGGGACGTTCGGCGTCGTCGTTGCCAGGGAAGTCCACCTTCTGAAGATCGTGGCCCGTCGAGTGAACGAGCATTCGCAACAGAACCGAGAGCTTTGTGCGCGCGAGAATTGTAGTCGTGAACCATCTCACGATCTCGTTGGCCTGCACGTTCAGAAATGGCGGTACGTAAGCGCGCGCCTTCTGAGCTGCATCCTCTGACTTTCCCGCACGCGCGTCGTATGCAGCTTGCAAGTCGAGAATGGTCTTAGCGGAAACTCCGAAGGCGCGCTCGAGGCGAGCTGCCATATCTGACGTGGCCGACACTTTTCCGTTCAAAAAGTTCGACAGACCTGGACGACTGATGCCGACTAACTTCGCCGCCTCAGTGACCGTGACCTTACGGGGATTGAGGATATTTTCACGAACATAGGAGCCCGGATGAGCAGGAAGTGATTTTTGAGCCATGCGCAGGATATATGCTAACGTAATGCGTAATGCAACACATTACACTTCGACTTCGCGGGAGAAGGGTTTCAACCCCGCCTCCCACTATTGCATCCCCCGCAACACCGGCGACACTGCCCGCGCGGGCAGAGATGCATGAGGTCGTGACACTAGAGGGGTCGCCGTTTGTCGCGCCGGTGACGCGCACCAGGTTTGCCGCCGGCGGCTCGATGCGGATGCAGCCGGATGGCTGCTGGGACGTGGTCATTTTCAGGAACGGCGATACGACCGCCGTGCTGCACACCTGACCACCGCCGCCCCCCCCAAGCACTCAGCGGTCCAGCCAGGCGGCGAGGCCGTCCAGCGTCTGTAGCCCGTATTCGACCGCGCCGAAGCCGATGACCACCTGACGCCGCTTGGCGCTGGGGTGGAGCTGGCGCATGGTCAGCACCGTCTTGCCGTCGCTCTGCTCGTCGAACGTCACCGTGACGCGGAAGCGGTCGGGGTCGTTGGGCTCGGGCGTACCATAGTCGATCACGATGCGCTCGTTGGGCACGATCTCCAGAAAGCGCATGAGGTTGGGGAAACGCTGCTGCTTGCCCTCGAACACGCCCACCATGTCGAAGCGCCAGACCCCGCCCTCGCGGATGTCGGCCTCGTGGTTTTCGATGCTCAGGCCGGCGGGGCCGTACCATTCAGCCAGCGCCTTGGGGTCCATCCAGGCGGCAAAGACCTTGTCGCGTGGGTGGTTGAGCAGCTTGACCAGCACGATCTCGCGATCGAGCGACCAGGTCTCAAACAGGTTTGCCATGTGCTTCATCCTCTTTCCGTCTTGTCCAGGTAGACTTCCAGCCGATCCAGCCGCTCGGCCCAGCGCCGGCGCTCCGCTTCCATCCAGTCCGCCGCCTCGTCGAAGCGCGCCGGCACCAGCTTGCACCAGCGGCTGCGCCCGCGTTTCTCGCTGACGATCAGCCCGCACGCCTCCAGCACCCTGAGATGCTGGGCGAAGGAGGGCAGCGCCATGTCGAAAGGTTCGGCGAGCGCGCTGACCGGCACCTCGCCCTCGGCCAGCCGCGACACCACCGCGCGGCGGGTCGGGTCGCTGAGGGCGTGAAAGGCGAGGTCGAGGGGGGTAGAATGGTAAGGCATATGCCTTAGTAATGCAGGCCGGCGATGCCTGTCAAGGAAATTAAGGCACTTGCCTTAGTATGCACTGACAGGCCGCCTACGGGCCGGCAGCTCCAGGCCAGTTCGGCAATGCGCCTGATGTCGGCCATTGACGTCATCGCTGCCGCGGCCTCAATGCTGACATCGCGCGCGCTGGCAATCCTGTTTGCCGGCGAACGAACCAGATGGAGGACGGATGCCCAAGGTCAAAGGTGAGAGCGCCCTCGACAAGGAGCGCGCCAAGACAGAAAAGCTGCTCAAAAAGGTGGGATACACCGCCTTGAAGGAGGCCGGGGTGAAATCCAGGCGACCCGACCTGCCAAACCTGAAGATCGAAAAGCGAGAGAAGTAGCGCGGCCGTACTTGCCCGCCCGGTTGCTTCCGATCTTGCGAACTGCTTCAAAGTCGGGCCTGGATCGCGGAAGGGGACGTGGCATGGTGGATTCCGAGCGGATCGACAAGCTGATCGCGGCTGTGCCCCCCGCCTTGGCACTTCGCGCCGGGCTGGAGCTTGGCATCTTCACCCGGCTCGGTGGCGGCGCGGCGACTGCACACAGCCTCGGGGCCGCGCTCGACGTCGCGCCCGACCGTCTGTCGCGGCTGCTCTACGCGCTCGCCAGCATCGGTCTGCTCGACGTCGAGGATGGCCAGTTTCGCAACGGAGCCGAAGCGTCGGCCTTCCTCGACGCGTCCAAGCCGACCTATCGCGGCGGCGATCATGCGCTGCTGCGCGAGCTCTGGGGTGCTGACCTCTTGACCGCGGATTCGCTGCGACAGAACCGGCCGGCCGCGCTGCACGACTTTTCCGAAGCGGACCTCGAGTCCGCGGCGGCCTTCAGCCGCATGCTCGCACCGGGCGGGGTGATTTTCGGCCGACAGCTGGCCCAGGCGATCGACCTTGAGGCGGTCGGTTCGGTGATCGACATCGGTGGCGGCGCAGGCACCATCCTCGTCGGCCTGCGCGAGCGGCGGCCGCAGATTGCGGCGACGCTGATGGAACTGCCGACGGTCGCAGCCGTCGCGCCGGCCATCCTGTCGGAATACGGTGCCGACGACGTCGTTGTCGAAGAAGGCGACATCACCGTCGCGCCATCGATCGGCCGGCACGATCTGGCGATCCTGAAGGCCGTCATCCAGGTGCTGCCGCCGGAGCAGGCGCGCAGTTCGATCCTGAACGCGGCGCGTTGCCTCGCACCCGGAGGCGAGATCGCAATTGCGGGGTGGGGTGTCGTCGATGACGACCGCCTTGGCCCGCCGGAGGGCGTCTTTCTGAACCTCACCTTCCTGAACCTCTACCGGCACGGCGAGGCGTACACTGAAGGCCAGTATCGCTCGTGGATGACCGAGGCCGGATTTCTTGACATCTCGCGATCACGCCTGAGCGACGGCACCACGTTGTTTCGCGGGCGCCTGCCTGGCTGATCGTGGCCTCCTACCTGAGTGCCATTGCATCCCCCTCCAACTCCGGCGACACTGCGCTTGCGGGCGGACTGGCGGCAAAGATGCATGAGGTCGTGACACTGGAGGGGTGGTCGTCGCCGCATGTCGAGGCGGTGACGCGGACCAGGTTTGCCACCGGCGGCTCGATGCGGATGCAGCCGGACGGTTGCTGGGACGTGGTCATTTTCAGGAATGCCGACACGACCACCGTCCTGCGCACCGGGCTGACCACCGCCGCCGTGACCCACGACTATGCCGCCGGCGACGAGATCCTGGCGATTGCCTTCAAGCCGAGCAGCTTCATGCCGCTGATGCCGGGCGAATTGATGCGCGACCAGGGGGTGGTGCTGCCTTTGATCGGCAAAGACCGCTTCCGGCTCGGGGCCGACGTGCTGGAGATCCCGACATTCGACACGGTCGACGGCTTCGTGCGCAAGCTGGTGCGCAACTGTATCGTCGAGGACAACCGGGTGGTCGCGTCGATCGTCTCGGGGCATCCCATGGCGATATCGGAGCGTACGCTGCAGCGGCATTTTTTGAAGACGACCGGCGTCACCTACAAGACCTTCACCCAGATCGAGCGCGCCCAGAAGGCGGTGGCGCTGCTGCAGCAGGGGCGGCCGGCGGCTGACGTCGCCTTTGCGCTCGGTTATGCCGACCAGCCGCACATGATCCGCTCGGTCAAGGCGATCATGGGCGTCACTCCCGGGCAGGCCGCGCGGGGCTGAAACTGTCGGAAATCTTCAATCCCCGAGGCCCTGCCGCCGGGTAGAAAGCATGCACTTTCAACCCCGTGCACGCCCCCTGAAATCGGAACGATGTTCGAACGGGACCGCGCACGAAACCAAGATGGACACGCGGCAATGCCTGACATCATCCCCTTCAAGATCGCCATCCCTGAGTCCGAGCTGACTGAACTCAAGGCGCGGCTCGCCAACACGCGGCTCGCCAACGAGATACCAGGCGCGGGCTGGAGCTACGGCATGGCGTCCGGTTTCGTCACCCGCGCGATCGAGCGGCTCAGGAACGGCTTCGACTGGCGCGCCGAGGAGGCAACGATCAACAGCCATCCGCAGTTCGTCACCGAGATCGACGGCCAGACCATCCATTTCCTGCATGTGAAGTCGCCAGTCGCCGATGCCGTGCCGCTGCTCCTGCTGCATGGCTGGCCGAGCTCGTTCGTCGAGTTCCTCGGCGCGATCGGGCCGCTGACTGCGGCCGGCTTCGATCTCGTCATCCCGTCGCTGCCCGGCTTCGGCTTCTCCGGCCCGACGCGCGAGGCCGGCTGGAACGACGGCCGCATCGCCAACTCCATGCTCGAGCTGATGTCCCGCCTCGGCTACCGGCGCTTCGGCGTGCAGGGCGGCGATGCGGGTGCGATCATTGCGCCTGCCATCGGCCGCGCAGCACCTGACCGCGTCATCGGCGTCCATGTCAATGCGGCGACGATGGGCTTCATTCCACTCGGCCCGATCGAGCCGAGCGAAATCGCCTCGTTCAGCGATGCCGAGAAGAGCCGCTTGCAGCGCCTGCAGCAGTTCATGGCTGAGCGCTTCGGCTTCAACGCGTTGCAGTCGAGCCGGCCGCAAACGCTCGCCTATGGCATCACGGACTCGCCGGCCGGCCTCATCTCATGGCTGGGCGACATGTTTGCCGGCTTCGGGGACAGCCCCGACGCGGTCGAGCAGGACACCTTCCTGACCAATGTGCTGGTCTACTGGTTCACCGGCACCGCGGCCTCGTCGATCCGGCTTTACTATGAAAACGCGCATGATCCCGAAGCGTGGTCGCCGAAGCCGAATTCGGGCGTGCCGACCGGCGTTGCCGTGTTCGCGCGCGACGAGGTCGCCATCCGCCGCTACGGCGAGGAAGGCAACACCATCGTGCGCTGGACCGAGCTTGCCAGCGGCGGCCATTTCGCGGCGATGGAAGTGCCGGAGGTCTGGGCGGGCGAGGTCGCGGCGTTCTTTGCCGGGCTGCGGGGCTGAGAAAGATGCGCTGGAGATCGTCCGGCCTCAGGCTGCAGCCTGGGGCCGGTTCCGTTCGCGCCAGGAGGCCGGGCTGAGCGTGGTGACGCGCCGGAACTCGCGGTTGAAGTTGGACTTGGTCTGGAAGCCGGCGTCGAGCATGGCCGCAGTGACGGACATGTCGGTGTCGCGGAGCAGGCGGCAGGCCTCAGAGATCCTGATGTCGTTGATGTATTGCGAGACGTTCTTGCCGGCGAGACGGTTGACGGCGCCCGAGATCTGCCGCGCCGGCGCGCCCGCGCGCCGGGCCAGCCGCGACAGAGTGAGGTTGTCGTCGCGATAGAGCTTCTGGCCGACGAGCAGGCGCTGGACCTGGTCGAGGATTTCGCGGTCCTGCTCGGAGGGCGACGGCTCGGGCGGGCTGGGCTGGGTCGGCGCCGAGGGATGGGCGCGCGAGGCGACGAAGGCGGTCAGGCCGATGAAGAACAGGCCGAGAATGTTGGCGTTGCTGGCGATGATCTCGGCGTTCGCCCCCATCGACCATTCGAAGGCGAGCAGCACGCCGAGGTCGAACAGGGCCGACAGGCAGAGCGCTGCGGCGGCGATGACCAGCGCGCGGTGGGCGGCGACCGCGCTGTCGAGGCGTGCCTCGACCAGGGCGTCGGGACCGCTGCGTCCCAGGTTCAGCACGGCGAGCGCATAGCCGACGAAGATCACGATCAGCGCGACGTCGATGAGGGCTGGCACGAACAGCACCAGGGCGGTCATGACCAGCGGCGGCGAGGCGTGGAACCAGCGCATAGGGCCGCTCCGGACATCGTCGCGCTGGAGCAAGGTGCGGAAACTGAAGAGCACCAACGGCGGCAGGCTGGCTGCCAGGATCGGCAGGACATAACGCGCCGCCTCGACATGGTAGCCCCAGCGCAGGCCGACGACGACCGACTGCAGGGCGCAGAGGGCGACGAGGACGAGGAATGCCGTGTTGCCGCCGGTGGTTTCCCGGGCGCGCAGCGCCGCGACGAGCAGGATGACCAGCAAAAGCGCGGCGACGAAGGACAGGGGCACGAAGATCAAGGCGAATCCCACCAGAGGAGAAGACGACCGATCATGGCCTGCATCGCGATCGAGCACGACCTGAATCGCGATCGAGGACGATCAGGATGCCCGATTTCGCCATTGCTGGCTCGTCTTCTTTCGCAACAAGAGCGAGGTTCGTCATGCTCCAGCTACTCACCACAATTCCGGCCCTCATCGGCTTCGTTTCCGCCTGCCTTGCCTCTGAGGCCGGCGTGCGCGAGGTGACCCTGGTCCAGCCCGGCCGCGACCTTGCCGTTACCGTCTGGTATCCGGCCGGCGCCGGCGGCACGCCGACGACCCTGGGCGACAACAGGGTTTTCATGGGCGCGCCGGCCGCGCTCGACGCGCCGCCGGTGCCGGGGCGCCATCCGCTGGTGCTGCTGTCGCACGGCTCGGGCAGCCGCGTGCAGGCCATGGGCTGGCTCGCCACCGAGCTGGCCAAGGCGGGCTTCGTCGTTGCCGGTCCCAACCATCCGGGCACGACCAGCGGTTTCTCGACGCCGGCCGACACCCCGAAGCTGTGGCAGCGCACGGGCGACCTTTCGGCCGTCATCGACGCGATGACCAGGGACCCAGCCTGGAACAGCGTCATCGACGCCGACAGGATCGGCGTGGTCGGCTTTTCGCTCGGCGGCGCCGCGGCGATGGAGCTTGCCGGCGCACGCGCCGATCTCGAGGCCTATGCCAGCTATTGCGACGGCTACAAGAAATGGGACTGCGCCTGGTTTGCCGGCGGCGTCGGCTACGTCGACGAAGCGCGGGTGACGGTCGACAGGCTCGACCTGCGCAGCATCGACCGGACGCGCTTCGAGCAGTCGAACCTCGACCACCGCATCAAGACGGCTGTGCTGGCCGATCCCGGGCTGGCGCAGGCCTATGACGCGCAGAGCCTGACGGAGATCGCGATCCCGATGCACTTCATCAATCTCGGCAATGCAGAGACCATTCCCCTGGCTGTCATCTCCGACCGGCTGGCGAAGCTGACGCCGAGGGGCAGCTATGCGACGGTGGCCGGCGCCACGCATTTCAGCTTCCTGCCGGAATGCAAGGAAGGTGCCGCCGATCTGCTGAAGTCGGTGGGCGAGATCGATCCGATCTGTTCCGACGAGGCCACAAGGCCACGCGGCGAACTGCATGCCGAGATGATCGCGCTGGTGAAGGACAGGTTGGTGCGCGACCTGATGGCTCCCGGGCAATGAGCCCTGCCCGGTGCCGGCCATAGGCCGGTGCCATGCGGCGTGCGCACCTAGCGCGGCCCGTACGCCGCGAGGAAGATGCGGACGGCTTCCTTTGCATGACTGCGGCAGGCCTCGGGCGACAGGATGGCGCCGTCGCCCAACAGCATGGCATCGTTGACCGGACCGCCCATGATGAGCCAGTTGAAGAAGCCGGCCGCGGCCGGGGGGTCGTCGGCCTGCATCTGGCCGAGCCGGCGATAGCCCTCGAATGCACGCGACAGGCGGTCGATCGAGCGCTGGGGCCCAAGCGCGTGCAGCGCCTTGCCGAGTTCGGGAAAGCGCCCGGCTTCGCCGATGACCAGGCGCCGCAGCTGCATCAGCTTGGGCGTCATGACGATGGTCAGCTGGAGTTCAGCGTATTCGAGCAGGTATTCGGCGATGGGACGGTCGTCCAGCGGCTCGGCGACCTGCTTTTGGTGCTCGTCGCCGGCAAGGCCGGTCATGCCCCTGACCACATCGAGGAACAGCGCTTCCTTGCTCTGGAAATGGGCATAGACCGTCTGCTTGGAGACGTCGGCCGTCGCCGCGATCTCGTCCATGCTGGTGCCGAGGAAGCCGTTCTTCAGGAACAGCACGGCTGCCGCCGAGACGATGGCGTCGCGCGTTCGTTGCTGGCGACTTTTCGCACCGCTCATGGATAGCCCTTCCCTGATGTTGGCAGTCCCGACAGCAGGATAGGCCGATCCGATTGACAAATCAAACTAGACGGTACAGTCTAATTTGAGATCGAAGGACGAGGTGATGACATGGCTGGTGTCGGGAAGGAGATGCGACGAGTCGCCTGCAGATGCGGACAGGTGGCGTTCGAAGCGAGCGGCGACCCGATCGTCGGCGCGGCCTGCCATTGCTCGAGCTGCCAGAAGGCAGGCGGGATCTTCGAGGCTCTCCCGGGGGGCGAGCCGGTGCTGGAGAGCGACGGCGGCACGAATTTCGCGCTCTACCGCAAGGACCGGATGCGCTGCGTGCACGGTGCGGAGCTGCTGCGCGAACATCGGCTGAGCCAGACGGCACCGACTCGGCGCGTGGTGGCCAAATGCTGCAATTCGCCGATGTTTCTCGAGTTCAAGGGCGGGCACTGGCTGTCCGTCTACAGAAAGCGGTTTCGCCCCGAAGACCAGCCGCCTGTAGAAATGCGCACGATGACCGCCGACCGCAGGGCCGGAGTCGAGTTTACGGACAGCCTGCCGAGCTATGCCAAGCATTCCGGCCGCTTCATGTGGCGGCTGCTATCGGCCTGGGTGGCGATGGGCTTCCGCAGCCCCAATATCGACTACGTGAAAGGCGAGCTCGATGTCCAAGGCAGCTGAGAAGATCGAAATCAGGAACGTGATCTCGCCTGATCATGTCGTGCGCGTCGACAAGGCCAAATACACGGCGATGCGCGATGCGCTGCTTTCCGTGCTGCCGGCCGAGGCGCCGGGCCTGACGGTGGCCGAGGCCAAGGCGGGCGTGCTGCCGCTGCTGCCGGAGGCGCTGTTCCCCGGTGGCGACAAGGCCGGCTGGTGGCTGAAGGCGGCCCAGCTGGACCTCGAGGCGCGGGGCGTGGTCAGCCGCGAGGCGACCAAGCCGCTACGGCTGTATCGGGCATAAACCCAGAGCCGCCGACAGCCAAGGCCCACGTGCCGGACAGCCCTACTTCATCCGTTGCGGGTAGATCGTCTCGCCGCGCTTGAGCATCTCGACGAAGGCCTCGATCTTCTTCCTGCGGCCGGCCTCGGTCTTCATGTTGTGAGTGCGGAAAGCGAGCGCGAAGCGGTTTTGCTCGCTGAGCTTGCCGAGCATTGCCCTTGCCAGCGGCTCGGAGTCGATGGCGGCCTGGAGATCGTCGGGGATCTTCATGTCCTTGCCGGACTTGTAGGCGCGGTCCCAGCGCCCGTCGGCCTTTGCCGCGTCGACAGGCCTGAGGCCATGCTCAGTCATCCTGCCCTCTGAAATCAGGCGGGCGACATTGTCGACGTTGATCTGGCTCCAGGTGCCTTTCCTGCCGCGCGGCGAATAACGCTGCAGGAAGCTCGTGTCGTCGAGGCCCTTGCGCACGCCGTCGATCCAGCCCCAGCACAGCACGACGTCTATGGCCTCCTTGGGAGTGATGGAGGGCAAACCGGAACTCACCTTGTGGACCCTGATCCAGACTTCGTCCTGCTTGTCGTGGTGCCCGGCGAGCCAGCTGTAGAAGCTCGCGGCATCCTTGAACTCGCGGATATTGTCCGGGTCGACGATGACGGGCGCCATCAGAGTGGCTGCGCCCTGGTCAGCGCCGCGACGGGGCAGGTTTGCAACGGGCAAAGGAAAGTCCGGTCCTGCATATTCCCCTCGAACACATGACGTTGCACAGCCTATCCCGACGGCCGGCCAGCGGTACAGGCACTATCCTGCGACCTGCAACGGAACCAAGGCGCGCCCATACTGGAAGCATTTGCCGTTACGTCAATGTACTCGAATGTACCTGGAACCTTGCCGTGAAGGGAATTCTTAAAGCCCGCCGATATACGTTTTGCAAAATATTCGCGCTGGGGACGCGACAACAACTACAGGCGAGAGCGAGTTCGTTTCGTTGGGGCATGTGACGAGGCTACGCGACATCAAATCCAGATTCCGGCTGTTTGCGCTGCTGTGGCCGTTCATAGCCGTGGTACTGGTGCAAGCCATCATCGCCGGTGCCAGCCTCTATACGCTCTCGGCAGTGCGCGCCTATGTGGCCGGCGAAAGTGCCTGGTCGAAGGGCCAGAGGGACGCCATCTACAGCCTCGCCATGTATGCCAACACCGGCGATGCGCGGTTCCACGACCGGTTCCAGCAGGCGATTGCCGTGCCGCTGGCCGACCGCGAAGCCAGGCTGGCCATGGCGCAGCCGGTGCCGGACTATGACGCGGCCTTCGACAGCTTCCTGCGCGCCGGCAACCATCCCGAAGACATTCCCGGCATGATCTGGCTGTTTCGCAATTTCAGGGACGTCAGCTACCTGTCCAACGCCGTGCAGCGCTGGATCGACGCCGATCCCAAGATCCTCGAGGTCGCAGCACTTGGCGAAGCGATGCATCAGGACATCTCGAACAACCGCGCGTCGCCGGAAATGCGTGCCGAGTGGAGCCGCAAGATCCAGAGCCTCAACGGGGAAACGGCACCGCTGGCGGATGCGTTTTCGCAATCGCTCGGGCGTGGATCCCGCGCCATCACCACCCTTTTGCTCAGCGTCAACGTCATCACCGCCGCCCTCCTGATCCTGCTCGCCATGCGGCGGACGGGAAACCTGCTGCAACAGCGCCAGGCCTTCGAAGACGCCCTGAACGCGGAGCGCGAACGGGCGCAGATCACGCTGGCCTCGATCGGCCAGGCAGTGGTGGCCACCGATGCGGAAGGCAGGCTCGACTACATGAACGAGGCCGCGGAAAGGCTGCTCGACTGGCGCGGCACGGATGCCAGGGGCAAACCGCTCGACCAGCTGTTTCGCCTGATGAACGAAGAGGCGGACAAGGAAGACCGCAGCTTCATGGCGCGGGTGCTCTCCGGCGAAGCGATCGACGGCAGCGGCGTGCCGCAGCAATTGGTGCGGCCCGACCTGTCGAGCGTCGCGATTTCGCTGGTCGGCGCCCCGCTCTATGTCGAGCAGCGGGTGGTGGGCGCGGTCCTGGTCTTCCACGACCGGACCAAGGAGCAGGAATTCCTGGCGCAACTGTCCTGGCAGGCCAGGCACGACACGCTGACCTCGCTTGCCAATCGCTTCGAATTCGAAACGCGGCTGAGCGCCTCGCTCGAAGGCCTGGCAAAGCGCCCGTCGACACATGCGCTGATGTATCTCGACCTCGACCAGTTCAAGATCGTCAACGACACTTGCGGGCATGCCGCCGGCGACGAATTGCTGCGCAAGGTATCGACCGCGCTGCGGCAGAATCTGCGCTCCGGCGACCTATTGGCGCGGCTCGGCGGCGACGAGTTCGGCGTGCTGATGGAGAACTGTCCTGCCGAACTGGCAGCCGGCACGGGTGAGCGGCTGCGCAAGGCGGTGGAAGAGCTGCATTTCGTCTGGGCCGGGCGCGCTTTCAGCACCAGCGTCAGCATCGGCGTCGTCGGCCTGTCTGATGCCAGCATGACGCTGGAGGAGACGCTGCGCAGCGTCGACATCGCCTGCTACATGGCCAAGGACAAGGGCCGCAACCGCATCCAGCTGCAGCAGATCGGCGACCTCGAACTGGAGCATCGCCTGGGCGAAATGGCCTGGGTGCAGCGACTACGCGAGGCGCTGGAACAGAACCGCTTCCGCATCTACGCGCAGGAGATCGTGCCGCTGCAGGCGGACGAGACGACGGGCGCGCATATCGAGCTCCTGATCCGCCTGGCCGACGCCGACAACAACATGATCCCGCCGGGGGCCTTCATCCCGGCGGCCGAACGCTACGGGCTGATGCCGCTGATCGACCGCTGGATGGTTCGCTCCGCCTTCGAGCGGCTGGCCGTGCACAAGCGGACGCAGCCCGACAACCCGATCGCCATCTGCGCCATCAACCTGTCCGGCGCCAGCTTCGGCGACGACAGCTTCGTCAGCTACGTGCTGGAGCAGTTCGTGCGCAGCGGCGTGGCGCCGTCGACGATCTGCTTCGAGATCACCGAGACGAGCGCCATCGCCGACCTCGACAGCGCCGCGCGCTTCATCAAGTCACTGCAGGCGCATGGCTGCCGCTTCTCGCTCGACGATTTCGGCTCGGGCATGTCGTCGTTCAGCTACCTGAAGGCGCTGCCGGTCGACTATCTCAAGATCGACGGCGGCTTCGTGAAGGACATGCTCGTCGACCGCATCGACCGCGCCATGGTGGAGATGATCCAGCACATCGGCGAGGTGACGGGCAAACGCACGATCGCCGAGTTCGTCGAGAACGACGACATCGCCATCGCGCTGCGCGACATCGGCGTCGACTATGCGCAGGGCTATGGCATCGCCCGGCCACAGCCATTCGATGACGGATTTGCGACAGGCAAGCGGCGACGCCTCGGCGCCGCAAGCGGCGCAACCCCGGGCCTGCCGCTGGCGAGCTGACCCCGACTTGCGCGATGAATTGCGCGGCGCGACAGTAGCGGGCAGCACAGCGCCACTAAGGGGACATGCAGATGAACAAGCCAGTCGCCACTGCCGTATTTCTTGCTGCCGCTTCGGCCATGGCCACAGTAGCCAGCGCCAGCATACCGCTCGTCAACGCCACCTGCCCCGGCAACATCGAGGTGCATGCCGACGAAGGCGGGCCGATCTACATCAACGGCACGGAAGCCAAGCTGAAGAAGTTCAACGACAACTACTTCGAGGCCACCGGCCACGGGGTGACGATCTCTCTGAGCATCAATCCCGACGGGTCGCCAAGCGTTTCCTACACCGGCAAGGGCGGCGCCAACGGCATATGCACGGTCAAGGCGGGCTGATCGGGATCAGATCATCTCCAGCGGTCGCTTGCGCGCGGGCGGCGGAAACAGCGTGTCCAGCTCGGCAAGATCCTGCGGGGTGAGACGAATGTCCCGCGCGGCGGCGTTCTGCCTGACATGTTCGAGCCGGGTGGCCTTGGGGATGGCGATGACGCCGGGCCGGGCCATGATCCAGGCGAGCGCCAGCTGCGCTGCGGTTGCGTCGTGGCGGGCGGCGATGGCCTGAAGCCCCGCATCGTCGGCCAGAGCGCCCTGCTCGACCGGTGAATAGGCCATGATCGGCACACCATGGTCGCGGCACCAGGGTGCCAAGTCGAATTCGATGCCGCGCCGGCCGAGATTGTAGAGCACCTGATTGGCCTGGGCGTTCTTGCCTGCCGGCAGGCGCTCCATCTCCTCCATGTCGTCGGCGTCGAAATTCGAGACGCCCCAGTGGCGGATCTTGCCCGAGTGGCGCAACTCCTCGAACACGGCAATGGTTTCCGCCAAGGGCACGCCACCACGCCAGTGCAGCAGATAGAGGTCGATGCGATCGGTGCGCATGCGCTTGAGGCTCGCCTCGCAAGCCCTGACGACGCCGTTGCGGGAAGCATTGGACGGCAGCACCTTGGAGACGAGGAAGACCTCGTCGCGGCGGCCGGCGATGGCTTCGCCGACCACCTTTTCGGCGCCGCCGTTGCCATACATCTCGGCGGTGTCGATCAAGGTGACGCCGAGATCGAGCCCGAGCCGCAGCGCTGCCACCTCGTCGGCGGCACGGCCGCGATCCTCGCCCATCATCCAGGTGCCCTGGCCGAGCACCGGCACGGCTTCGCCGGAAGGCAACGTCGCGGTTGTGGATGGCATGGCGGTCTCCTCAGCGGTTTCCGCCAGCTTACAGCGCCATTTGCCGTTGGCTACCGCAATGACGCTGCAGCAGTTTTCCCCTTACTTGGCCGGATTGGCGGCGAGCCAAGCTTCCATCTGCTTGATTTCGGCCTCCTGGGCGGCGACGACCTCTTCGGCGAGCTTGCGCATTTCGGGGTTCTTGCCGTGCTCAAGCACGACCTTGGCCATGTCGATGGCAGCCTGGTGATGCGGGATCATGCCGCGAGCGAAGTCAACGTCGGCGTCGCCGGAATATTCGAGCGCCGACATGGCCTGGTGCATCTTGTCCATCGCCGCCTTGTAGGCCTGCGCCGAGGCGCTGTCGGTGGCGGGAGCGGTCATGCCCATGGCGTGACCGCCGTGATCGGTCTGCGCCGAGGCGGTTTCGAGCACGACGGCAACGAGCATGCCCGCGGCCATCAGGGCCAGCACGATCTTTTTCATCAGGTTCATCCGGAAGGTCCTTTTTCGTGGCCGGGGTTCAAAGCTTGATGGCCCTGAGCCGCAGCGCATTGGCAATGACCGACACCGACGACAGGCTCATCGCGGCGGCGGCAATCATCGGCGACAGGAGCGTGCCGAGGACCGGATATAGGACGCCCGCAGCCACCGGAACACCCAGGACGTTGTAGATGAAGGCGAAGAACAGGTTCTCCTTGATGTTGCGGATGGTGCCCTGGGCGAGCTTGCGGGCGCGGACGATGCCGCCGAGGTCGCCCTTGACCAGGGTGATGCCGGCACTTTCCATGGCGACGTCGGCGCCGGTGCCCATGGCGATGCCGACATCGGCGGCGGCAAGGGCGGGCGCGTCGTTGACGCCGTCGCCAGCCATGGCGACGCCCTGCCCCTTGGCGCGCAACTCGTCGACCAGCGCCTTCTTGCTTTCGGGCAGCATGTCGGCACGGACCTCGTCGATGCCCAGCTTCTGGGCGACCGCCTTGGCGGTGCGCTCGTTGTCGCCGGTCGCCATGATAATGCGCAGGCCCAGATCATGCAGGGTGCGGATCGCTTCGGCGGCCGAGGCCTTGATCGGATCGGCGACGGCGACGATGCCCGCCGCCTTGCCGTCGACGGCGACGAACATCGCCGTCTTGCCCTCGCCGCGCAGGGCGTCGGCGCGCGCCGCAAGTTCCGCCGTGTCGAGACCGAGATCGGCCATCATCGCGGCATTGCCGAGCGCGACCTTGCGGCCGGAGACGGTCCCGGTGACACCCTTGCCGGTGACGGATTCGAAGTCCTGGGCGTCGGGCACGGTGACGCCACGCTTCGCCGCACCCTCGACGATGGCTTCGGCGAGCGGGTGCTCGGAGCCCTTTTCAAGGCCGGCGGCAAGCGACAGCAACTCGTCGTCGGCAATGCCCTCGGCAGCAACCACGTCGGTCAACTGCGGCCGGCCTTCGGTCAACGTGCCGGTCTTATCGACGATGAGCGTGCTCACCTTGGAGAAGCGTTCCAGCGCCTCGGCGTCCTTGATGAGCACGCCTGCCTGGGCGCCGCGGCCGGTGGCCGTCATGACCGACATCGGCGTGGCAAGGCCAAGCGCGCAGGGACAGGCGATGATGAGCACCGAAACGGCCGAGACGAAGGCGAAGACCATGCTGGGCTCGGGCCCGAAGATTGCCCAGACGATAAAGGCAACGATGGCGATCAGCACCACCGTGGGCACGAAATAGAACGAGACACGGTCGGCGAGGCCCTGAATGGGCGCGCGGCTGCGCTGGGCCTTGGCGACCATGTCGACGATTTGCGACAGCACCGTCTCGCTGCCGACCTTGTCGGCGCGCATGATCAGGGAGCCGTTCTTGTTGAGCGTGCCGCCAGTCACCCTTTCGCCCTCGACCTTTTCGACCGGTACCGGCTCGCCCGTGATCATCGATTCGTCGACCGACGAACGGCCTTCAAGCACGACGCCGTCCACCGGAACGGCATCGCCCGGCCGGATGCGCAGACGGTCGCCGCTGACCACCTCGTCGAGCGGCACTTCGCTTTCCGAGCCGTCCTCGGCGATGCGGCGAGCGGTCTTGGGCGCAAGGTCGAGCAAAGCACGGATGGCCGAGCCGGTGCGCTCGCGTGCCCTGAGCTCCAGCATCTGGCCGAGGAAGACGAGTGCGACGATGACTGCGGCCGCTTCGAAATAGACCGGCACCGCGCCGCCATGGCCGCGGAACTGATGCGGGAACAGGTCGGGGAACAGCGTGGCGACGACCGAATAGAGATAGGCCGCGCCGACACCAAGCGTGATCAGCGTCCACATGTTGGGGCTGCGGTTGCGGAACGAATCCAAGCCACGATGGAAGAACGGCAGTGCCGCCCAGAGCACGACGGGCGTTGCCAATATGAGCTCGAGCCAGGCGGCCAACGGCTCGCCGATCCAGTCGCGCACCGGCAGGCCGACCATCGGCCCCATGGCGATGACCAGGAGCGGGATGGAAAGCACCGCACTGACCCAGAAGCGGCGGGTGAAATCGACCAGTTCGGGGTTGGGGCCGTCGTCGGCGCTCGGCATCATCGGCTCGAGCGCCATACCGCAGATCGGGCATGAGCCGGGCTTGTCCCTGATGATCTCGGGGTGCATCGGGCAGGTGTATTGCGTGTCCTTGGGCATCGGCTCCGCCGCGGGCTTGCCGGAGAGGTACTTTGCCGGCTCGGCGGTGAACTTGCCTTCGCAGGTGGACGAGCAGAAATAGTAGCCTGATCCCTCGTGCTTGACGAAGTTCCTGGCGGTGTCGCGGGCGACGTCCATGCCGCAGACGGGGTCCTTGGCACTGACATATTTGTCGGGCGCCGCCTGGAACTTGTTGCGGCAGGAATCGCTGCAGAAATGGTAGCGGTGGCCGCCATGCTCGAGCGTCGGCTTGCCGGCGGCCGGATCGACGGTCATGCCGCAGACCGGATCGCGCACCACGGTTTCGCCTTCGGCCGGGGCCTTGCTCTTGGCCGCATGATCGTGGCCGCGATGGTCGTGCTTGTCGTTCATCTGTACTGGTTCCGCATTCCTCGTGGCAGCGATCCTAAAGGTTCCAGCACGGGGAAGGTCAACACCCCGCCGGGGATAGTCTTCGAAGTACTTCCCGCCTAACGGCAGCACCGGTGCAATCGTTCCCTCGCCCTCGTGGGGCGGGCGCAGGACCGGCCACACCTCAGGCAGGGATGTGCGACTGCTCCTGGTCGACGCTCCGGCGAACCTATATCAGCGTGAACTGCAACTGCGCCCGGCCATACCCATGGCGGAAAAATCGCGCTATAGACGCGGCCTCAAGAGCGAGGCCAGCCGAGGCACATGACAGACATTCCGCTCAACTTGGAGCTTCTGATCGACGCGGACGCCTTGCGCCGCGACCTGAGCGCGCTGACCGGCGAGGACGGCAACGGGGCAGACCCGGGAATCAGGGCAACGGCGCTGGCGATGTTCAAGGAGCGCGTCGCCGCCGGCAAGAAGATCGCCGAGGACATGCTGATGGAGGACGAGGGCGGCACCGCCTGCGCCATCCGCATCTCGCACCTGATGGACGAGGTGATCCGCGTCCTCTACGACTTCGCCGTCACCCACGTCTACCGCGCCAAGAACCCGTCGCGGGCCGAGCGCATGGCGGTGGTCGCCGTCGGCGGCTATGGCCGCGGCACCCTCGCCCCGGGCTCCGACATCGACCTGTTGTTCCTGCTGCCCTACAAGCAGACACCGTGGGGCGAGCAGATCGTCGAGTACATGCTCTACATGCTGTGGGACATGGGGCTGAAGGTCGGCCACGCCACCCGCAACATCGACGAGTGCCTGAGGCTTTCGCGCAGCGACATCACCATCCGCACGGCGATCCTGGAAGCCCGCTTCGTGTGGGGCGAACGCAAGCTCTGCGACGAGCTGATCGAGCGCTTCGACAAGGAGCTGGTGAAGGACACCGGGCCCGAATACGTGCAGGCAAAGCTTGCCGAGCGCGACACCCGCCATGCCAAATCGGGCGAGAGCCGCTATCTGGTGGAACCGAACATCAAGGACGGCAAGGGCGGGCTGCGCGACCTGCACACGCTGTTCTGGATCGCCAAATATTATTACCGCGTGCGCACCGGCGCCGAACTGATCAACAAGGGCGTGTTCACGCAAGGGGAATACGGCCAGTTCGTCGAGGCGGAGGATTTCCTCTGGGCGGTGCGCTGCCACATGCATTTCCTGACCGGCAAGCCGGAAGAACGGCTGCATTTCGACATCCAGCGCGAGATCGCCGAGCGGCTGGGCTATACGGTGCAGCCAGGGCTGTCGGCCGTCGAGCGCTTCATGAAGGACTACTTCCTGGTGGCCAAGGAAGTGGGCGACCTGACCCGTATCTTCTGTGCGGCGCTGGAAGAGGAGCAGGCCAAGGACGCGCCCGGTTTCCACGGCCTGCTGCAGGGCTTTTCGCGGCGCCGGCGCAAGCTCGCCGGCACCAGCGACTTCATCATCGACAACCAGCGCATCAACGTCGCCGATGACCAGGTGTTCCGGCGCGACCCGGTCAACATGCTGCGCTTCTTCTGGTTCGCCGACCGGCACGGGCTGGAGCTGCATCCCAACGCGCTGAAGCTGCTGACCCGCTCGCTGGGGCTGGTGGACAAGGGGCTGCGCCGCAACGAGGAGGCCAACCGCTACTTCCTCGATATCCTGACCTCGGACCGCAATCCCGAGCTCAACCTCAGGCGCATGAACGAGGCAGGACTGCTCGGGCGGCTGATCCCCGACTTCGGCAGAATCGTCGCGATGATGCAGTTCTCGATGTACCACCACTATACGGTCGACGAGCACCTGTTGCGCTGCATCGGCGTGCTGTCCGAGATCGAGCATGGCGACGGCGAGAAGATCCACCCGCTGTCGCACACGCTAATCCCCGGCCTCAAGAAACAGCGCGAGGCGCTGTATGTGGCGGTGCTGCTGCACGACATCGCCAAGGGCCGGCCCGAGGACCATTCGGAGGCCGGCGGCAAGATCGCCCGCCGCATCGGCCCGCATATGGGGCTGTCGCCCGCCGACACCGAGACGGTGGCCTGGCTGGTGGAAAACCATCTCGTCATGTCGATGACGGCGCAGACGCGCGACCTCAACGACCGCAAGACCATCGACGACTTCGCCGACGTGGTGCAGTCGGTCGAGCGGCTGAAGCTGCTGCTGATCCTGACCGTGTGCGACATCCGCGGCGTCGGTCCCGGCGTGTGGAACGGCTGGAAGGGCCAGCTGCTGCGCACGCTGTACTTCGAAACGGAGCTTTTGCTGACCGGCGGCTTTTCCGAGCTGTCGCGGGCCGAGCGCACGGCAGCCGCCCGCGAGACGCTGGCCGCCGCACTTGGCGACTGGCCGGAGAAGGCCCGCAAGAAATACGCCAAGCTGCATTACGAGAACTACCTGCTGACCGTCGATCTCGACGACCAGAAGCGCCATGCCGAGTTCATTCGCGGGGCCGACGCGGCCGGCAAGCAGCTGTCGACGATGGTGCGGACGCACGAGTTCGAGGCCGTCACTGAAATCACCATCCTGGCGCAGGATCACCCGCGCCTGCTGTCGGTGATTGCCGGCGCTTGTGCTGCCGCCGGAGGCAACATCGTCGATGCGCAGATCTTCACCACCTCCGACGGACGGGCGCTGGACATCATCCTGATTTCCCGCGAATTCGACCGCGACGAGGACGAACGCCGCCGCGCCGAGCGCGTCGGCCAGCTGATCGAGGACGTGCTTTCGGGCCGGTCCTGGCTGCCGGAAATGATCGCCAAGCGGGCCAAGCCCAAGCGCGGCCAAAAGACATTCCGCATCCAGCCGCGCGCCGAAATCCGCAACACGCTGTCGAACCGCTTCTCGGTGGTCGAAGTGGTGGGCCTCGACCGTCCCGGCTTCCTGTCAGAGATCACAGGCGCGCTGTCGGACCTGTCGCTCGACATCGCCTCGGCGCACATCACCACCTTCGGCGAAAAGGTGATCGACACCTTCTACGTCACCGACCTGACTGGCCAGAAGATCGACAACCCGACACGGCTCGAAAACATTCGCACCCGCCTGATCGCCACGCTCGAAGGGCCGAACGCCGATCGCGCCAAGGCCAAAGCGGCGGCGGAATGAGCGCAGCCATTATCCCGCCCAAATCCGCAAGGCATCGTCGCGCCCCATGTCACTGATCAAGAAATTCGCGACGGTCGCCTCGGGCACGCTGATGAGCCGGGCGCTGGGCTTTGCCCGCGAGATGCTGATGGCGGCAGCACTCGGCACCGGCCCGGTGGCCGATGCCTTCTATGCCGCGTTCCAGTTTCCCAACACGTTCCGCCGGCTTTTTGCCGAGGGCGCATTCAACGCCGCCTTCGTGCCGCTGTTTGCCAAGGAAATCGAAGCCAACGGCGTCGAGGGTGCGAAGCGGTTTTCGGAAGAGGTCTTTGGTGTCCTTTTCACCGCGCTGCTGGCACTGACCATCGCGATGGAACTGGCGATGCCGCTGATCGTGCGCTTCGTCGTCGCGCCCGGTTTCGCCGACAACCCGGAGAAGTTCGACCTGACGGTGGCGCTGGCAACCATCATGTTCCCTTATCTGATCTGCATGTCGCTGGCGGCAATGATGAGCGGCATGCTGAACTCACTGCGCCGCTATTTTGCCGCGGCGGTCGCCCCGGTATTCCTCAACATCATCCTGGTGGGCGTGCTGGCCAACGCCTGGTATCGCGGCCATGACGGGCTGACGGTGGGCTATGCGTTGGCCTGGGGCGTGCTGGCGGCGGGCCTGGTGCAACTTGGCATCGTCTGGATCGCGGTGCGCCACGCCGGCATCGCCATAGGCTTTCGCAGGCCGAAGCTGACGCCCAACGTCAAGCGCCTATTGTGGCTTGCCTTGCCGGCGGCGATCACCGGCGGCATCACCCAGATCAACACGCTGATCGGCACGGCGATCGCCTCCGGACAGGACAGTGCCGTGTCGTCGCTCAACCTTGCCGACCGGGTCTACCAGCTGCCGCTCGGCGTGGTCGGCGTGGCTGTTGCCATCGTTCTCCTGCCGGAGCTGTCGCGGGCGCTGAAGTCGGGCAACCTGATCGAGGCCGCCAACCTGCAGAACCGCTCGGTCGAGTTCACGCTGTTCCTGACCTTGCCGGCAGCGGCGGCATTGCTGGTCATCTCGGAGCCGATCGTGCGCGTGCTCTACGAGCGCGGCGCGTTTGCCGCGACCAACAGCACACCGGTGGTGTCGGCGATCTTGGCGATCTTCGGCCTCGGCCTACCGGCCTTCGTGCTGATCAAGGCGTTTACGCCCGGCTTCTTCGCCCGCGAGGACACGCGGACGCCGATGTATTTCGCCGCCATTTCGGTGGCGATCAACATCTCGGTGGCGCTGACGCTGTTTCCGTCCTGGGGTGCACCCGGCATTGCTGCGGCCGCTGCCGCGGCAGGCTGGGCCAATGCGGCGATGCTGCTGGGGACCCTGATCTGGCGCGGCCACTGGGATCGAGATGCTGCACTGCTGAAGCGCATCCCCCGTCTCGTCATTGCCTCGGCGATCATGGCGGCCGGACTGTGGTTCGCCGCCGGCGAAGCCGAGCAATGGCTTGGCTCCGCGGCGCCCTTCTACACGCAGGCGGCGGCGCTCGCCGTGCTGGTGGCGGGTGCAATGGTGGTCTATTTCGGCGTCGCCTTCGGCATCGGCGGAGCGGATATCGGCATGATCAGGCGCAACATCCGGCGCAATCGCACCAACGCAGCCCCTGCCGCCATCGACCCCGAATGACCGCGACACGGACGCTGTACTACAGCGCGGCGACAATAGTGCCAGACCAGTCGAGACTTGATCGACGCTTTCGGCTCGTTCATAAGCGCCACTCGAATTTCGCCGCGCGCGAAACGGCCCTCCACAAGCCACGGGATCAATCATGACCGCCGCCTTCAAACCGCTCATCTTCTCCGGCGTCCAGCCGACCGGCAATCTCCATCTCGGCAACTACCTCGGCGCCATCCGCAAGTTCGTCGCCCTGCAGGAAACCAACGAGTGCATCTATTGCGTCGTCGACCTGCATTCGCTGACGGCCCAGCTCGTCCATGACGACCTAGAGGGCCAGACGCGCTCGATCACAGCCGCATTCCTGGCTTCGGGCATCGATCCCAAGAAGCATATCGTCTTCAACCAGGCGCGGGTGCTGCAACATGCAGAGCTGGCATGGATCTTCAATTGCGTGGCGCGCATCGGCTGGATGAACCGGATGACGCAGTTCAAGGACAAGGCCGGCAAGGACCGCGAGAACGCCTCGCTGGGCCTGCTCGCCTATCCGAGCCTGATGGCCGCCGACATCCTCGTCTACCGCGCCACCCACGTGCCGGTCGGCGACGACCAGAAGCAGCATCTGGAGCTGACGCGCGACATCGCCCAGAAGTTCAACAACGATTTCTCCAGCCGCATCGCCGACCTTGGCATCGGCGTCGAGATGCAGGTGGGCGAAGAGACGGTGAACGGCTATTTCCCGATCACCGAGCCGATCATCGGCGGGCCGGCGGCGCGCATCATGAGCCTGCGCGACGGTTCGAAGAAGATGTCGAAGTCGGACCCTTCCGACCTGTCGCGCATCAACCTGACCGACGATGCCGACACCATCTCGAAGAAGATCCGCAAGGCCAAGACCGATCCGGCACCGCTGCCGAGCGAGCTCGAAGGCCTCAAGGAACGCCCCGAGGCGGAAAATCTCGTCGGCATCTATGCCGGCCTTGCCGACATTTCCAAGGAAGAAGTGCTGCGCCAGTTTTCGGGCCAGCAGTTCTCGGTGTTCAAGCCGGCACTTGCCGACCTCGCCGTCGAGAAGCTGGCGCCGATCGCCGACGAGATGCGCCGCCTGATGGCCGATCCCGGCCATATCGACGCCGTGCTGCGTGACGGCGGCGACCGCGCCCGCGTCATCGCCGAAAAGACGATGAAGGACGTTCGCAACATCATCGGCGTGCTGGGCGACTGAATACGACATCGTCGCCGGCTGCTTGCGGGCGGCCGGCGCCGGTGGCAGATTGCCAACCGAAACCTCGCATCAGGGTAGCACATGGTCTCCAAACGCCTCAGCAAGGAAGCCGGCCACCGGCGCAAGTTCCTGGCTATCATCGACGATACGCCGGAATGCGAGCGCGCAGTCGCCTATGCCTCCAAGCGGGCCCGGAGCACGAACGGCGTCCTCGTGCTGCTCTATGTCATCGAGCCCGACGACTTCCAGCACTGGCTGGGAGTCGAGAAGATCATGCGCGAGGAGGCGACCGCAGCAGCCAATGCCGCCCTCGATTCGCAGGCCGGGCGGGTCCGCGAGACGCTTGGGATCGAGCCCGAACTGGTGGTGCGCGAGGGCCGGCCGGCCGACGAGATCCACAAGCTGATTGAAGACGACCAGGATATCGCTATCCTGGTGCTGGCAGCAGGCGCCGGCAAGGAAGGCCCCGGGCCGCTCGTCGCCTCGATCGCCGGCAAGGGTGCCGCCTTCCCGATCCCGGTGACGGTGGTGCCGCAGAACCTGTCCGACGAGGACATCGACAGCCTGGCCTAATAGGTCGGGCGCAACATATTGGCGCGGAGGCGCGCCAGCGGCTTGAATGTCGGCCGTCTTGAGCCTAATTAGAACTATTCCAAACTGACACTCCCGCGCGCGCGGGCACGGAGACACGTCCATGTTCATCCAGACCGAAGCGACCCCCAATCCGGCGACGCTGAAGTTCCTGCCGGGCAAGGAAGTGCTGCTCGAAGGCACCGCCGATTTCCGCGATGCCGACAGCGCGCGTGCGGCTTCGCCGCTTGCCGGCCGGCTGTTCGACATTCCGGGCGTGACCGGCGTGTTCTTCGGCTACGATTTCATCACCGTCAGCAAGGACGGCCCCGACTGGCAGCACCTGAAGCCGGCGATCCTCGGCTCGATCATGGAACACTTCATGTCGGGCGCTCCCGTGATGGCCGGCCAGGCCGCAGGCGGCGGCGGCCATCATGACGACCAGAACGAATTCTTCGATCAGGCCGACGCCGAGATCGTAGTGACGATCAAGGAACTGCTCGACACGCGCGTGCGCCCGGCGGTGGCCCAGGACGGCGGCGACATCACCTTCCGCGGCTACGAGAACGGCACCGTGTTCCTGCACATGAAGGGCGCCTGCGCCGGCTGCCCGTCTTCGACGGCAACGCTGAAGCACGGCATCCAGAACCTGCTTCGCCACTTCGTGCCTGAGGTACAGCAGGTCGAACAGATCTCCTGAGGATCTTCGCGAACTCTACTCCGACGGCCATCTGACGCGGCTTTCTGCGCTTCCGGTGCTCACGGACCTGAACGTCCGCTGGCTCCTGTTCTCGAGATCCACGCCATATGCCTCGCCGGAGCGAGTTCTCGAAAGACCCTCGCCGTCCACAAGTGACAGCTCAAACAAAAAACCGGGCCAAAGTGCCCGGTTTTTCGTTTGCGACGTCCGTGTTGCCTGGACGGTTCGCAGTTATTGGACGATGACCTTGGCGCCGACTTCGACGCGGTTGTAGAGGTCGATGATGTCCTGGTTCATCAGGCGGATGCAGCCCGACGACATGGCCTTGCCGATGGAGTTCCATTCCGGCGTGCCATGCAGGCGGTAGCCGGAATCGCCACCCTTGTTGAAGAGGTAGAGCGCCCTAGCGCCGAGCGCGTTCTTCGGACCGCCGGGCATGCCGCCCGACCACTTGGCGAGCTCGGGCTGGCGCTTGATCATTGCGGGCGGCGGCGTCCACACCGGCCATTCGCGCTTCACCGCGATGCGGGCGGTGCCCTGCCACTCGAAACCCTCGCGGCCGACGCCGATGCCGTAGCGCATCGCCTTGCCATCGGGCTGGACGAGGTAGAGGAACTTCTGGCCGGTATCGACGACGACGGTGCCGGGCTTCTCATTGGTTTCGTAGCGCACGATCTGGCGATGGAACTGGCGCGGAACCTTGCTGATGGGGATGGTCGGCAGCTGGTAGCCGGCATCGACGCGGCCACCATAGTCGTTGGAGAACATGCGCGAGACGCCGTCGGTCGAACAGCCCGCGAGTGCGGTGGTCAGCGCCAGGGCGGCGACAATAGCAAGAGACTTCAATCGCATGTGGGGTTCCCAAGCAAGAGCGGTGTCCGGGCCGATTCGGCCTCATTTTTGCCACCATTCTTACCGGTCGGGCATTTTGCTTGCCAAGAGGCGGAGGCCAGCAAAGCCGCGCTCTCGTTAACGTAACGTCCGGGTTATGGCATTTCGGCAACACGCATCGCGGGAAAAACCAACAGATTCAACGATAGGGGGCAATGGCGGATTTTACGTTCGCGCGGAGCCGGATGGCGGAAAACTGTCTGGAATAATCCAGCAGACGGGTTCAAAACGTGAACAAATGATGCAATGATTGGTCCATGCCGATCATTTCACCCGTCGCTTCCAACCCTCTCGTCGATGGCCGCCAGTCCGAGCGCGCCATGCTGGTGCGCCGCGGCGTGCAGCGGCTGCTGATGCAGATGGGCGCGCATGTGCTGCCCGAACTGTCGCTGGCGACCGGGCGACGCGCCGACCTTGTGGCGCTGACGCGCCAGGGCGACATCTGGATCATCGAGATCAAGTCGTCGATCGAGGACTTCCGCGTCGACCGCAAATGGCCGGAATACCGGCTGCATTCGGACCGCTTCTTCTTCGCCACGCATCCGGAGGTGCCGGCCGGGATTTTCCCCGAGGAATGCGGCTTCATCCTCTCCGACGGCTATGGCGCCGAGATCATGCGCGAGGCACCGGAGCACCGGATCGCGGCGGCGACGCGCAAAGCCCTGATGCTACGCATCGCCCGCGCCGGCGCGGCCCGGCTGCTGGCAGCGGAACTGGCCGGGGTTTCGGTGCCGGCGCTGGAGGGGGAGAGCGAATAGGGAATAGCAGAACGAGAAACGGCGCCCGAGGATCAAGCGCCGCCCACTATTCGCTACTCACTGCTCACTATTCGCTTTATCTCGGCGCCCGCTTGGCCAGGATGCGCTGAAGGGTGCGGCGGTGCATGTTGAGCCGGCGTGCGGTTTCGGAGACGTTGCGCTCGCACATCTCGTAGACGCGCTGGATGTGCTCCCAGCGGACGCGGTCGGCCGACATCGGATTTTCCGGCGGGGCTGCACGCTCGCCAGAGGCGTTGGTCAGCGCGGCATAGACGTCGTCGGCGTCGGCAGGCTTGGAGAGATAGTCGATGGCACCGAGCTTCACCGCGGTGACAGCGGTGGCGATGTTGCCGTAGCCGGTCAGGATGACGGTGCGGGTGTCTTCGCGGCGCTCGCGGATGGCCGAGACGACATCAAGGCCGTTGCCGTCGCCGAGGCGCATGTCGACCACGGCATAGGCCGGTGGATTGGCGCGGACCTTGGCGACCGCTTCCTCGACGCTTTCGGCGGTATCGACGGTAAAGCCGCGGCTTTCCATGGCGCGGGCCAGGCGTGTCAGGAAGGGCTTGTCGTCATCGACGAGCAGCAGTGAATGGTCTTCGCCCGGCAATGCGGCCGCAATGTCCTGGGTGGTCATCGCCTTTGATCCTTTTTGTCGTTGATCCCAGTCGTTCTTATCGTTTTTCAAGCAGATATAGGTGCAAAGCCGCGATGTCCAATGCCGGGGCGGTGAACACCCCGTTCAAGACCTCATGCGGTGTCGAACATCGTCGTGCCGGCAGGGGCGGGATTGAGGAAGATGGCGCGCGGCCAGGAGATCTCGACAACCGCCCCCTCTCCCGGTCCGTTCGAATTGCTGAAACTGATGTCGGCGCCGGAACGCTCGAGCAGGGTCTTGGCGATGAACAGGCCGAGGCCGAGACCGCCGCCCGGCTCGGCGCCCTGGCGGGTCGACATGTAGGGCTCGCCGATGCGATCGATGATGTCGGCAGGAAAACCCGGGCCGTCGTCGAGGATGCTGAAGGCGACGACGTCGCTGTCCCAGCGCCAGCGCACGGTGACGCGGCTGCGGGCGAAGTCGACGGCGTTTTCGACGAGATTGCCGAGACCGTAGATGACACCCGGGTTGCGGTGGCCGACCGGCTCGGGCCCGATGCGCTCACCGGGATCGAGCTTGATGGAGATGCCGAAGTCGCGATGCGGGGCGATGACCTCCTCGACCAGCGACGTCAGCGGCAGGCGGGCGAGATGCTCCTCGCCCTCGGAGGACAGGCTGGTGAGGCGCTTGAGGATCTCGCGGCAGCGCTCGCTCTGGCTGCGCAACAGCGTGACGTCCTCGCCATATTTCGGATCCTTGCCGAGCGCGCGCTCCATCTCCTTGGCGACCAGCGTGATGGTGGCGAGCGGCGTGCCAAGCTCATGGGCGGCGGCGGCTGCGAGGCCGTCGAGCGCCGACAGATGCTGCTCGCGCTGCAGCACCAATTCGGTGGCGGCGAGCGCATTTGCGAGCAGGCGGGCCTCGTCGGCGACGCGGAAGGCATACATGGCGGTGAAGGCAATCGAGCAGCACACCGCGATCCAGATGCCCGATGTGTAGATGAACGGCATCGCCAGCACGATGCCCTCGTACCAAGGCAACGGCAGGTGGAAGAAGGCAAGCAGGCTGACCATGATGATGACCAGCACCGCCAGCATGGCGGTCAGCCGCAGCGGCAGCGACGTCGCCGAGATGACGACGGGCACCGTCATCAACAGCGAGAACGGGTTGGTGAGGCCGCCGGTGATGAACAGCAGGCCGGCGAGTTGCAAGCTGTCGAAGGTGAGGATTGCGAAGGCGGCGAAGGGGTTGAGGCGCTGGGTGGCCGGATAGCGGAAGGCGAGGAACAGGTTGAGCCAGGCGGA
Organism: Aminobacter niigataensis; assembly: GCF_946995915.1. Classification (GTDB taxonomy): domain Bacteria; phylum Pseudomonadota; class Alphaproteobacteria; order Rhizobiales; family Rhizobiaceae; genus Aminobacter; species Aminobacter niigataensis. The sequence continues at coordinate 434,706 of NZ_OX341517.1, forward strand.
ACTGGCGATGAGCGCGAAACACAGGCTGACCGGCAGGGGGAACTCCAGCCAGTAGGCGACCACCACGACGGTAAAGCTCTGGCCGACGATCGCCAGCCAGCGCAGGCGGATCAGCGTGTTGAGCCGCAGCCGGTGGCTGTGCTGGAGGTCGGGGGTGCGGGTCAGCGAATTCATGCCAGCTATATGCGCTGCAAGGCGCGCCCGCGCCAAGTGCCCGTGCACGGTCTTTTCTGAAAACCAGTATCAACGGCTCCGCAAACCTTCGGTTCGGGTCGGCATCACGTGCCGCGCGGCTTGGCGCGGGCGGTGGCCTGCGCTTCCAGCGGATTGTCCGGCCAGACATGCCGGGGGTAGCGGCCGCGCATGTCGGAGCGGACATCGGCCCAGGAGCCGCGCCAAAAGCCAGGCAGATCGCGCGTCGTCTGGATCGGGCGATGGGCCGGCGACAACAGTTCCAGGGTGAGCGGCACGGTGCCCCCAGCGATCGAGGGATGCTTGTCCATGCCGAACAGCTCCTGCACGCGGACGGCCAGCACCGGCCATTCGCCATCGTAGCGGATCGGCACATGGCTGCCGGACGGTGCTGTGAAATGCGTCGGGGCAAGCGCGGCGATCTTGCGCTGGAGGTCGTGCGGGACGAGCGACATCGGGCCATCGTGCAGAACGCCCGCGCCGATGCGGACGAAGGACGCCTCGCCGCGCAGGTAGGGCAGCAGCCAATCCTCGAGGCGGGCAAGCAGGGCTTCGTCCGACATGTCGGGCCAGGGATCGCCGAGGCCGCGGTGCAGCCAGGTGAGGCGCTGGCGCAGCGTCTCGGCCTCCTTGCCCCAGTCGAGCAGGTCGAGGCCGTGGGCGCGGAGCGCTTCGAGAATGGCGCGATCGGCCTCTTCGCCCCTGGGCGCCGGCAGCATGCGTTCGGACAGGGTGACGGCGCCGAGGCGGACGGTTTCGCGCACGCGTACCGAGCGCTTGTCCTTGTCGAAGGCGGACTGGGTTTTGCGTTCCAGATGTGAAGCAAGGACGGTGCGGATGTCGGCTTCGGAAACCGCGGCGGCGGACGAGATGCGAGCGTTCTGCGCCTTGCCCTGGAGATCGGCGACGACGAGATACTGTTCGCCGGCGAGCGGATCGGCGGCGTCGACGGCGGCACCGCTGCCGTTGGCGAGCACAAAGCGGCCGCGCTCGCCACGCGCTTTGGCGACGCGGTCAGGCCAGGCGAGGAGAAGAAGAACGCCGGGGATGGGTGCACCTGACGGCTGCGCACCGTTGCCAGCCTGCCGCGCCAACCGCTCGGCCAGTTGCCGGGCAGCGTTGGCGCGGGGCGAGCGCTCGTTGCGGAAACGCTGCAGCCGGCGTTCGAGGTCGGCACTGTCGCCGCCGAGGCCGCGCTCGGTCATCAGCACGGCGAGTTGCGCGGCCTCCGGCCCGGCACCCTGGCGCGCGGCTTCGGCGACCATGTGGGCGAGGCGGACGGGCAGCGCGAGCCTGCGCATCGCCTGGCCTGAAGCAGTCAGGCGGCCGTCGGTGTCGATGGCGTCGAGTTCGGCCAGAAGCGCCCTCGCCTCGGCCAGCGCCGGTGCCGGTGGAGCGTCGAGGAAAGAAAGCGAGGTCGGATCGGCGACGCCGAAGGCAGCACAGTCGAGCAGGAAACCGGACAGGTCGGCCTCCAGGATTTCGGGCGGCGAAAATGCCGGAAGTGCCGCCGTCTGTTCGGCGCGCCAGAGGCGGATGGCGATGCCCGGGCTGGTGCGGCCGGCGCGGCCGGCGCGCTGGTCGGCGGCGGCACGCGAGGCGCGCACGGTCTCCAGCCGCGTAAGCCCACTCGACGGCTCGTATCTGGGCAGGCGCGACAGGCCGGAATCGATAACGACGCGGACGCCGTCGATGGTGATCGAGGTCTCGGCAATGGCGGTGGCGAGCACCACCTTGCGGCGACCGGCGGGTGCCGGCCTGATCGCCGCGTCCTGCGCCTTGCCGTCGAGCATGCCGTAGAGCGGCACGACGTCGACATCGGCGCTAACGCGGCCTTCAAGACGTTCGGCGGTGCGCTCGATCTCGCGCTGGCCGGGCAGGAACGCGAGCACACTGCCCGGCTCATCGGCAAGGGCGCCACGGATCGCCTTGGCCATCGCGTCCTCGATGGCTGTGCCTGCCGGGCGCTCGTCATAGCGGATCTCGACCGGAAAGCTGCGGCCCTGGCTCTCGATCATGGGGGCGCCATCCAGCAACTTCGCCACCCGCGCACCGTCGAGTGTGGCAGACATGACGATGAGCCGGAGGTCCGGGCGCAACGCGCCCTGCACGTCGAGCGCCAGCGCCAAGCCGAAATCGCCGTCGAGCGAGCGCTCGTGGAACTCGTCGAACAGCACGGCCGCGACACCAGGCAGTTCGGGATCGTCGAGGATCATGCGGGCAAGCACACCCTCGGTGACGACCAGGATCCTGGTCTTCGAGCCGACCTTGTTTTCCATGCGCATGGCATAGCCGACGATCCCGCCCGGCTCCTCGCCGAGCAACGAAGCCATGCGGCGGGCGGCGGCGCGGGCGGCGAGCCGGCGCGGTTCGAGCAGGATGATCGTGCCGTCGCCGCGCCACGGCGCTTCAAGCAGGGCCAGCGGCACCAGCGTGGTCTTGCCGGCGCCGGGCGGGGCGACAAGCACGGCGCTGTTGCCGGACGCCAGGGCCTCGGCAAGTTGCGGCAGGACCGCCGAAACCGGCAGGTCGGGGAGCTTGGTCATCAGGTTCGTTCCGGGCCATCTGCGCCGCGCAGGCGGCCCGGCCGCAATATCAGCGGATGCGGGGATCACGCAACAACGGCATCCCGGCCAATTTTGGCGCGCAGGCCGCGCGGGGATGAGCTGGCATCAGGCCAGTTGCACCAGCCGAAGCCAGCGGGCATCTAGAACCTGACGTTCAGGCCGATAGTGCCTGTCGTGAAATCGGCGTCGACAGTGTGCCCCGTCACATTGAGCACCTGCGGAAAGGTTTGCGCCTCAAGGACGAAATGACGGACCTCGAAGCTGATCGAGGCCTTTTCCGCAAACGCATATTCCGCGCCGCCGCCGACGGCATAGCCGGAGTGCGTGCGCCGGGGGTAGGAGACGTCGATGGACGCAAAGGAGTCGTAGTCGTGCTGGATGCCGACCAGCGCCCCGCCGGCAGTGCCGTAGACCAGTGCACGGCCAAACGCCAGGCCGAACTGGGCGTTGGCTGTTGCCAGCCAGTCCACGTTGAACCGGGCGTGATTGAAGCTGCCCACTATGCCCTTGACGTTGCCCAGGGCTCCGTCCACCGACACACCCATGACCGCCGCGCCGTACTGGTAGCGATAGCCGGCTTTCAGGCCGGCAAGGCCGCCATCGATAGCTCCCATGTCGGGAACGCCAACGGGAACGTTGGCATAAGTCGCATCGCCATTGGCGCCACCAGCAAAGGCGCCGACATAGGCGCCAGACCAGTCGACAGCGGCCTGCCTTGCGTCCTGCGCAAAAGCCGACCCGGCAGCCACGACCATGGAAGCCGAGGCAACGGCAAGACGTTTCATGGTTCCCCCTCAGACGACAGCAAGTCGAATCTGTCTGGTTGGACTGGATACAGCCGCGATCTTAGGTGTCAACAAGTAGTACAGCTCAGATTGTACCTGCAGCAATTGAATGGAGCTTCCTGTCACATTCGGTCGCCAAGGCAGTGCTCATCGCGACCCTTTCTTTGCCGGAATGAAGCTTAACGTGATGCATCCTTGACGGTGACAGAGGGGTCCGTGGCAGAATTTTGCGCGTCCCTCGTCTGCGCAGCGTCGAGAAGCGCCAGCGGCACCAGCGTGGTCTTGCCGGCGCCGGGCGGGGCGACAAGCACGGCGCTGCTGCCCGCCGACAGGGCTTCGGCAAGTTGCGGCAGGACCGCCGAAACCGGCAGGTCGGGAAGCTTGGTCATCAGGTTCGTTCCGGGCCATCTGCGCCGCGCAGGCGGCCCGGCCGCAATATCAGCGGATGTGGGGATCAGGCAATATCGCGGGCGAGGCCCGCTGGCTCGTCTCGCGGCCTGCGCACCTGGTGCGGGCTGCTTTCAGCTGCGATCCCGGGCTCAGGCCGCGCTCTTTCCACGGCGTTCCCTGGTCTTTTCCGCCGTGTTTTTCTGATCGATGTCGCTCAGCAGAGCGCAGGCGATCGACGCCTCGGACTTGGTCAGGCCGATGAGCGGAGCAAAGCCGAGCATGGCGGGCTCCTCGGTCATGGTGTCCCAGACGGTCCAGAGATCGGACGGGTCCAGGACCAGTTCGTAACGCTTGTCCATCATGCGCCTCCTCGCGAATCATGAATGATCGGGCATGAACCGGTGTGACTGGCGCTGGTGAAGGAAAGATAAGTATTAACAACAGGATAAGATTAAAATTGTAGCGAGCTCGCCTGCCAGCGAAGTCCAGGGAACGGTGGACCGGGTTGCCTGGAGCGACGCGGTGAATGCCGACCGCGAAGCGTCACAATCGTTAGCCAAGTGTGATCCGGCGGCCCTTTCATTGCCCGAAACGGACAATATGTGACGGCTCCCTGACAGTTTTGCGACAGGAGAGGGTCCATGGCGCAGATGATGCATCCAGCAGTTGGCAACGTCGCCATGGGACCACGGCGTGACCATTTCCGCTTCCTGGCCTGTGCGCTGGCGCTCGTCGGCGCAGTCACCGTCGCCTCGGCGCTCGCGGCGATCATTGCGCCCGGAATCCGCTCGCTGCTGCTGCAGGAGGACGGCATCATCGAGATGGGCACCGTGCTTTTCCTCGGGGCAGCCGTGCTCGGAGCGGGTGCCGCAACGGCGCTGCGGGGACCGCGCGTGCCGCTGGTGCTGGCGGGCCTGATTGCCCTCGCCGAACTTCTTGATGAAACCAGCTTCGGCTCGCGGCTGTTCGGGTTCCAGCCCTTGACGCTCTATGGCGGCGGGCAGCTCGACGGTTTCCACGACCTGTTGATCCTGGCGTTCCGGCTTTTGCAGCAGGTCAGCCACAACCTCGCCTGGCTGCTGGTCGTGCTGATGCTCGCGGTATCAGTGGGGCTCTCGTTGTTCGCCCTGCGCCAGATCGCGCGCAACATGGGCGGAGCGACGACATGGCTCTCGGGCCACGCCCTGCTTTTCCTGCATGTCAGCTTCATCGGGTTGGCGCAGGTCATCGACATCGCTGCATCGTCGCGCGCGCTTGCCGCCGTCGAGGAAGTGCTCGAACTCAACGCGGCGATATTGCTGGCGTTTTATGTGGCACAGCAGGGGTGGGAGGTGTCCACCCGACACATTCGGCCAAGTGGGACGCATTGAAGCGTCCCCTCTCCGTCACGGCTTTGCTGTGACACCTCTCCCCCACTGCGTGGGGGCGAGGAACCCAAGCTGGAGTCTTTCTACCTCACCTTCACCCACTTCTGCTCGGCAAACGACTGCGCCATCGCATGCACTGTGCGCTCGATCTCCAGGCCCTCGTCGAAGTCGATAACGCGCGCCGGTTGACCTGCGATGCGGGCGAGGAGTTCGCGGCATTCGATGGTCTTCAGATCGTTGAAGCCTAGGCCGTGCCCGGGGGCGGGGATGAACTTGCCGTAGGGCTCGTGGACGGGGGCGGCGAGGATGGTGCGAAAACCCTGCTCGGTCGCACGGTCCGAGGTGACGTAGAGCTGGATCTCGTTGAAGCGCTCCTGGTCGAAGACGATCGAGCCCCTGGAGCCGAAGATCTGGACCTGGATGCGGCCCTTGCGGCCCCAGGCCGAGCGGTTGACCAAAAGCGTGCCGGAGACGCCGTTGTCGAGATGGATCAGGCTCGAGGCGATGTCGTAGGTCTCGACCGCGCGGCGGCCGCCGCCGGTAACCTGGCGATCCGGATAGGGTTTTGCCATGTCGCACATGACGCGCTCGACCCGGCCGAAGAGTGCCGAAATCAACGACAGCGGATGGACGGCAAAGTCGTCGAGCGCGCCGTAGCCTGATGTCGCCTCGTGCTTCCAGAAGAACGGAGCGTCGGGATCGGCCATGAAGTCCTCGTCCATCTCGACGCGGAGATGGTTGACCTCGCCGATGACCTTCTCGTCGAGCAGCTGGCGGATGTGGCGGATGGCCGGGCTCTGGATGTAGTTGTAGCCGAGTACCGCTGTCTTGCCCGACTTGCGGGCGGCGGCGGCCATGGCTTCGGCCTCTGCGAGCGTCGGCGCCATCGGCTTTTCGCACCACAGGTGCTTGCCGGCTTCGAGGATGGCGATGGCCATCTCGGGATGGAACTGGTTTGGCGTGGTCAGCGAGACGATCTCGACCTCGGGATCGGCGACGACAGCGCGCCAGTCGCCCGAGGATTTCTCGAAACCGAGCTCGGTGGCGCGGATCGCGGCGAGGCCGGCATTGGCCTCGCCGAGATGGACGAGCCTGACCTTCTCCACGTCGCCGAACACCGTGCGCACCGAATTCCATGCCAGCGCATGGCACTTGCCCATGAAGCCGGTTCCGATAAGACCTACACCTGTCACTTCACGCTCTCCCGGTTTATAGAATGGGCATTTGCCGTTGACGGATTGAATAGTCGAATTTTGGCGAAAATGGAACATACGGTTCATTTTATTTGGACAGCCCGTGGCGGCGGCGCTATGGTGGAATAGGCGGAGGCGGAATGGACGACATGGCGGACACGGTTTCGGAGGCACTGCCGCGCGATTTCGAGGCGCTGAGGGCGCTGATCCTCGACCGCCGCGAAGGCCTGCCCAAGCGCATCGCCCAGGTGGCCGCCTATGCGCTCGACAATCCCGACGAGATCGCCTTCGGCACCGCCGCCAGCATCGCGAGCTCGGCCGGGGTGCAGCCCTCGACCCTGATCCGCTTCGCCCAGCATCTCGGCTATGACGGATTCACCAGCCTGCAGCAGGTGTTCCGCGAACGATTGAGGGAGCGGACGACCTCCTATGAAGAGCGGCTGACCGTGGTGCGCGGCGAGGCCGACGACGGCACCAGCAACCGCCGCATCGTCGACGGCTTCCTGGCCGCGGCGAGCAAATCGATCGACGTGATGTCGCGCAATCTCGATGACGAGACGCTGGACCGCGCCATCGACCTGCTGAACGGCGCCGAGACCATCTACATCCTCGCCCGCCGCCGCTCCTACCCCGTCGCCAGCTACATCGCCTATGCGCTCGGCAAGCTCGGCGTGCGCAGCCAGCTGATCGAATCCGCCTCGGGCCTGAGCCCCGAAATCATCTCGTTTGCCAATTCCAGGGATGCGGTGATCGCCATCAGCTTCTCACCCTACGCCTCGGCGACGGTGGAGGAGGCACGGATACTTTCGGCGAACAACGTGCCCGTCATCGCCATCACCGACAGCGCGTTCTCGCCGCTGGCGCAGTTCGCCAAGGTCTGGTTCGAGGTGGCGGAGGCCGATTTCGGCGGCTTCCGCTCGCTGGCCGCGACCATGGCTCTGGCGATGGGACTGACCGTCGGCGTGGCCGAGCTCAGGCGCGGCCGCAAAGGCAAGAAATCAGCCAATTCGAAGGGTTGAACCACCGCTGTGGTGCGCTGGACGCATGGCAGCTTCCCGCTGTCGGCATGCCAGAATGCCCTTGAGGTGGAAAATAGTTGACGCAGGGGCGATAGTGGCTCAATCCCACTGTTAGCCATCTATTGTATGAGAGAGCCCCCATGCCTGCTTATCGTTCGCGCACCACCACCCACGGCCGCAACATGGCGGGCGCGCGTGGCCTATGGCGCGCCACCGGCATGAAGGACACCGATTTCGGCAAGCCGATCATCGCCGTGGTCAACTCCTTCACCCAGTTCGTGCCGGGACACGTCCATCTCAAGGATCTCGGCCAGTTGGTCGCCCGCGAGATCGAGGCCGCCGGCGGCGTGGCCAAGGAGTTCAATACCATCGCCGTCGACGACGGCATCGCCATGGGCCATGACGGCATGCTCTACTCGCTGCCGAGCCGCGAGATCATCGCCGACAGCGTCGAATACATGGTCAACGCGCATTGCGCCGACGCCATGGTCTGCATCTCCAACTGCGACAAGATCACGCCCGGCATGCTGATGGCCGCGATGCGCCTCAACATCCCGGCGGTGTTCGTTTCCGGCGGTCCTATGGAGGCCGGCAAGGTGGTGCTCGGTGGCAAGAACGTCGCGCTCGACCTGGTCGACGCCATGGTCGCGGCCGCCGACGACAAGGTTTCGGACGAGGACGTCAAGATCATCGAGCGCTCGGCATGCCCGACCTGCGGCTCGTGCTCGGGCATGTTCACCGCCAATTCGATGAACTGCCTGACCGAAGCGCTTGGCCTGTCGCTGCCCGGCAACGGCTCGACGCTGGCGACGCATGCCGACCGCAAGCGCCTGTTCGTCGAAGCCGGCCACCTGATCGTCGACCTCGCACAGCGTTATTACGAGCAGGACGACGAAAGCGTTTTGCCGCGCAATATTGCCTCGAAAGGCGCGTTCGAAAACGCCATGGCGCTAGACATCGCCATGGGCGGGTCGACCAACACCGTGCTGCACATCCTGGCCACGGCACATGAAGGCGAGATCGACTTCGACCAGGACGACATCGACGCGCTGTCGCGCAAGGTGCCGGTGCTGTGCAAGGTGGCTCCGGCCAAGGCCGACGTGCACATGGAAGACGTCCACCGCGCCGGCGGTATTTTTGCCATCCTCGGCCAGCTCGACAAGGCCGGCCTGCTCAACCGCGACCTGCCGACGGTGCACACCGCAACGATCGGCGAAGCCATCGACCATTGGGACACCTCGCGGACCAAGAGCCAGGCAGTGCGCGACTTCTACCTCGCTGCTCCCGGCGGCGTGCCGACACAGACGGCCTTCAGCCAGGACCGGCGCTGGGACGACCTCGACCTCGACCGGGAAAAGGGCGTCATCCGCTCGGCCGAACATGCCTTCTCCAAGGACGGCGGCCTGGCCATACTCAAGGGCAACATCGCGCGCGACGGCTGCGTGGTGAAGACAGCCGGCGTCGACGAGTCGATCCTCAAGTTCTCCGGCCCGGCACGGGTGTTCGAGAGCCAGGACGCTTCCGTCAAGGCGATCCTCGCCAACGAGGTCAAGGCCGGCGACGTGGTGGTGATCCGCTACGAGGGCCCGAAGGGCGGCCCCGGCATGCAGGAGATGCTCTACCCGACCAGCTACCTCAAGTCGAAGGGCCTGGGCAAAGCCTGTGCGCTGCTGACCGACGGCCGCTTCTCGGGCGGCACCTCGGGCCTGTCGATCGGCCACGTCTCGCCTGAGGCGGCAAATGGCGGCACGATCGGACTGGTGCGCGAGGGCGACATCATCGACGTCGACATCCCCAACCGCACCATCAGCCTGCGCGTCGACGAGGCCGAGCTGGCCACCCGCCGCGCCGAGCAGGACGCCAAGGGCTGGAAGCCGGTCGAGCTGCGCAAGCGCAAGGTGACCAAGGCGCTGAAGGCCTATGCCGCCTTCGCCACCTCGGCCGACCGCGGCGCCGTGCGCGACCTCGGCGACTTCGAGTAAGTCCTGAAAGCAGTATCCAAGCAAAGGGCCCGCATCGCGGGCCCTTTTTCGTTTTGGTGGCGGCTATTTTCCTTCTTAAGCATCGCTTCCATGAAGGCGACGCGCAGCATAGGCGTGAGGTCTGCAACAAACTGCTCTAGCCGCTCGCGAGGTGATAGGCGTTGGGCATCGCAGGCCTCTCGACTCCAATGGAATGTAGTGATTTGATCCGCAAGGCGATCAAACCAAGTTATCGCCACAGGAGGGGGAAATGAAGTACGGCGTCTACGCGGCGCCTATTCTTGCGCCGCTCATCCTTTCAGCTTGCGCCTACACACCAAAAGACGTTGCAGATCCACAAGCCATCACGCTGAATGCGGCGTTGAATGACGTCGCGGACAGCCTCAACGACGTAAGAACCAGAACTGCGAATAGAGACAAGTTTGGCCTGCTTGTAGACGAAGTGACGGTCACGTTTAACGTCAACTCAAAAGGCACCAACACAAACAAGTTGGCCCTCAATGTCGCCAATGTCCCGGTCTCGGGTGGCATACTTGGCGCATCAGCAGACAACACGCTTGTCGCCGAGGGCTACCGGGGTAACGTAATCGTTGTAAAATTCAAAAACCTCGCCACAGCGGATCTTAGCAAGGGCGACAAGGACTTCATTGATAAGTGCCTCAGGAACCCAAAGCCTGGCTGCGACGGCGTTGTCATGCGTGAACGCGTTGGGAAGTAGCCGTTCAAGATTGATCAGCTACTGCATCGTCGTCTAACTACGCAGCACACCAAGCCTTCCACGCCATGACAGTTCCGGTGGGCGGGATCGGCGTCAGGTTGGTGGTGACGCGCTCGGCGCCGTCGATTACGGGCGTGTCGGTCAACTGCGGCTCTACCGCGGACGTGCGAACGTCACTATGTCTCCGGTCTCGAAGATCAGGACGCCGCCCTAGTAGCGCTGGTGCAGCCGTTTGACGGTGGCGGACAGTGGCCACGTTTCAACCGTCGCGGGCACCGGCGTCCACTCGTTGTGCGACGTGCCGAGGGTAACGCGCTTCAGCTAGACGTCACCCTGCTTGAACTCGTCCGGCAGTTCGGTCCCAACGCCCTGCACTCGCCGATTGTGTATATCCTGTCGTCCATGACGACCCCTTGTAGGTGCTCCACCAGGTGGAGAGTCAACAACGCGTGACACTGAACTCACTTTGCCTGCGAATGGGAACTTCGCCTGGCGTCGCGGAATTTCCTTCTCAAGCATCGCCCGGAAACGAAATCGCCTGCCTTTGTTCGCAGGGGCCTGCGCCGGTAAATGCGGCCAGATCCGGCGGATGTCCCGACCGGCTGAGATGCGATATGTTCAGCACCCTGCCCGAGGGAGACGCCGCCATGAGCCGCCTGCACCCGCCCTTCAGGTCCGTGCTCGAGTTGATCGGCAACACGCCGGTCGTCGAGCTGACGCAATTCGACACCGGGCCCTGCCGGCTGTTCATCAAGCTCGAAAGCCAGAACCCCGGCGGCTCGATCAAGGACCGCATCGCGCTGTCGATGATCGCGGCGGCCGAGCGCGAGGGCAAGCTGAAGCGCGGCGGCACCATCGTCGAGGCGACCGCCGGCAATACCGGGCTGGGGCTGGCGCAAGTCGGCATCCCCAAGGGCTACCGGATCATCCTCGTGGTGCCCGACAAGATGTCGCGCGAGAAGATCCAGCACCTGCGCGCGCTCGGCGCCGAGGTCCGGCTGACGCGCTCGGACGTGGGCAAAGGACATGCCGAATATTACCAGGACATGGCCGAGAAGATCGCCGCCGAGATTCCCGGCTCGTTCTACGTCAACCAGTTCGCCAATCCGGCCAACCCCGAGGCGCATGAGACGACGACCGGACCCGAGATCTGGGACCAGCTCGAAGGCGACGTGGACGCGGTGGTGGTCGGCGTCGGCTCCGGCGGCACGCTGACCGGGCTCGGCCGGTTCTTCGCCAAGGTGTCGCCCAAGACCGAGATGGTGCTGGCCGATCCTGTCGGCTCGGTGCTGGCGCCGCTGATCAAGACCGGCAAGATGGAAGAGGCTGGCAGCTGGACCGTCGAAGGCATCGGCGAGGACTTCGTGCCGCCGAATGCCGACCTGTCGCTGGTGAAGAAGGCCTATTCGGTCAACGACAAGGCAAGCATGCTGGCGGTGCGCGACCTGCTCGCCAAGGAAGGCATCCTGGCCGGCTCGTCATCGGGCACGCTGCTGTCGGCAGCACTGCGCTACTGCCGCGAGCAGAGGACGCCGAAGCGAGTGGTGACCTTCGTCTGCGACAGCGGCAACAAGTATCTCTCCAAGGTGTTCGACGACTTCTGGCTGGCCGAACAGGGGCTGGCCGAGAAGGAGCAGCATGGCGACCTGAGCGACCTCGTGGCGCGCTCGCATCGCGAAGGCGGCACCGTGTTCGTCGGACCCGAGGACAATTTGCTCACCGCCTATGGGCGGATGCGGCGTGGGGACGTGTCGCAGCTGCCAGTGCTGGAAGACGGCAAGCTCGTCGGCATCATCGACGAGGGCGACATCCTGTCCAAGGTCGATGGTCCATATGACAGCCGCTGGAACCGTTTCAACGCGCCCGTCTCGACCGCCATGGCGAAGGACCTGCATACGCTGCAGGCCAACCAGACGCTCGATGCGTTGCTGCCGATCTTCGACCGCAACGAAGTGGCGATCGTGTTCGACGGCGAAGAATTCGTCGGGCTGATCACCCGGGTCGACCTCATCAACCACCTCAGGCGGACAAAATGACGACACAGAAGAACCGGCTGGCATTTTCGACGCGCACCATCCATGGCGGCCAGAGCCACGACCCGACGACCGGTGCCGTCATGGTGCCGATCTACGCGACGTCGACCTACGGCCAGCAGAGCCCGGGCGTGCACAAGGGTTTTGAATACGCCCGCAGCCAGAACCCGACGCGCTTTGCCTTCGAACGCGCCATCGCCGACCTCGAGAGCGGTTCAGCCGGCTTCGCCTTCGCTTCAGGACTGGCGGCGATCGGCACGGTGTTCGAACTGCTGGATAGCGGCGCGCATATCGTTGCCACCGACGACATTTATGGCGGCACGTTCCGGCTGCTCGAACGGGTACGCAAACGCTCGGCCGGGCTGCAAGTGACGTTCGTCGACTTCACCGATCTTGCTGCCGTCGAAGCCGCGATCCGGCCGGAAACCAAGATGCTGTGGGTCGAGACACCGACCAACCCGCTGCTGCGCGTCGTCGACCTCGAAAGCGTGGCGGCTCTCGCCAAGCGCAAGGGCGTGCTTTCGGTCGCCGACAACACCTTCTGCAGCCCCTATCTGCAGCGGCCGCTGGAACTCGGCATCGACATCGTCGTGCACTCGACGACCAAGTATCTCAACGGCCATTCCGACATGGTGGGCGGCTGCGTGGTGGTGGGCGACAACAACGACCTGCGCGACCAGCTGAAGTTCCTGCAGAACGCCATCGGCGCGATCTCGGGGCCGTTCGACAGCTTCCTCGCCCTGCGCGGCATCAAGACGCTGGCGCTGCGCATGGAGCGCCATTCGCAGAACGGGGCCAAGATCGCGCGCTGGCTGGAGGGTCGCAAGGACGTGCGCCGGGTGATCTATCCCGGTCTCGAAAGCCACCCGCAGCACGCCATCGCCAAGGCGCAGATGTTTCATTTCGGCGGTATGATCACGGCCGAACTCGACCGCGATCTCGCCAGCACCAAGCGCTTCCTCGAACGCACCCAGCTGTTCACGCTGGCCGAGAGCCTGGGCGGGGTGGAGAGCCTGATCGAGCACCCGGCGCTGATGACGCATGGCTCGATTCCGGCGGAAAAGCGCGCCGAGATCGGCATCTCGGATTCGCTGGTGCGACTGTCGGCCGGCATCGAGGACGGCGACGACCTGATCGCCGACCTGGAGCAAGCGCTGGCGGGGTGAGCCGGCAAGGCTTGCGCGGCAAGTACCCCCCCACCCCTAACCCCTCCCCACAAGGGGGAGGGGACCAGGTTTGCCGCCGTCGGAGCGATCTCCTGCCGTCCGAGCCAGGCGAGGCCGAGCAGGTTGGCGGTCGTCAGCGGTGGCAGCGAAGGCTCCTGCAACAGGGCGATCGGCACGGGGTGCGAACTGGTGGATAGCGGCGCGCATATCGTTGCCACCGACGACATTTATGGCGGCACGTTCCCGCTGGCCGAGAGCCTGGGCGGGGTGGAGAGCCTGATCGAGCACCCGGCGCACGTCCTTGCGACCCTCCAGCCAGCGCGCGATCTTGGCCCCGTTCTGCGAATGGCGCTCCATGCGCAGCGCCAGCGTCTTGATGCCGCGCAGGGCGAGGAAGCTGTCGAACGGCCCCGAGATCGCGGTCGAGGAAGCGCTTGGTGCTGGCGACGCTGCGCCGCTCCGGCGCGCCCTATGCGCTGTCGCCGGGCGATCTCTCCGCCACGATGATGATCACCTCCGGCACCATGACCAACCGCGTCGACCAGCTGGAAAAGGCAGGGCTGGTCGAGCGCCGGCTCAACCCCGACGATCGCCGCCAGTCCTCAAGCGAAGGCGAAGCCGGCTGAACCGCTATCGAGGTCGGCGATCAGGTCGTCGCCGTCCTCGATGCCGGCCGACAGTCGCACCAGCGAATCCGAGATGCCGATCTCGGCGCGCTTTTCCGCCGGAATCGAGCCATGCGTCATCAGCGCCGGGTGCTCGATCAGGCTCTCCACCCCGCCCAGGCTCTCGGCCAGCGGGAACGTGCCGCCATAAATGTCGTCGACGCGATCCATGGCCAAGCTTTCGGGAAAAAATCTCTTGACGTCAAGATTATTGATGTGGAGATAAATTACCCATGTCCCGCAACTCCGACCTGCTGCTGACGGCCATCGCCCCCGCCATCTGGGGCAGCACCTATATCGTGACGACCGAGTTCCTGCCGGCAGGCTATCCGCTGACGGTGGCGATGCTGCGCGCCCTGCCCGCAGGCCTGTTGCTTCTGCCGATCGCCCTGTTGCAGGAGCCTTCGCTGCCACCGCTGACGACCGCCAACCTGCTCGGCCTCGCCTGGCTCGGACGGCAGGAGATCGCTCCGACGGCGGCAAACCTGGTCCCCTCCCCCTTGTGGGGAGGGGTTAGGGGTGGGGGTAGCTTCAAACTGGCCGTAGCCGACCTCAGGCGCTCTCGAAACCCACCAAAAACTTGCTGAGCAGTGCCCCGAGCACGGCGCGCTCCTCGGGGGCAAGCATTTCGACGATGCGCGACTGCGTCGCCACGTGGTCGGTGACGGCCGCGTCGATGGTGGCGAAACCCTTTTCAGTCAGCGAGACAATGAAGCTGCGGCGATCGTCGGGGTTGAGCCGGCGCTCGACCAGCCCTGCCTTTTCCAGCTGGTCGACGCGGTTGGTCATGGTGCCGGAGGTGATCATCATCGTGGCGGAGAGATCGCCCGGCGACAGCGCATAGGGCGCGCCGGAGCGGCGCAGCGTCGCCAGCACGTCGAAGCTGGCATAGTTCAGTCCGTGGGCGGCGAAGGTCTTTTCCATCTCGCGGCCGAGGTGCTGGGAGACCCGGTTGAGGCGGCCGATCAGCCCCATCGGCGCGACGTCGAGGTCGGGCCGTTCGCGGTTCCACTGGGCAAGAATGTCGTCGACGCGATCCATGGCCAAGCTTTCGGGAAAAAATCTCTTGACGTCAAGAGAACTCGTATTATCTTGACGTCAAGATTATTGATGTGGAGATAAATTACCCATGTCCCGCAACTCCGACCTGCTGCTGACGGCCATCGCCCCCGCCATCTGGGGCAGCACCTATATCGTGACGACCGAGTTCCTGCCGGCAGGCTATCCGCTGACGGTGGCGATGCTGCGCGCCCTGCCCGCAGGCCTGTTGCTGCTGCTGCTCGTGCGACAGCTGCCACAGGGCATCTGGTGGGCGCGCGTGCTGGTGCTCGGCGCGCTCAACTTCTCTGTTTTCTGGTGGCTGCTGTTCGTCGCCGCCTATCGCCTGCCCGGCGGCGTGGCGGCGACTGTCGGCGCGATCCAGCCGCTGATCGTCATCCTGCTCGCCCGCGCCCTGCTCGGCTCGCCGATCCGCCCGCTGGCGATCATAGCTGCCATTGCCGGCATGGCCGGTGTGGCGCTGCTGATCCTGACGCCGAATGCGGCGCTCGATCCGATCGGCATCGCGGCAGGATTTGCCGGCGCCGTGTCGATGGCGGCTGGCACCGTGCTCAGCCGGCGCTGGCAGCCGCCTGTCACACCGCTGACCTTCACCGCATGGCAGCTGACGGCAGGCGGCCTGTTGCTTCTGCCGATCGCCCTGTTGCAGGAGCCTTCGCTGCCACCGCTGACGACCGCCAACCTGCTCGGCCTCGCCTGGCTCGGCCTGATCGGTGCGGCCTTGACCTACATCCTGTGGTTCCGCGGTATCGCCAAGCTGGAACCGTCAGTGGTGTCGCCGCTCGGCTTCCTCAGCCCGATGACCGCCGTGATCCTCGGCTGGTCGGTGCTCGGCCAGTCGCTGAGCGCAGCGCAGATCCTCGGCATGATCGTCGTGCTCGGCAGCGTCTGGCTCAGCCAGCGCGCCCAGCAGGCCAAGCCCGCCCGGACCAAGCTCGCCACCGCCTGACGGTCAGTCGCGCCCGGCCCAGGGCACCAGCCTGCGCTCCACAAAGCGCAGGCCAAATTCGAGCACGAAGGCGACCGCTGCGATGACCAGGATGCCCATGACGACGACGTCGGTGACAAGGAACTGCGCCGCCGACTGGATCATGAAGCCGAGGCCGCGCGTTGCCGCCACCAGTTCGGCGGCGACCAGCGTGGTCCAGCCGGCGCCGAGCGCGATGCGCAGGCCGGTGAGGATCGACGGCAACGCGCTGGGCAGCACGACGAAGCGGATGACCTGCCGGCGCGTCGCGCCGAGCGAGCGGGCCGCACTGAGACGATCCTGCTGGACGTTGCGCACGCCCGAGGCGGTGGACAGCGCAATCGGCGCCACCATGGCAATAGCGATGACCAGCACCTTGGCGGACTCGCCGATGCCGAACCAGATGATGATCAGCGGCAGGTAGGCGAGCGGCGGGATCGGCCGCAGGAACTCGAGCACGGGATCGAAGATGCCGCGGCCGACGCGGCTCGCGCCGATGGCGAGCCCGATCGGAATGCCGACTAACGTTGCCGCCACCAATGCTGCGAAGACGCGCCCCAGCGAAGCGAGCAGATGCTGGGCAAGCGTCGCGTCGACGAACCCCTGGGAGGCCACATTCCAGAACTTGGCCAACACATCCTGCGGCGGCGGCAGGAACAGCGGCGCGACCAGCCCGAGCCTGGTAACGAGAGTCCATACCAGAAGGGCTGCCAGTATGGTGATGGCGCTGATGGTTCGCGACGACAGCTCGCGGCGGGGTGTATCGCTGCGCGGCCAGCGCACCGTCGCGCGTTCAGGATCGGCCAGGTCGCGCCGGCCGCGTTCGGCCTGCAGCAGGGTCATGCCGGCTCTCCCTCGAAAATCGCGTCGGCAAGCTCGGCCCGGGCTGAGGCGAAGGCCGGATCGGCCTTGATCGAGCGGACGGGCTCGCCAGCGGCATAGCGCCGGCTGAAGCCGGCCTCGAAGCTCAGCGCAATGCGGCCGGGATCGGGCGCCATGACGACGACGCGGGTGCCGAGCAGCAGCGCTTCCTCGATGCCGTGCGTGACCATCAGCACGCCGAGATTGCCCGGCGCCCAGATGTCGAGCAGCAGCGTCTGCATGCGCTCGCGCGTCAGCGCATCGAGCGCGCCGAGCGGCTCGTCCATCAACAGGAAGTCGGGCTCGGCGGCGAGCGCGCGGGCAAGGCCGACGCGCTGGCGCATGCCGCCCGACATCTCCCACACCGGCTTGTCGCCGAGGCCGTCGAGCCGGACGCGCCTGAGCAGTTCGTTGGCGAGGGCGTGGCGCTGCCGCTCACCGATGCCGCGCACTCTCAGCGCGAAAGCGACGTTGTCGCGCGCCGAGAACCAGGGAAACAGCGCGTCGCTCTGGAAGACGACGGCGCGGTCGGCCCCTGGCCCCTCGATCGGCCGGCCGTCGACCGAGACCTCGCCGCGCTCGGGCAGAACCAGGCCCGCGGCGGCGTTGAGCAAGGTCGACTTGCCGCAGCCGGAACGTCCGGTGAGCACGACGAACTCGCCCTGGCCGACGGAGAGCGATGCACCCTCGACCGCCGGCCGAGGCTGCCCGGAATAGCGCACGGCGATGTTGCAGAGCGAAAGCGTCGACATCGTTGGGTCTCCTGGAAAAAGGGATGCCCCGGCCGGGAGGAGCCGGCCGGGGTCTGTGCCCACGCGGGAGGACGCGGGCCGGCTGGCGCCTCAGTTGGAGGCGAGCGCCTCGGTAATGTATTTCGACGTCACGTATTTCGAATAGTCAGGCTGAACGGCGTCGATCTTGCCCTGCTCCTTGAGGAAGGCCGAGGTCGCCGCGACGGCCTTGACGGTGTCGCCGCCGAGGAACTTGACTGATGCCTGTTCTTCCAGCGTCGGGAAGACGTAGCCCTTGAGCAGGGCCGGCACTTCCTCGACCTTGGCGCCGGTCAGGCGGGCGATCTTCTCGGCCTGCGGCGAGCCCTTGTCCCAGGCTTCCGGCTTGGCGAGGAATTCGGCATAGGCAGCACCCGTCACCTTGACGAAGTCACGCACGGCGGCCGGGTTCTTCTCGGCGAAGTCGGCGCGGACGATCCAGGCGTCGAAGGTCGGCGCGCCCCATTCGGCGACCTTGGCCGAGTCGAGCACGACCTTGCCGGAGGTCTTGATCTGGCCGAGCGCCGGATCCCAGACGTAAGCCGCGTCGATGTCGCCGCGCTGCCAGGCGGCGGCGATTTCCGGCGGGCGCAGATTGAGGATCTCGACCGACTTGGGATCGACGCCCTCGTGTTTGAGGGCTGCGAGCAGGCTGTAGTGCGTGGTCGAGACGAAGGGCACGGCGACCTTCCTGCCGGCGAGATCGGCGGCCTTCTCGATGCCTGCACCGTCGCGGGCGACGAGCGCTTCGGATTCGCCGATCAGGCCGACGACAAAGATGGTCTCGATCGGCAACTGGCGGCTGGCGGCAGCGGCCAGCGGGCTCGAGCCGACATAGCCGATGTCGACCGCGCCGGATGCGATGGCGGCAATGACATCGGCCCCGGAATCGAACTTGCGCCAGTCGATGCTGGCCTTGGTGGCAGCCTCATAGGCGCCATCGGCCTGCGGCACTTTCGAGGGCTCGACCACTGTCTGGTAGGCGATGGTGATCTTGAGGTCCTCGGCATGGAGAGAGCCGACGGACGGCGCAATAGACAGAGCGGCAACGGTGGCGAGCAAGGCACGGCGCGTGAAATCTGACATGGGCTTCCCCCTCGGGGTTGAATGACGATGCCCATTCAGGATGGTAAATTCTACAAACTCTGTAGAGTTAATTTATGCTGCAAAACCCGGCCGGCGAGGAAATGTCCTGCCCGTCTTTGCGGCATACAGGGGCGGTGCCGTTCGCCGTGCGGCGAACGGGCGGCGCCGGAAACATGGCAAGTGGGTCAGACCAGGATGCCGATCTCATCGGCAGCAGCGACGAGTGCCTGCCGCGCCGCCTTGTGCGAGCGGGTGCCGGCGAGCGCCGCCGAGACCGTCTCGACCGCCTCGCGGTAGAGCGGGCCGCTGCGCTTGGCGTGCGGCCAATCAACCAGCGCCTCGTAGGCGCCCTTGACGGTCGTGACTTCGCGCTGGGTGCTTTCCGGTCCGATGCGAATCGAAACCGGACTGTCAAAGAGCATTCGATCCATAAGGGCCTCCGACGTCCATTCCTTGAGCATCCGATCTCCCCAAACCGGCTCCCCACTTCGGGTCCGATGCTCTGCAACCCCTTTCAACGCACCGGAATCGCTCGGGTTCCGTGTCCAAATCTGCCAAACATCACACCCGTGTTACCCTCCCAAAACCGTGATCCAAAACACCCGTCACCGGCCTGACAAGAAATTCGGCTAGCCGTTGCCGGATGGAATTCTCCGTCGTAGCCTGAGGCGAAGCGATTTTGGGGGATGTACATGACTTCCGCGAACCCGAACCCGTCAGGCACTCATGGCAGAACGCCTGCCCGCGCCAATTCGACATCCTCGCTCGCCTTGCTTGCCCTGTGCCTTTCATTGCCCCTGGCCGCCTGCCAGAAGCAGGAGGCGGCCGAACGGCTGCCGGTGGTGGTCCGCGCGATTGACGTGAAGCTGTCCGACTTCGCCCCGGCCACGTCGCTGACTGGCGTGATTGCCGCCCGCACGCTCAACAGCCTGTCGTTCCAGGTCGGCGGGCGCGTCTCGGAACGCACGGTCGATGTCGGCCAACGCGTCGAGAAGGGCGAGGTACTGGCCAGGCTCGATCCGCAGGAGCAGCAGTCCGACGTGCGCGCGGCGCAAGCCAGCCTCGATTCCGCTGACGCGCAACTGCGGCAGGCGTCGGCTGCCTTCGACCGCCAGAAGACTTTGCTTGCCCAGGGCTTCACGACGCGGCGCGAATATGACCTCGCCGAACAGTCCCTGCGCGTGGCGCGAAACGGTGTCGAAGCCGCGCAGAGCCAGCTTGCCAATGCCAAGGACCGGATGGGCTATACCGAATTGAAGGCCAGTGCGTCCGGCGTGGTGACGGCACGGACGATCGAGGTCGGCCAGGTGGTGCAGGCGGCACAGACGGTGTTCACCGTTGCCGAGGACGGCGACCGCGACGCGGTGTTCAACGTCGACGAGGCCATGGTTGCCCGGACCCCGGTGGCGCCGGTGGTCAAGATATCATTGATCTCCGACCCGAAGATCGAGGCGACAGGCGAAGTGCGCGAGGTCTCGCCCGCCGTCGACCCGGCCTCCGGCTCGATCCGCGTCAAGGTGGCGGTGCCCGATACGCCGGCACAGATGCCGCTCGGCGCGGCGATTACAGGCACGATCACCGCCAAGCCACAAAAGGCCATCGTGCTGCCGTGGCAGGCGCTGATGTCGGAGAATGGCCGGCCGGCCGTGTGGACCGTCGACCCCGGCACCAAGGCGGTGGCGATGGTGCCGATCGAGGTGCTGTCATTCGCTTCCGGCGTCGTGGTCGTGTCGAAGGGACTGGAGGCGGGGCAAACCGTCGTTGCGCAAGGCGGCCAATTGCTGAGCCCCGGCCAGGTGGTGGAGGTGGCACCATGAGATCACTCGCGCCGATCGGCCTGATGGCCGTGCTGGCACTGGCCGGCTGCAGCCAGGAACAGGCCCCGCCTCCCGAGGTGATCCGCCCGGTGCTGTCCATCGTCGTCGAACCGCATGCACGGACGGTGCAGGGTTTCGCCGGCACCATCCAGCCGGAATTTTCCGCAGACCTCGCCTTCCGCCTGCTGGGGCGGCTGGTGGCGCGCGACGTCGGCGTCGGCGACCAGGTCGCCAAGGGAACGACGCTCGCGGCCATCGACCCGCTGGCGCTGGAGCTTTCCATGCAGTCGGCACGCGCCGACCTGTCGACCGCCGAGGCGCAGTTCGCCAACGCCTCGGCCAGCGAAGAACGCCAGCGCACCCTGCTCCAGGAATCCAACACGTCGCAGGCGGTCTACGATTCCGCCAAGCAGGCGCTGGATTCAGCCGCCGCCAATGTCGAAAGGGCACGCGCTGCCCTTGCCAAGGCACAGGAACAGCTCGGCTATGCCCGGCTGTTCTCCGATTTCGACGGCATCGTCACCGCCGTCGGCGCTGAAGTCGGCCAGACCGTATCGCCCGGACAGATGGTGGTGACGGTGGCGCGCTCCGACGCCCGCGAGGCGGTGGTAGACGTTCCCGACCAGATGGAGAGCGAACTGAAGGAAGGCGTCGAATTCGAAGTGTCGCTGCAATCGGCGCTGTCGCTGCGCACCAAGGCGCATGTCCGCGAAATCGCACCGCAGGCCGATGCCTCGACACGGACCCGGCGGGTGCGGCTGGCGCTGACCGAGCCGCCGACCGCCTTCCGGCTGGGTTCGACGGTGACGGCCGTGCCGGTATTGAAGGCCGATGAGGCGATCGACCTGCCGCTGTCGGCGCTTCTGGAGAAGGATGGCAAGAACTTCGTCTGGGTCGTCGACCAGGCTGCGTCGACGGTCAGCCTGCAGGGTATCGAGGTCAAGGCAAAGGATGGCGCCAGCTTCACCGCCGGCGGCATCGAGGCGGGCACCCGGGTGGTGACGGCCGGCGTCAACAGCCTCCAGGAAGGCCAGAAAGTCAGAATACCAGAGGGGGCGTAGCGTGAAGGGTTTCAATCTTTCCGACTGGGCACTGAGCCACCGCTCGATGGTCTGGTATTTCATGCTGATCTTCACGATCGCCGGGGTGTTCGCCTATCTCAACCTCGGCCGCGAGGAAGACCCGAGCTTCACCATCAAGACCATGCTGATCCAGGCCAACTGGCCGGGCGCCTCGGTCGACGAGACGACCAGGCAGGTGACCGACCGGATCGAGAAGAAGCTCGAGGAGCTGGAAAGCCTCGACTTCAGCCGCAGCGTGACCACCGCCGGCCAGACGATCATCTTCGTCAACCTCAAGCCGACGACCAAGGCGCGCGACGTCGCCCCGACCTGGGTGCAGGTCCGCAACATGGTGGGCGACCTGAGGTCGAATTTCCCGCAAGGGGTGCAGGGGCCGTTCTTCAACGACCGCTTCGGCGACGTGTTCGGCAACGTCTATGCCTTCACATCGGACGGGCTGTCGATGCGCCAGCTGCGCGACCATGTCGAGACGGTGCGCACCCGCATCCTGACCATTCCGAATGCCGGCAAGGTGGAGCTGATCGGGGCGCAGGACGAGGTCATCTACCTCGAATTCTCGACGCGCCAGATCGCGGCGCTCGGCCTCAACCAGCAGGCTGTCATCGCCAGCCTGCAATCGCAAAACGCGATTGCGCCGTCGGGCGTCATCCAGGCCGGGTCGGAACGCATTGCGGTGCGCGTCGGCGGCCAGTTCACCTCGGAGGAAAGCCTGAGGGCAATCAACCTCAGGGTCAACGACCGCTTCTTCCGGCTGAGCGACGTCGCCACCATCAGCCGCGGCTATGTCGATCCGCCGACCGCGCTGTTCCGGGTCAATGGCGAGCCGGCGATCGGGCTGGCGATCGGCATGAAGCCCAACGCCAACCTGCTGGAATTCGGCGAGGCGCTGAAGGAGCTGATGCATGAGGTGACGGGCGAACTACCGATCGGCGTCGGCGTGCACCAGGTTGCCGACCAGCCGGCCATTGTCGAGCATGCCGTCTCCGGCTTCACGCGGGCGCTGTTCGAGGCCGTCGATCGTGCTCGCCGTTTCCTTCATCAGCCTGGGCATGCGCGCCGGCTTCGTTGTCGCGCTGTCGATCCCGCTGGTGCTGGCGATCACCTTCCTGGTCATGGCCTATCTGGGCATCTCGCTGCAGCGCATCTCGCTCGGCGCGCTGATCATCGCGCTCGGGCTTCTTGTCGACGATGCGATGATTGCGGTGGAGATGATGGTAGCGCGGCTGGAGGTCGGCGACTCGCTAAGGAAAGCGGCGACCTATGTCTACACCTCGACGGCGTTTCCGATGCTGACCGGCACGCTGGTCACCGTCGCCGGCTTCGTGCCGATCGGGCTGAACAGCAGCCAGGCGGGCGAATACACCTACACGCTGTTCGTCGTCATCGCGGTGTCGCTGCTCTTGTCATGGATCGTGGCGGTGCTGTTTGCGCCGCTGCTCGGCGTCACGCTCCTGCCGGCAACGATGAAGAAGCACGACGAGCGGCCGGGCCGCGTTGCCGCTGGCTTCTCCCGCATCCTCAATTGGGCGGTGCGCCGCCACTGGCTCACCATCATCGCCACCGTCGTGCTGTTCGCGCTGTCGGTCGTCGGGCTGACCTTCGTGCAGCAGCAGTTCTTCCCGCCCTCCGACCGGCCAGAACTGATCGTCGACTGGAATCTGCCGCACAACAGCTCGATCGCCGAGACGCGCGCCGAGATCGAGCATTTCGAGGAGATCGCGCTGAAGGGCAACGCCGATATCGACCACTGGAGCTCATATATCGGCCAGGGCGCGGTGCGCTTCGTGCTGGCCTACGACGTGCAGCCGGCCAATCCCTATTTCGGCCAGACGGTCATCGTCACCAAGGATCTGGAAGCGCGGCATCGGGTGCAGCCGGCGATCGAGAAGATCCTGCGGGAACAGTTCGTCGGCACCGACGCCTTCGTCAAGACGCTGGAACTCGGGCCCCCGGTGGGCCGGCCGGTGCAATATCGCGTCAGCGGTCCCGACGTTCAGACGGTACGGACCCTGTCGCAGCAGCTGGCCGGCATCATCTCCGCCAATCCGAAGATTCAGGCGCCGAGCTTCGACTGGAACGAGCCGTCGCGCGTGCTCAAGGTCGAGGTGCTGCAGGACAAGGCGCGCCAGCTCGGCATCACCTCCGAAGATATCGCCAGCGCGATGAACAGCGTGGTCGGCGGCGTGGCGATCACCCAGGTGCGCGACGCGACCTACCTGATCAACGTAGTGGTGCGGGCCCAGGACGTCGAGCGCGGCTCGATCGAGACGCTGCGCAATCTGCAGATCCCAACCGGCAACGGCGAGGCGATCCCGCTCGCGACGGTCGCCGATTTCCGCTACGAACTGGAACAACCGACGATCTGGCGGCGCAGCCGGATGCCCACCATCACCGTCAAGGCCGGCATGGTCGGCGACACCTTGCCCGACACCGTGGTTGCAGAGCTCAAGCCCGCGGTCGAGGCTTTCGCCGCCAAGCTGCCGGCGGGCTACGCGGTCGTGACCGGCGGCTCGGTCGAGGAAAGCGTGAACAGCCAGGGTCCGATCATTGCCGTCGTGCCGCTGATGCTGTTCATCATGGCGACGGTGCTGATGATCCAGCTGCAGAGCTTCCAGCGGCTGTTCCTGGTGGTGGCTGTGGCGCCGCTGGGCCTGATCGGCGTGGTGGCGGCGCTGGTGCCGACCGGCCAGCCGCTCGGCTTCGTGGCGCTGCTCGGGGTGCTGGCGCTGGTCGGCATCCTGATCCGCAACTCGGTGATCCTGATCGTGCAGATCGAGGAGCTGATCGCCACGGGCACAAACAAATGGCACGCGGTGATCGAAGCCTCGGAGCACCGCATGCGGCCGATCGCGCTGACCGCTGCCGCAGCCAGCCTGGCGTTGATCCCGATCGCGCGCGAGGTTTTCTGGGCGCCGATGGCCTATGCGATGATGGGCGGCATCCTCGCCGGCACCGCGATCACGCTGCTGTTCCTGCCGGCGCTCTATGTCGCCTGGTTCAGGATCAAGGAGCCGAGCGAGGCGACACCGACGACCGAGGCTGCCGAGGCAGTTGTCGGGTAGCGAGCGTTTTTCGGCGGCTCAGTGCAGGCCGCCGACGCCGAGCAGCTTTTCCACCACTTCGGGCTGGGCGGACAGCTCCGCAGGCGTGCCCGACCAGGCGATGCGGCCGCGCTCGAGGATGATGGCGCGGTCGGCGAAATCGAGCGCGCTCTGGATGCGCTGCTCGACCAGCACGACGGTCATCTCGCCGCCCGAGGCCAGTTGCGAGAACGCCACCATCAGCTCTTCGCAGATGACCGGCGCCAGGCCCTCCAGAGGTTCGTCGAGCAACAGCACGGTCGGCTTGCCGAGGATGGTGCGGGCAGTGGACAGCATTTGCTGTTCGCCGCCGGAAAGCTGGGAACCGAGGTTCCTGCGACGCTCCTTGAGGCGCGGGAACATCTGGTAGGCTTCCTCGATCGCCGAGCGGTCGCGACCCTTGAGCCCGACGAAGAGGTTTTCCTCGACCGTGAGCGAGGGAAAGATGCAGCGCGCCTGCGGCACGTAGCCGAGACCGCTGCGGGCACGCGCCGAGCTTTCCTGGCTGCTGAGATCGGTGCCGCCGAGGCGGATGGAACCGCCATAGCGCCTGGTCTGGCCGGCGATGGTGGCGAGCAACGTCGTCTTGCCCATGCCGTTGCGGCCGAGCACGGCAAGCCGCGAGCCGGCGGGCACGGAGAAAGAGACGTTCTCCAGCACGCGCGTCGGGCCGTAGCCGGCGCTCAGGTCGGCGACTTCAAGCGGCGCTGCGGTCATTGGCGTAGCTTCCGAGATAGGCTTCACGGACACGGGCGTCCCTGGTGACGTCCTGCGGCGAACCGTCGAAGATGATGGCGCCGGCGGCGAGCACGATGACACGCCTGGCGAAGCGAAAAACGAGATCCATGTCGTGCTCGATCATCAGCACGGCGAGGTCGGACGGCAGGCCGGCAAGGGCGGCCTCGATGCGCGGCGTGTCGCTCTGAGGCACGCCGGCGGCCGGCTCGTCGAGCAGCAGCACCTTGGGCTTGAGCGCCAGGGCGAGCGCGATCTCGAGCAGGCGTTGCTGGCCATAGGCGATCTCGGCGACCTTGCGGGTGGCGATGTGGTCGAGGCCGAGCGTGCGCAGCAGTTCGGCGACCTCGGCCATGACGTCCGCCTTGGCCTGGTAGTGGCCGAAGATCGCGCCGGTGCGGCCGGTGCGCTGCATCACGGCGAGCGCCAGGTGTTCTTCCGGCGTCAAGTCGGGAAACAGGCGCGTGACCTGGAACGAGCGGACGAGGCCCTGGCGGACACGCGGCGTCGGCCCCAGTGAGGTGACATCGTTGCCGCCGAGCAGAACCTTGCCGGAATCGGGTTCGAGATGGCCGGTGACGAGATTGACGAAGGTGGTCTTGCCGGCGCCGTTGGGGCCGATCAGGGCCACGCGGTCGCCGGGGTTCATGGTGATCGACACATCCTGCGTGACGGCAAGGCCGCCGAACGCCTTGTTGAGGTTCTGGACCTGGAAGACCGCGCTCATTTGCCGTTCCCCCTGAAACGATCGGCAAGCGAGAGCGCCGTGCCATAGAGCCCACGCGGCGCGAACAGCACCACGGCGATCAGAAGCGCGCCGACGATGGTGAGCCAGTGGAACGGATTGGCCGCCGAGACGAAATCCTCGAACCACATGAAGCTGACGGTGCCGATCAGCGCGCCATAGAGCGAGCCGGTGCCGCCAAGCACGAGCATCACCAGCGCTTCGGCGGAGAGCGTGAAGCTGAGCGAGTCGAGGCCGACGACCTGGGTGGAGATGGCGTTGAGCGCGCCGCCTGTGCCTGCCACGGCGCCCGAGATGACATACATCTTGAGCAGCGTGCCCTGGACCGAAGCGCCCATCGCGCGGATGCGGATCGGGTCTTCCTTGATGCCGCGGCAGAGCATGCCGAAGGGCGAACGGGTGATCAGCCGCAGCACAATGAAGGCGATGACCACCAGCGCGACGGCGAAGCCGTAGGCCGTGCGGCCCCAGAGATCGAAGGCGAAGATACCGAAGATCGGGTCGGGCGAAATGCCCGACAGGCCGTCGCTACCACCGGTATACACGGAGGCCTTGTTGGCAGCCTCGTGGAACAGGTGGACGACGGCGATGGAAAGCACCAGTTGCGCCAGTCCATGGCCGCGCAGGATGACCGCGCCTGAGACGATGCCGGCAACAGCGCCGCCAATGGCACCAACCACGACCATCAGCAGCGGATCGGTGATGCCGAAATGCACGGCGGCGATGCCCGAGGCATAGGCACCAGCGCCGAAGAGTGCGGCATGACCGAGGGTGGCGACGCCGCAGAAACCGGTGACGAGATCGATCGACAACACCAGGAGTGCAATGCCCAGGATACGCGTCAGCAGCGCCAAATTGTTGGGGAACAGGAAGTAGCCGATGGCGGCCACCGCCAGGATGACGGCGAGGCCGAGGATATCGCGCTTGAGCCAGTTCGGGCGAGCGGCGGCCTCAGGCTTGGCGGCGGAGGTGGTTTCGATGGCAGCCATCTAGCTTCTCCTGCCCAAAAGGCCGCGCGGGAAGACGCAGACGATGG
Source organism: Aminobacter niigataensis (assembly GCF_946995915.1). Lineage (GTDB taxonomy): Bacteria > Pseudomonadota > Alphaproteobacteria > Rhizobiales > Rhizobiaceae > Aminobacter > Aminobacter niigataensis. The sequence continues at coordinate 462,021 of NZ_OX341517.1, forward strand.
CTATGACGGCGAGGTAGAAGAAGAACTCGCCATATTCGGGCAGAAGATATCGGCCTGTGGTGTCGATGGCGCCGAGCAGCAGGCAGGCGAGCAGTGCGCCGGGAATGGAGCCGGCGCCACCGACCGAGACGACGACGAGAAAGGTCACCATGTAGCGCAGCGCGTAATAGGGCTCGATCGGAAGGAGCTCGGCGCCGACAATGCCGCCGAAGGCGGCGAGGCCGACGGCAACCGCGAAGCTGACGGCATAGACGATCCGTGTACGCACGCCGAGCGAGGCGGCCATGGCGGCATTGTCGACCGAGGCGCGCAGCTTGACGCCGAAGGACGTCCTTTCGATCAGGTACCAGAGCGCACCCGCAACAGCGACGCCGCAGGCGATGGCGAACAGCTTGTGAGCGGCAATCGAGCGGAAGCCGAGATCGACCGGACCGCGCAGCGTCTCGGGCAGCGGGATGGTCTTCAGCGTCGGGCCGAAGACGTAGTTGGCGATGCCGATGACGCAGAAGGTGATGCCGATGGTCATCAGCACCTGGGTAAGCTCGGGCGCGCCATAGATGCGGCGGTAGAGGAACCGCTCGACCGGTATGGCGATGATGATGGTGCCGACCACTGCGGCGAGGATGGCGACGCCATAGCCGAAGCCAAGCGTCTGGGTGGCGTAAGAAGCGATGTAGCCGCCGATCATGGCGAATGCGCCATGGGCGAGGTTGACCACGCGCATCAGGCCCATAGTCACCGAAAGTCCTATCGAGATGACGAACAGCACCATGCCATAGGCAAGGGCGTCGATCCCAACGCTGAGAACGGTTTGCATCGTTTGATCCAGCAGCAGCCCGGACGCGTCAGGCATCCGGGCCCTGTCGTTGGCGTAACGCTGTTACTTCAGAGCCGCAAGGCCGGGGTCGCCCTGCTTTTCGAAGGTCGCGATTTCCTTGTTGTAGAAGGTGCCGTCCTCGGCCTTGGCGACCTCGCGCAGATAGATGTTCTGCGTCATGTGACGGCTCTCGGGATCGATGGAGACCGGGCCGCGCGGGCTTTCCCAGGCAAGGCCCTTGACGGCGTCGACCGCCTTCTGGGCGTCCTGCTCGCCGCCGGTGGCCTCGATCATCTTGTAGATGACGTGCATGCCGTCATAGGCACCGACCGAGGGGAAGGACAGTTCGGCCGGATTGCCGATAGCCTTGTGCGCGGCCTCGACGAACTTCTTGTTCTCGGCCGAGTCATGCGAAACGGCGTAGTGGAAGGTGGTGAGCAATCCGGATGCGGCTTCGCCGAGCGCCGGCAGATCGGACTCCTGCGTCAGGTCGCCGGGTGCGAGGAACTGCACGCCTGCCTTGGCAAGGCCGTTGTCATTGTAGGCCTTGACGAAGCCGAGCGTGGTCGGGCCCGACGGCAGGAAGGCGAAGACGGCGTCGGCGCCGGAATCCTTGACGCGCTGCATGATCGGGCTGAAGTCGTTGGTCGACAGCGGCATGCGGACGGAATCGACAACCTCGCCGCCTTCGGCGGTGAAGGTGGTCTTGAAGGCGTTCTCGGAATCGACACCCGGGCCGTAGTCGGAGACCACGGTGATGACCTTTTTGACGCCGCGCTCCTTGGCGACCTTGGCCATCGGCGCCGAGGTCTGCCAGGTGGTGAAGGAGGTGCGCACGACCAGCGGGCTCTTGGTGACGATCGCCGAGGTGGCGGCGTTCATGACGACCAGCGGCACGTTGGCCTGCTCGAGCAGCGGGGTGACCGCCATCGCGTCAGGGGTGAAATAGAAGCCTGCGAGATACTGCACACCTTCCTTGACGACCAGTTCCTGGGCCAGCGCCTTGGACTGGGCCGGGTCGGCAGCCGGCAGGTCGCGGTAGACGATCTCGATGTCGTCGTCGCCGACCTTGGCACCGTTGAGCGCGATCCAGGCGTCGATGCCGGCCTTGAAATTCTTGCCCTGGATGGCGAACGGGCCGGAGAACGGACCGACGACGCCGACCTTGATGGTGTCGGCGAAGGCGGTGCCGGAAAGCGCAAGTACCGCCAGGGCGGCCAAAACAGACTTCTTCAATTTTTCCTCCATCTGGACGAGCCGGCACTGTCGCGCGCGCCGGTCTCGGTATGTCCGTAGCCAAGTGTCATGTTCGAAACGGTAATGTAAAATGAAAAGAATCGCGCAATCCATAACCTGAAAGATATGTGACTGGCGCGATTCCCTTGGATCAATAAGGCAGCCCGACATAGTTTTCGGCGAGCGAGGCGGATGCCGCTTGCGAATGGACGAGATAGACGACTTCGGCCTCCTGGATGCGCTGGCCGAAGTCGTCGGTGTCGGGGAAACGGTGCAGCATGGTGGTCATCCACCAGGAGAACCGCACCGCCTTCCAGACGCGCGACAGGGCGCGGGCCGAATAGGCGTCGATGCCTGCCTGCGACCTGTCCTGATAGAATTCGCGCAGGCCCCAGTAGAGGTAACGCACGTCGCTGGCGGCGAGGTTGAGACCCTTGGCGCCGGTGGGCGGCACGATGTGGGCGGCGTCGCCGACGAGGAACATACGGCCGAAGCGCATCGGCTCGGCGACGAAGGAGCGCAGCGGCGCGATCGACTTCTCGAAGGACGGGCCGGTGACGACGCGCGCCGCAGCCTCGGGTGGCAGGCGCCGGCGCAGCTCGTCCCAGAAGCGCTCGTCGCTCCAGTCCTCGACGTGATCATCGAGCGGGCACTGGACATAGTAGCGGCTGCGGTGGGTCGAGCGCATCGAACACAGCGCAAAGCCCCTGGGATGGTTGGCATAGATCAGCTCGTGGTCGGCCGGCGGCACCTCGGCCAGGATGCCGAGCCAGCCGAACGGATAGGCGCGCTCATAGGTCCTGATCGCGCCTTCGGGCACCGACTTGCGGCTGATGCCATGGAAGCCGTCGCAGCCGGCGATGAAATCGCAGTCGATGCGGTGGGTAGCGCCATCTTTCTCGTAAGTGACGAAGGGCGTGTCGCTGTCGAACCCCTGCGGCAGCACGTTCTTGGCATCGTAAATCGTGGTCAGTCCCGCCGCCTCGCGCTTGTCCATCAGGTCGTGCGTCACCTCGGTCTGGCCGTAGACCGTGACGCGCTTGCCGCCAGTGAGTTGGGCAAGGTCGATGCGATGCAGCCGGTTGTCGAAGGCGAGCGAGATGCCCTCATGCGGCAGACCTTCGGCATGCATGCGCGCTCCGGCGCCAGCTTCGTCGAGCAGGTCGACCATGCCCTGTTCCAGCACGCCGGCACGGACGCGGCCTAGCACATAGTCGCGATCGACGCGCTCGAGGATGACGTTGTCGATGCCGCTGTTGGCGAGCAGTTGCCCGAGCAGGAGCCCGGACGGGCCGGAGCCGATGATGACCACCTGAGTACGCATCTTTTTTCCTTCTACCCGCACCGCCTGCCATCGAGCTGCGGGCCTTCGGCACGCCAAGTGTCAGGCGTTTTGTTGACGGGTGCCGCGGGCTAGTTGCCCGGCCGCGCACCTATGCTTTCGATCTGGCCGGCGAGTGCCGCCGCCTGCCTGAGCGCCGCCGCCGCCGCCACGGCCATCTGCGGCAGGAGCAGCCATTCCAGCGTCCAGGCCGATCCCGAGCGTTCCTGCTCATGCACCAAAGCGTGGTGCATGCCCGACAGTTGCGTGGCGTTGAAACGGGCGAGCGTCACCAGCACCTCGGCCGCCACCGGGTTCTGCTTGTGCGGCATCGCCGAGGAGCCACCGCCTCCGGCGAGCGCAATCTCTGAGCCGTCCTGCGCCATCAGGGCAACGTCCTGGCCGAACTTGCCGAGGCTGCCGGTGATGATCGACAGCAGGCCGGCAAATTCGGCGAGACGATCGCGCTGGCTGTGCCATTGCGGAGCGTCGTGGAGGCCCAGCTTTTCGGCCAGCGATTTCCGCACGGCGAGCGCCTTGTCGCCAAGCTTTTCCAGCGTACCGGCGGCACCGCCGAACTGGACGACGAGAAGTTCGTGGCGGATCGCAGCCAGCCGCGCGCGGTTGCGTTCGACCGGTTCGCGCCAGGCGCGGACACGGTCGGCGACGGTGATTTCGATCGCCGCCTGCATGCGCGTGCGGCCCATCAGCGGACGGGCACCAAATCTCTTCTCCACCGCCGCGAGCGCTGCGGCCGCCTCGGCGAGCAGCGCATCGAGGCGCTCGACAACGGGCTTGAGACGGAGCACCAGCGCCGTGTCGATAACATCCTGGCTGGTGGCGCCGAAATGGACCTTGTCGCCATGCGGTGCGCCGACATGCGCACGCAACTGGCGCACCAGTTCGGGCACGACCACGCCATCGCGGGCGACGGAATTTCTGAGAGCCGCAACGTCGGGCTCGAACGAGGCGAGTGCCGCGACAATCGCATCGGCTGCCTCGCGGCCGATCACGCCCTCGCCTGCCTCGGCCTCGGCCAGTGCGCGCTCGAAGGCAAGCATGGCGGCCAGTTCCGCGTCAGCGGAGAACTGGCCCGCAGTCTCCTCGTCACCGAGAAGGCCGGACAGCAAAGGGTGATCGAATGGAGAACCGGTCATGTGCTCAGACGTCGAAGAACACGGTTTCGTTGTCACCCTGCAGGTGGATGTCGAAGACATAGACATCGTCTTGGCGCGAGGCGATCAGCGTTGACACACGCGAGCGATGCTCGATGCGAGCCAGCACCGGGTCCTCGGCATTCGCCTGTTCTTCGTCGGCAAAATACATCCGTGTCTGCAGACCGAGATTGATGCCGCGGGCAACGATCCAGAAGGTGATGTGCGGGGCCATGAGCAGGCCGGGCTTGTAGGGCACACGGCCCGGCTTGATGGTCTCGAACAGGCATTCGCCCGAGACCATGTCGGTCGGCATGCGGCCCCAGCCGGCGAAGTTGGGATCGGCGGCGCCGCGAATTTCGGTCGGCGAATTGTAGAGGCCGGCGGCATCGGCCTGCCAGATCTCGATCAGCGCATCCTTGAGGGGCGTGCCGGTGCCATCGAGCACGCGGGCGTGCACGGTGATGCGCTCGCCCTTGGTCTTGTCATTAACCATTTCCGTGCCGAGGTCCTTTTCGAAGACGCCGGCGATGCCGCAGAAATTGGGGGTGAGCCCGATATGGACGTAGGGGCCGGCGGTCTGCGAGGGGCTTTCCCTAAGCCGGTTCAGCGACTGGACCATCAGTTGCCCTCCAGGCGATTTTCGAACACCGACGAGCGGCGGCCGCGCAGCACGATGTCGAACTTGTAGGCGCGCGCATCCATCGGGATGGTGGCCTGCATGTCGAGCGCCGCGATCAGAGTCTCGACGGCTGCCCGGTCGGGGATGGTCCTGACGATCGGGCACAGCCAGATCAGCGGGTCGCCCTCGAAATACATCTGGGTGATCAGCCGCTGGGCAAAGCCATGGCCGAAGACCGAGAAGTGGATGTGGGCGGGGCGCCAGTCGTTGACGCCGTTCGGCCAGGGATAGGGGCCGGGCTTGATGGTGCGGAAGGCGTAGGAACCGTCCTCGCCGGTGATGGTGCGGCCGCAGCCGCCGAAATTGGGGTCGAGGGCAGCGATGTAGCCCTCCTTCTTGTGGCGGTAGCGCCCGCCGGCATTGGCCTGCCAGAATTCGAGCAGCGCGCCCGGCACGCCCTTGCCGCGCTCGTCGAGCACGCGGCCATAGACGATGATGCGCTCGCCGATGGCGCTCTCGCCCGGCTGGGCGAAATTGTGGATCAGGTCGTTGTCGAGTTCGCCCAGCATGCCGTGGCCGAAGACCGGGCCGGTGATCTCGGAAATGGTGGTGTCGAGCGACAGCAGCGCCTTCTGCGGAGAACGCAGGACCGAGGTCTTGTAGCCAGGCGTGTAGGCCGGCGGATGCCAGGAGCGGTCGCGCTGGAAGAAGGCGCCGATCTCGGGCTGGCGGTTCGGCTTGGGGTCAATGCTCATCGGCCCGCATCCATTTCGGCAAAGACCTGCTTGGCGATCTTGATGGCGCGGTTGGCCGCCGGCACGCCGGCATAGATCGCGACATGGAGGAAGGTTTCGCAGATGTCCTCGCGCGACGCCCCGGTGTTGGCGGTGGCGCGCACATGCATCGCCACCTCCTCGTCATGGCCCAGGGCTGCCAGCAGTGCCAGCGTCACCATCGAGCGCTCGCGCTTGGTCCAGGTCGGGCGCGCCCAGACCGTGCCCCAGGCGGCTTCGGTGATCAGTTCCTGGAACGGCCGGTCGAAATCGGTGGAGGCCGTTTCGGCGCGGTCGACATGGGCATCGCCGAGTACCGAGCGTCGGACGGCGAGACCCTGGCGATACCTGGTCGAGGCTGGCGCCGATGCGTTCATTGTCAAATCACTCCAGTGGAAGGCGGGCGATGAAGCGCCTGATGAGGGCGACGAGTTCGTCCGGCTTTTCGACGCAAGGGATATGGCCGGCGCCGTCGATGATCTTGAAGCGCGAGCCGGGAATGAGATCAGCCATCGAGCGCACCAGTGCAGGCGGCGTCGAGCCGTCCTGGTCGCCGACGACGCAAAGCGTGGGCACGGCAATCGCCTTTGCCGCCTCGGTGTAGTCGGCGTCGCGCAGGGCGGCACAGGTGCCGGTGTAGCCGGCGAGCGGCTGGCGCGACAGCATGTTGCGGTAGCCAACGAGGTCAGGCTGGCGCTGCTCATGAAACTCGGGCGTGAACCACAGCTTCATCACGCCATCGGCGATCGAGGCGATGCCGTCCTTTTCGACGGCGGCGATGCGCGTGTTCCAGCTGTCGTTGGTGCCGATCTTGTGGGCGGTGTCGCAGAGGACGAGCGCACGGACGAGATCGGGGCGCCTGGCATAGAGGCCCTGCGCGATCAGCCCGCCGACCGACAGGCCACAAACGATGGCGTTCTTGACGTTGAGATGATCGAGCAGGCCGGCAAGATCAACGACATGGTCGTCCATCGAATAAGGAGCCGTCCCCGTGTCCGAAAGACCATGGCCGCGCTTGTCGTAGGTGACGATGGGAAAGTCGCCGGCAAGCCGGACGATAACGTCGCGCCAGATGCGGAAATCGGTGCCCAGCGAATTGGCAAATACCAGGACCGGCTTGTCCGCGGGCCCGCCGATGAGCTGGTGGTGCAGCGTGACGCCGCCGATGTCTGTGAATTGCACTCGATTTCTCCTCTAGAAGACAGTGGATGAGATGTTTGGTTTGGTAAAATGATATTTTGTGGCCTTCTCTTAACTCCTGGGTTATGAAAAGCCCATGATCGAAAGCCGTGTCAGGTTCCGCCACCTCCAGACATTCCTAGAAGTCGCGCGCCAGAAAAGCGTGGTCAAGGCGGCCGGGCTGCTGAACGTCAGCCAACCGGCGGTGACCAAGACGATCCGCGAACTGGAGGAAGCGCTCGGCGTCAGCGTGTTCGAGCGCGACGGCCGCGGCATCAAGATCACGCGCTCGGGCGAAGTGTTCATGCAGCATGCCGGCATGGCGATCACCGCGCTGCGCCAGGGCATCGATTCGGTCGCCAATGCACGGGCAGAGGGCGGGCCGCCGATCCGCATCGGCGCGCTGCCGACCGTTTCGGCGCACATCATGCCGCGGGCGATGAGCCTTTTCCTCGGCGAGGACACGGGCGCCACGATCAAGATCGTGACCGGCGAGAACGCGGTGCTGCTGGAGCAGCTCAGGCTCGGCGAGCTCGACCTCGTGGTCGGCCGCCTGGCCGCGCCCGAGAAGATGACCGGCTTCTTCTTCGAGCACCTCTATTCCGAGCAGGTGGTATTCGTGGTGCGCGCCGGCCATCCGCTGCTCAAGGGCGACACCGACGTGTTCGAGCGGTTGGGCGAGTTCCCGCTGCTGATGCCGACGCGCGGCTCGATCATCCGGCCCTTCGTCGAGCGCTTCTTCATCACCAATGGCGTCGCCTCGATCCCGACCGAGATCGAGACCGTGTCGGACTCGTTCGGCCGCGCCTTCGTGCGCCAGAGCGATGCCGTTTGGATCATCTCGCATGGCGTGGTCAGCGACGAGATCAAGGCCGGTACGCTGAAGATGCTGCCGGTGGACACCACGGAGACACGCGGCCCGGTGGGGCTGACCATGCGCACCGACACGCAGCCTTCGGCGGCATTTTCGATCCTGCTCAAGACGATCCGCGAAGCCGCCGCCGAGCGCGGCTGAGAGCCGCGCCCCCTCGCAATGGCGAGATGCATTCGCTACATACGCTGTAAGCTTGAAATGAGGATGCGATGGCCGAGAAGACCGAAGGGCGAAAGACGATCGTTTTGACCGGAGCCAGCCGCGGCATCGGCCATGCGACTGTGAAGCGCTTCTCGCGCGAAGGCTGGCGCGTCATCACCTGCTCGCGCCAGGCGTTTTCCGACGACTGCCCATGGCCCGCCGGTCCGGACGACCACATCAAGGTCGACCTTGCCGACCAGGGCGACGTCGGCAGCGCCGTTTCGGAAATCCGCCAACGGCTGGAAAAGGAAGGCGGCCTGCTGCACGCGCTGGTCAACAATGCCGGCATCTCGCCCAAGCACAAGGGTGGCGGCCGCATGAACTCGATCGATACGCCAATGCATGTCTGGCGCGACGTGTTCCAGGTCAATTTCCTGGCGCCGATCATGCTGGCGCGCGGCCTGTTCAAGGAACTGGCCGCTGCCAAGGGTTCGGTGGTCAACGTGACCTCGATCGCCGGAACACGCGTCCACCCCTTTGCCGGCACCGCCTATGCAACATCGAAGGCGGCCCTCGGCGCGCTGACGCGCGAAATGGCCGCCGACTTCGGCCCGCACGGCATCCGCGTCAATGCGATCGCGCCCGGCGAAATCGACACTGCGATCCTGTCGCCGGGCACGGAGAAGATCGTCGAGACGATCCCGATGCGGCGCCTCGGCCTGACATCGGAAGTCGCCGACATCATCTACTTCCTGTGCTCGGGCCAGGCATCCTACGTCACCGGCTCCGAGATCCACATCAACGGCGGCCAGCACGTGTGAAGCGATTCGTCCTTCTCCCCTTGTGGGAGAAGGGAAGGCGCCATCGCCAAACGAAAAAGCCCGCCATTTGGCGGGCTTTTTGCTGATGGCAGAGGTACCGTCGGTCAGGCCTTGACCTGTTTCGCCGCCTCGTCGAGCGACTTTTCGACCGCGTCGAAGATGTCGTCGACCTGCTTGTCGTTGATGATCAGCGGCGGGCAGAAGGCCAGCGCGTCGCCCATGTTGCGGGAGATGACGCCGTTCTGCTGCAAAATGCCGTTGACCAGGCCGCCGAGCGCGCCGGCAGCGCCCCAGGGAGCCTTGGTCGCCTTGTCGGCAACGAGTTCCATGGCGCCAATGAGGGCGATGCCGCGCACCTCGCCGACGAGGTCGTGCGAGGCTATGCGTGCCAGGCGCTTCTGCATGTGGGCGCCGACCTCGCGGGCGTTGGCGACAAGATTGCGCTCCTCGATGATGGCGATGTTTTCGAGTGCCACGGCTGCCGCCACCGGGTGGCCGCCGGCGGTGAAGCCGTGGCCAAAGGTGCCGATGCGGTTGCTCTCGTCGGCCAGCGGCTCGAACACCTTGTCGTTGATCAGCATCGCCGAGATCGGCAGGTAAGACGACGAGATCTGCTTGGACATGACCATGATGTCCGGCTTCATCGCATAAGTCTCGGTGCCGAACATGTTGCCCGTACGGCCGAAGCCGCAGATGACCTCGTCGGCAACGAGCAGGATGTCGTATTTCTGCAGAACGGCCTGGATCTTCTCCCAGTAGCCGGCCGGCGGCACGACGACGCCGCCAGCACCCATGACCGGCTCGCCGAAGAAGGCAGCGATGGTCTCGGGGCCTTCGGCGAGGATCAGCTTTTCGAGATCATCGGCCAGGCGCGTCGAGAACTGCTGTTCGGTTTCGCCGGGCAGCGCTTCGCGCCAGTGGTGCGGCGAGGAGGTATGCAGCACATTGGCGATCGGCAGGTCGAAGGACAGGTGGTTGTTGGGCAGGCCGGTGAGGCTGGCCGAGGCGATGGTGACGCCATGATAGGCACGCTTGCGGCTAATGATCTTCTTGCGCTGGGGCTGGCCGAGCGCATTCGAGCGGAACCAGATCATCTTCATGGCCGTGTCATTGGCCTCGGATCCGGAATTGGTGAAGAACGCCTTGCTCATCGGCACCGGCGCCATATTGACCAGCTTCTCTGAGAGGTCGACCAGCGGCGAATGCCCCTTGTGGGTGAAGTTGTGGTAGAAGGGCAGCTTGGACATCTGCCTGGTTGCGGCATCGACCAGACGCTGCTCGGAGAAGCCGACGCCGACACTCCACAGGCCGGACATCGCTTCGATATAGCGCTTGCCCGAGATGTCCTCGACATAAATGCCGTCACCCTTTTCGATGATCAGCGGACCGACTTCCTGATGCCGGCGGGCATTGGTGTAGGCGTGCATGTGGTATTTCTTGTCGCGCGCCTCGGGCGAATTGGGCTGGGTGTCCATGACGGTTCCTTTGTTCGGTCCTGAGCCGCACCGGCGGCGATCCGCATGCAAGAACGATCCGGCCTAGCTGCGACCGCACTTGCAAAATCCGTGTTTTGCTGTTTGATGCATCATGTTTTTCCGACCGCAGACTGTCAAGGGCCAGCACGCGCCCGCAGGCAGGCCAAGACAGGTCGACAGGATCAAGGATCGATGAACGAGAGTTTCGGCTTGCGGGCGGTGGAACACGACAATCTCGGCGAGATCGTCTACGGCCAGCTGTCGGACGCGCTGATCAAGGGACGCTTCGCGCCTGACGCGCGGCTGACCATCCGCGATCTCGCGCAGTCCCTCGGCACCAGCGTGACACCGGTGCGCGACGCGATCCTCAGACTGATCCAGGACGAGGCGCTGGTGCAGAAATCGGCGCGCGAGGTGCGCGTGCCAGTGATGACACTGGGGCGCTATCTCGAGATACGCCAGATCAGGATGAATCTCGAAGGGCTGGCCGCCCGCGAGGCGGCGCTGAAGGCCGAGGCCAGGGACATGGCGCGGCTGCGCGATCTCATCGACCGCAATGAACAGGCGATCGCGGACGAGGACTGGGCCGGCGCGCTCGAACTCAACCAGACCTTTCATTTCGCCCTTGCCCAGATCGCCAACATGACGGTGCTGCGCGGCATACTGGGCCGGCTGTGGCTGCAGATGGGGCCGATGATCGCGGCGTCCTACCAGCATGGCGGCCGGGCCATGATCGACCAACACCATGTCATCCTCGCCGCCATCGAAGCTCGCGATGCCGACAGGGCCGAACGCGCCATCGTCGACGACATCAGGGGCGCAAGCTCGGTCATCATCGAGCAACTGAGCGCGCTGAAACCGGCCGGGGACGCTGCCTGACATGGACAGCGTCGACTGCATCGTCGCCGGCGCCGGCGTCATCGGCCTGGCTGTTGCCCGCGAGCTGGCGCGCCGCGGCATGGAGACGATCATTGTCGAGGCGGCGAATGCCATCGGCACCGAGACCAGCTCGCGCAACTCCGAGGTGATCCACGCCGGCATCTACTATCCGCAAGGCAGCCTGAAGGCGAAGCTGTGCGTCGCCGGCCGCGACAGGCTCTATGCCTATGCCGCCGAGCGCAACATTCCGCACAAACGCTGCGGCAAGCTGATAGCTGCGACGCTGCCCGGGCAGGAGGCGACGCTTGCCGGGATCATCGACAAGGCACGGGCCTGCGGCGTCGACGACCTGGTCATGCTGAGTGATGCCGAAGCGCAGGCGCTGGAACCTTCGCTGAATTGCGTGGCAGCGGTGCTGTCGCCCTCGACAGGCATCGTCGACAGCCATGCGCTGATGCTGTCGCTGCTCGGCGATGCCGAGGAACATGGCGCCTATCTCAGCCTCAACACCGAAATCGTGTCGGGGCGGATCGAGGCGGACCGGTTCGTGCTGCAAACGCGCGACGCCACGACCGGCAACGGCTTCGAGATCGCGGCGCGGCACTTCGTCAATGCCGCCGGGCTCGGCGCCAACAGCCTGGCGGCCTCGCTCGAAGGGCTCGACCCGCAATTCGTGCCGGAACTCAAGCTGGCGCGCGGCAGCTATTTCGCTGTCACCGGAAAGCCGGCCTTCTCCCGACTGATCTACCCGGTGCCCGAGCCGGGCGGGCTCGGCGTGCACCTGACGCTCGACCTCAATGGCGGCATGCGCTTCGGCCCCGACGTCGAGTGGATCGAGACGAAAGATTACGCGGTCGACCCGCGCCGAGCCGACCATTTCTATGGCGAGATTCGACGGTACTGGCCGGATCTGGCCGACGGCAGCCTGAGCCCGACCTACAGCGGCATCCGCCCCAAGCTCTCGGGGCCGGGCGAGCCGGCGGCCGATTTCGTCATCCAGGGTCCGGAGGCCCATGGGGTCAAGAACCTCGTCAACCTGTTCGGCATCGAAAGCCCGGGGCTGACCTCGTCATTGGCGATCGCCGAACTGGTGGCACAAAGAATTATGCCACCCTATGTCTAGCGCAACCACCCGATTACGCGTTTAGGCCAGCGTCGACGCAAGCCTGAGCCCGCCCCTCACGAACGACCAGCAAGGACACGCAATGTACCCTGACGTTAAACTGTTCATCGACGGCAAATGGACGGCCGCTGAAGGCGGCAACACCATCGACATCTACAATCCCGCTACCAACGAGGTGATCGGCAAGGTGGCTTCGGCCGGCAAGGGCGACCTCGACCGGGCGCTTGCTGCTGCCGAACGCGGCTTCAAGGCGTGGCGAAAGGTCTCGCCGTTCGACCGCGCCAAGGTGCTGCGCCGCGCCGCCGAACTGATGCGCGAGCGTGTCGACCAGATCGCCACGCTGATGACGCAGGAACAGGGCAAGCCCATCGGCGAAGCCAGGATGGAAATCCTGTCGTCGGCCGACCTGTTCGACTGGTTCGCCGAAGAGGGCCGCCGCACCTATGGCCGCGTCATCCCGGCTCGCGCGCCCGGTGTCCAGCAGCTCGTCGTCAAGGAGCCGGTGGGCCCGGTGGCGGCGTTCACGCCGTGGAACTTCCCGGTGTCGCAGGCGGTGCGCAAGATCGGCGCGGCACTCGCCACCGGCTGTTCGATCATCGTCAAGCCGCCGGAAGAGACGCCGGCGTCGCCGGCATGCCTGGCCGACGTATTCAAGGACGCCGGCCTGCCCGACGGCGTACTCAACCTCGTCTACGGCAATCCGCCGGAGATCTCGAGCTACCTCGTGCCGCATCCGATCATCCGCAAGGTGTCGTTCACCGGCTCGGTGCCGGTCGGCAAGCATCTCGCAGCCCTTGCCGGCACGCATATGAAGCGGGCGACGATGGAACTGGGCGGCCATGCCCCGGCGATGGTGTTCGACGACGCCGACATCGACGCGGCAGCGGCGATCCTGGCGGGCTCGAAGTTCCGCAACGCCGGCCAGGTCTGCGTGTCGCCGACGCGCTTCCTGATCCAGGAGGGCTCGCATGACCGCTTCCTCGGCAAGTTCGTCGAGCACGTGCGCGCGGTGAAGGTCGGCGATGGCCTGGCCGAAGGCACCCGCATGGGCCCGCTGGTCAACGAACGTCGCCTCGAGGCGGTCGAGAAGCTGATCAACGAAGCGGTGAGCGACGGCGCCAGGATCGAGACCGGCGGCAAGCGCATCGGCAACAAGGGCTCCTATTTCGAGCCGACCGTGCTTTCGGGCGTCCGCCCCGACATGCGCATCATGAACGAGGAACCGTTCGGCCCCGTGGCGCTGGTGATGCCGTTCAAGACGTTCGAGGATGTCGTCGCCGAAGCCAACCGCCTGCCCTACGGGCTTGCGGCCTATGCCTTCACCAAGTCGAACAAGACGGTGACGGACCTCGGCGCCGAGATCGAAACCGGCATGCTGACCATCAACCATCTCGGCCTCGCCCTGCCCGAAACGCCGTTCGGCGGCATCAAGGACAGCGGCTACGGCTCGGAAGGCGGCTCGGAGGCGCTGGAGGCCTACCTGGTCACCAAGTTCCTGACCCAGGCAGCCGTCTGAGACTGACAACAAACCCGGCGTCGCAAGCGGCGCCGGGTTTTCTTACGACGCCTTCGGCCGTTTCGACTGCAGGATGTTGCGGATCGAAAAGCTGGAGTGGATGCGGGCGAGCCCCGGCAACGCCGACAGGATTTCCTTGTGCACGCGTTCGAAGTCGCCGGCACTGGCCACCTCGACGCGCAGGAAATAGTCAGAGTCGCCCGTCATCAGGTAGCACTCCTTGATCTCGGGGTAGCGCCGCACCGCAAGCTCGAAGCGGTTGAAATAGTCCTCGGTCTGCCGCTCAAGCGTGATCTGGACGATGACGGCGATGCCCTCGTCGGCGGCTGCGTTGCCGATGATCGCGGTGTAGCCGCGGATCACCCCCTCCTGCTCCAGCAGTTGCACCCGCCTGAGACAGGCGGACGGCGACAGGCCGACCTCTTCCGCGAGCCTGGCATTGCTGACGCGCGCATTGGCACGCAGGGCGCGGATGATGTTGCGGTCGATGGCATCCAGGGACGGCATCGCATTTCCTTCCAAACAGGCGAGAATAATTGCAGCAATCTCGTCTTGTTCGCACAAGCTGCGTCACATTGGCAAGATTTTCGACGATTGTTGCGGTATTGTCTTGACTAGGCGAGGACAGACCCCGGACATGACCATGAGCGTGCGTAGCGACATCGAAAGCCGTGCGGCCTGCGGGGTCCTGACCATTGACCTGAAGGCGCTGGTCTCCAACTACGACTTTCTTTGCCGGCAAACGGCACCGGCCAAGGCCGCCGCCGTCGTCAAGGCGGATGCCTATGGCCTGGGTGTCGCCCATGTCGCGCCGGCGCTCTACGAGGCCGGCTGCCGCGACTTCTTCGTCGCGCATTTCATCGAAGCCGTCAGGCTGAAGCCTTATCTCGCATCCGACGCGCGCATCCTGGTGCTGAACGGCCTGATGCCGGGCAGCGAGGGCGACTGCGCCGATCTCGGCGTCGTGCCGGTGCTGAACTCGCTGGAACAGGCCGCCAACTGGTCGGCGACGGCCAGGGCGCGCAAGACCACGCTGCCGGCAGCCCTGCAGGCCGACACCGGCATGTCGCGGCTCGGGCTGGAACCCGCCGAGGTCGACGCCCTGCTGGTAGAGCCCGAGCGGTTGGGCAGCATCCATGTCGACATCATCATGAGCCATCTTGCCTGCGGCGATGAGCCGGCGCATGCCGCCAATGCCCGCCAGTTGGCGCGGATGAACGCGGTCCGCAGCCGCTTTCCCGACGCCAAACTATCCTTCGCCAACTCGGCCGGCATCTTCCTTGGCGAGGACTATCGCGGCGACCTCGCCCGCCCGGGCATCGCGCTTTATGGCGGCGCGCCGCTGGCCGGAGCCGAAAACCCGATGCATCAGGTGGTGCGGCTCGAGGTCGGCGTCGTGCAGACCCGCACCGTGCCGGCCGGCTCAGAAATCGGCTATGGCGCGAGCTTCGTCGCCAAGGCTGAGATGCGGCTTGCCACCATCGCCGCCGGTTATGCCGACGGCCTGCCGCGCCATCTCAGCAACACGGGCGCTGCCTGGGTCGGCGGCGTGCGCCTGCCCATCGTCGGGCGTGTGTCGATGGACAGCATCATCCTCGACATCACCATGCTGGCACCAGGCACGCTGAAGCTCGGCGACATGGTCGAGCTCATCGGCCCACACCAGACGCTCGAAATGATCGCGGCGGACGCCGGCACCATTTCCTATGAAATCCTGACCAGCCTGGGCCGTCGCTACGAGCGCCGCTACCTCAGCCCGGCAGCGCGCTAACTCACAGGGGCAATCATGCGCATAGTCATCCTCGGCGCCGGCGTCATCGGCGTCACCTCCGCCTACTACCTGGCCAAGGCCGGCCACAAGGTCACCGTGCTGGACCGCCAGCCAGGCCCGGCGCTGGAAACCAGCTTTGCCAATGCCGGCGAGATTTCGCCCGGCTATGCCTCGCCATGGGCCGCCCCCGGCATTCCGCAGAAGGCAATGAAGTGGCTGTTCATGAAGCATGCGCCACTGATCATCCAGCCGATGCTCGACATCTCGACCTGGCGCTGGGTGACGGCGATGCTGCGCAACTGCACCTCGGCCCGCTATGCGCTCAACAAGAGCCGCATGGTACGCCTCGCCGAGTACAGCCGCGACCAGTTGATCGCGCTGCGCGACGATACCGGCATCCAGTACGACCATCGGACGCAAGGCACACTGCAGCTGTTCCGCTACCAGAAGCAGCTCGACGGCATGGCCAAGGACATCGAAGTGCTGCAGAGCGACGGCGTGCCTTATGAAGTGCTCGACGCCACCGGTTGCGTCGGCGCCGAGCCGGGCCTGGCGCCGGTGCGCGAAAAGATCGCCGGCGGCCTGCGCCTGCCCAATGACGAGACCGGCGACTGCTTCAAGTTCACCAACGAACTGGCGAAACTCGCGGAAGGGCTGGGCGTCGAGTTCCGCTACGGCGTGAAGCTCGAAGGCCTGCGCCGGGAAGGCAATCGCATCGTGGCCGTCCGCACCTCCGAAGGCGAGTTCGAGGCCGACACGTTCGTCGGTGCGCTGGGCAGCTTCACGCCGTCCTTCGTCAAGCCGCTCGGGCTCAAGGTGCCGGTCTATCCGGTCAAGGGCTACTCGATCACCGTGCCGATCGTCGACGAAAGCAAGGCGCCGGTTTCGACCATCATGGACGACACCTACAAGATCGCCATCACCCGCCTGGGCGACCGCATCCGCGTCGGCGGCATGGCCGAGATCGCCGGCTTCAACACCGACCTGTCGCCATCGCGCAAGGCGACGCTGCAGTTCTCGGTCGAGGACCTGTTCGGCGGCGCTGCCGACCAGAGCCGCGCCAACTTCTGGAGCGGGCTCAGGCCAATGACGCCGGATGGCACTCCGGTTATCGGCCGCACCCGGTTCGACAATTTCTACCTCAACACCGGCCACGGCACCCTAGGCTGGACGATGGCCTGCGGCTCCGGCCGCGTGCTGGCCGATATGATCGGCGGCACCCGCCCCGACATCGACGTCTCGGATCTGGCGCTGTCGCGCTACGCCTGAGCACGGTAACTATGAGAAAAGGCGTCGGAGATCGCTCCGGCGCCTTTTTCGTTGCCGCAGCAACAGCGAGCCGTGTGCCTAGAAGCCCGAGGTCGATTTTTCGATCTGCGTGAGCTTGCCCTTGTCGATGCGGAAGAACGGCATGGCGCGTTCGCCCGCACCATCCTGGCGGAAGCGGAAGACGCCGGTCGAGCCGCGGAAGCCGGTGGGGTTTTCGATCACCTTCCTGGTGAAGCCCTTCGGCCCCATGGCACTGGCGATGCCAGCGGCGAGCGCCACCGTGTCATAGCCATAGGCGACATTGACGTCGGGCTCGTAGTTGTAGGTCTTGCGGAAACGCTCGGCGATCGGCCCGATCTCGGCGCTGTCGAGCGTGGCGATGTAGGCACCCTGCAAGACCGGATCGTCGATGCCGTGCTCGAGCCAGCGATTGGAGCCGACCAGCGTGACGCTCTTGCCGAGCACGCCCTTGGCCTTCAGCGCCGAGACCAGCGGCGCCGGGTTGGCGCCGCCACTGGCGATGACGACCGCCTGCGGATCGCTGACCAGCGCCATCATGTCGGCCACCGCCTTTTCCGAACCGCCGGACGACGGGCCGAAAGGCAGCGCCACGGCAAGCGAGGCGCCATAGATGGAGAGGCTGTTGGCGACACGCTTTTCGACCGCCTTGCCGGCCTCGCCCTCGGCCATGAACAGCACGAACTTGCGCGGCCCCTTGGCGGCGATGGCGGCAGCGCCGGCGGCGGCACTGTCGGCCTCGTTGAGCCTGACCGAATAGACGCCGGGCGCACCCGCATAATTGTCGGCGAGTGCCAGCACCAGCGGCCGGTTGGCACCCGAGATCGCCGCCAGTTGCCGCACGGCGCCTTGTTCGGAAGGGCCGATGACCAGCTTGGCGCCCGAGGCCAGCGCGCCCGTGGTCAGCGTGCGCGCGCGGCCGTCATTGCCGCCGGTGTCCTCGACATTGAGCGTGATAAGATCGTTGCCGAGGTCGGCCATGGCCAGCGCTGCCGCGTCGCGCATCTTGCGGCCGCGGTCGCCGGCGGCTCCACCGGCGGAGAGGGGCAAGAGCATCGCCACCTTGACCGGCCCCTTGCCCAGCGTTTCCCCCCCCCTCGCCGGGCCTGCCTTCGCCGCGGCTGGCGCGGACGCGGCACTGCCGTCGGCAGCGGTGCCCAGCACGTCCTCGCTGCCGGTGCCAGACTGGCAGGCGCCAAGACCGAGCGGCAGCGCCAATGCGAGAGCCAGCAATGCGGCATGCCGCAAGAAGCGCTGTCGGGATACCGTCATCATTCCTCCACTGGCGCATGACCGCCGATATTCGGCAGGGCCGTGCGCAGGTTCAAAGTGCTGCAGCGTCCGCGCCCAATGGGACACGTGGCGCAGCAAGGCACCCCCGCAACCAGAACTAGCCGCCAAACAGCTTGGCGCGCAAGCTGCGGATGTGACGCGCCTGGGCCGCCGGCCGGTATTCGGCGCAGCGCATGTAGCGCGGCCCAGGTACGAAGGAGCGCCTGACGCAGACGCCCTTGGGTGCCGCCGACCCGGTGGCCGTGACGTCGCCAAGGCCGGCCACGGCGGCGAAACCGAACGTTGCCTCCGGCACCACGCCCGTCACCTTCTGCCCATCGCGTTGCAGGATCGCCCGCGCCCTCAGGCAATAGCGCACCGAAAGCGCGGAAAACCGCGTCTCGGCATGGCCTGCGCGGTATTTCATGACAGTCGTGCAGAGATCGCCACCGGCAAGCCGGAACGCGCCCGCGAGATAGCGCACGCCAAGGGCGATGTTGGTGCGCGGCTCGGCCAACTCGGCGAGCGTGCCACGAAAACCCATCAGCCGGGCGGTGGCCGGCATCACCTGCATCAGCCCTATCTCGCCGTCGCCGCCGCGCGCCTCGGGATCGAAAAAGCTCTCGATCTCCATTACCGCAAGGGCGAACTCGGCCGGCAGGTCCCTGGCCCTGGCTTCGCAGGCGGCAAATGCACGGAAGGCTTCCCTGCCGGCATCGGCGCCCGGATCGGCGCATTGCGCCGGCGCCGTGACATGATCGGCCTGCGGCAGCCTGAACTCGGGAACGGCGGCGGAAGCCGCGGTCGCCGCCAAGGCCAGGCAGCCAAAAGCCGCGGCAGCGAAGCGCCGTCCCATCGCGCTGGGCCGGGGCCCATCGAGCGGCATCGCCACGGCGAAGGCCACAGGAGAACTCGTGCCCGCTGCCCGGCTAGTTCATGTACTCGACCATGCGGCTGTGGAAGCACTCGCATTTGTTGAGGTAGTCTTCGTCGCGGTAGTTGGTCTTGAGGTAGCCGTAGGCCTTGCCGCAGGCGACCTTGGCTTCGGAGGCCCAGACGAAGACCGGGCGCTTGGAATCGATCCACTGCGAGCTGTTCGCCGCCGCAACCGCTTCGTCCATCAGGCGCACGACCTCGGTGCGGAGCTCGCCGACATTCTCGTTCAGCGCGAGGCTGGACGTGCCGGCCGTGCTGCAATAGCTGACCGTGGGCATGTCGATCAGGTCGGCTGCCGCCGCCTGGCCGGCGAAGGCTGCCAGGCAAAGGCCGGCAACGGCCGACCGAATCTTCCAATTGAAAGCCATGAGAAGTCCCCTCTCCTGCCGGCATGCGTTGGTCGCCGGCTGTCACCCATTACGTCCCCGCCCGGCAAGCCCGGGCGCATTCAAAACTCAAAGCGTGCCGTGTCCCGACGAGCCGTCTTCCTCAAAGAGGATGGTGAAGGGCACCATGGCGGCCATGGCATCCCCAGCCATCTCGGCTGTAACAACGTCGACCGGCGCCGAACCCGCAAGATCGGCCGCGGGCGCCAGCAGATGCGGGATCAGGTCGGAGATCTCGATGACTTCGCCGAACAGGGCGTCGGCGAGGATCTCGCCGAGCGCTGCATGATCGGTTGCCGGCACCGGAGACGGCGCGAGGGTTGGGCCGCTGTCGGGCAACAAATCTGACCCATCCGCAACCCAAGGCGATGACAACCCCAAATCGACCGCCAGGTGTACAGCGGCCTGCAACGGGTTCGACTCCGCCGGAAGATCGGCGGAGTCCTGATTGAGTCGTGGAGTAATCGATCTGACCATTGCTACTCAATCAAGGAACCACAGGAGGTGTATGCTCCTCACCGTCGAACAGCACCCTAATTGAACTGCTCGCCGGATCATAGTTCTGAAGCGTCGCGACGGTCACGAAGTTGTTGCCGCCGCCGTCAACGTCGACCTGCAGGTCGGCGTTCGATCCGGAACCGACAACCCTGACATATTCGGCAACATTGCTGTTCGGTCCGAAATTGCTATCCAGCAGCGCCGACAGGTCGATCTTGTCGCCCTCGGAAGCATCGTAGTCGGTGATCAGGTCGGGCGCGTCGAGGTGTTCGATCACAAACAGATCGGCGCCATCGCCACCGGTCAGCGTGTTGAGCCCCTTCCCGCCAATGAGTACGTCGTTGCCACCCAGCGCGACCAAGATGTCGTCGCCATCGCCACCGATCAGGATTTCTCCGCTGTTCGTGCCGGTGATGGTCGAACCGGACACTCCGGTAACCGTCACCGATGCCGTGTCCGGCGTGGCCCCGTCGGTCGCGGTGTAGGTGAACGAGCCCGAGGCGAATGGAGAAGCTGTACCGCTGATCACGACATTGTCGAAATCGATGTCAGCGAATTCGTTGGCGTTGTTCTTTGACGTCATCAAGCCGCCGAGATCCAACGTATGGCTGCCGGCAGACAGATTGATGGTGGCGGTGAATGTCTGCCAGCCTGTGTCACCGGCCGTTGACCCGTTATCCCCTTCCAACTCGTGAATGATGCCGCCCACGCCCAGGGCCGTGCCGTCGATCCGGGCAAGGACGCGCGCGTCGTCGTTGTTGTCGGTCTGGCCGCTCAACTGGAGACGATAGTCGAAGGTCAGCACGATGGTGGCAGCCTGGACGAGATTGAACGTCCTGCTGAATGCACCGTTCATATTCGTGCGATTGTCGTTTGTCCCTCCTCCGAGATCAATGTGCAGAGCACCCGCATTTCCATTGCCGGTTGAGGCACGGACACCGCTCGCATCATTTCCGGTACCGCCGAAGACCTGGTCAGAATAAACAAACCCTCCCAGGTCGGAACCATTTGCGCTGAAGTTGGCCGAAAAGCCAATTGCCACTGGATTGGTCGGATCGAAGACCGCCCCGTTGACGATCGTGCCACCGACCGGGCTTTGTACCGACGAAACGCTCAGCGGGTTGTTTCCCGGCGCATCGTTGTAGAGCAACGCCGCGTTGGGAATATGGATCGCCGAATAGTCGGTGATATTTGTCAGGACGACGTCGTTGACCGCATTGGCAACATCGGCAACCGCAGTCACGCTGATTGTCGTCGTCGCCACGTTGCTGTCGGCCTGACCGTCATTCACCGTCACTTCTATCTCGCGCGGTTCGGTGGACGGATTCTCCGACGTGCTATGGAACGTGACCGCCTTGATTGCCGCCTGATAGGCGGACAGCGAGGCGTGCCCGCTTAGCGTCACGGTGATCTGGCCGGCAACCGAGGTATCGACTGCGGCCGCGATGCCGGAAGGCATACCGCTCCAGCCCATGACATCACCAGCCTTGGCGTTGGTAAGTACGATCCTGGCCGACTCCATATAGCTGTCGTCGCCGTCGGCAATAGTCGGGCCGGCCGCTGCGATGGAGATTGGTGCACCGTTCTCGGTGTATTCGGTACTGTTGTTGGTGGACGACAGGAACCCTTGATAGTCGACGCGGATGTTGTCGAAATAGACACCCTCACCGTCTTCTTCCAGGTCGTTGTCTGCAACCAAGCGGATGGTTGTGTTGGCAGACATGTAGGACGAAATATCAAATGTGATGGACTTGTAGTCCGCATCCGTTCCCGGTGCGAACGTATGGATCGTCTGGAAACTGCCGCCATTCGTCGAGATCTGAACCTGAACGGTGTCGCTGGAGTTATCTAGCGATACGCGGCGGTAGTCGAATGTCAGCGTAGCCGACTGGGCACCCGTAAGGTCCACACTGCGCGAGATGTAGTCGGTGCCATCGCCGGGGCTCCAATTGTCGTCATCGCCATCGCTCAGCCACAGGCGGTTGTTGCCGCCATCTGTGACAATCCTGATGTCGCCGTTCGATGCCGAGTTGCCGTCGTGGGTTTCGCTCCATCCACCCTTCCAGCCGGAATCGCTGGTGTAGCCAGACGAGAAATCATCCGTAGCCGCGCCTGGGCCAAAGTCGTTGAGCGCAAGAACGGGAGCAGCGTTCGGCGGAACGACATTGACAGTCACATCGACCGAATCCTGCTTGGCGCCGCCGATGCCGGTGTTGCCGCCGTCATCGAAGGTGATCTTGACGGTGCGATCGGCTGCAGTCGGATTTGCCGAAGACGACGAGAATGACAGGTTCTGGAGGATCGTCTCCGCCAGCGGATCGGTCGCGCTGCTATTGAGCGTGATCGTCACGTTCGCCGTACCATAGCCAGTGATGGTGCCGACGGCAGTTCCGCCAATCATCACGTTGCCGGCCGACTCCGACACCGGCCCACCGACGAAGAAGGTGAGGCCATCGCCGGCAACTACGCCCGACGTGATCTGGGCAGTAATCTTGCCGCCGGCGAAGTTGGTTGGATTGTCGGCATCGGTGACAGTGCCGGCAGCAAGAAGCTTAACCGCTGCACCGCTGGCATCGTAGACGATCTCGGCCGGACTGTTGGGCTGTAAATCCGGAGCCAGATTGACATCCGTCACCGTCTTGCTGAGCGTGATGTCAAGATTGGCGGTCGACGTGTCGCCGTCGCCATCGCGAACCGTGTAGTTGAACTTTTCCACATAACCGGGGGGAACGTCGTTACCGTCGGCGGTAAGCGAATATACGTATGTGCCGCCAGCTTGCATGACCAGCTTGCCGTAGGTGCCGTTCACCACGAAGCCGCCGCCTGCTGGGTCGGTGTCCGAGTTCGTTCCCTGGAGTCCAACAACCGTCAAGCCGCCATCAGCACCAGCGTCGTCATTGGCCAGTACAGCGCCGTTGGTCGTGAGGGCCGACGAATTCGACGACACGAAACGAACCATGAGCTCGAACGGATTGCTGGCGCCTTCATTCGTGAATATCTCAGTGACAGGACTGCCCGATCCCTTGACGAGGCCGAGTACGTCGAGCGTGTAGTTTTGACCAGCGATTATCACCGTACTCGTCGTCGACGTAATCTTGATGACGTCGCGTGAATCGACACCGTCATTTGGATTGTCGTTTCCGTCGTTCGGCGTCTCGTCATGAGTGAAGCTGACAACGATCGGCCCGACATTGACTGGCTGACCGTTTACGATCGCCGTAAACGACACGCTGAGCTTGGTCGTGCTCAGGGTCGAACCATCGATAGGATTGTTGAAGTGCGTAAACGTGCCCAGCGAGAAGGTGTTGTTGGTGACCAGATTGTTGAGGTTGGCCTGCGGCGCATCGACAAAGCCGTAGCCGGAGTCGGTGGCGTTGCTGCCCGTGCCGCCCCAGCGGATTTCATCGATCGCGACATCACCATCCCTGTCGATCTGGGTGGGCTCGCCGCCATTGGTAAGCACGCTTGTGGTCCAGCTGGCGACGATGTTCTGCACACCCAGCTGATCGATAACGATGTTGAGCGCGCCCGTGTCGTTCTGCGCCACCGGTACGTCGTCGATCACGGCGATGGAGGCGTTGAGCGGCACCTTGGTATCGCCCGCCGGACCGCCGCTGTCGGTGACCGTCACATAACCATTCAGGTTAATTGTTATCGCGTCCTCGGTGGACGGCGCATGGACCGGATGATCCACGGGACCGTTGAGCGTGAAGGTGTACTCACCTGACGTCGGATTGAGCGTAATGGTGAAGATCTTGGTGTCGGTGACGGCTTCATACCCGGCGAGGCCGCCTTTGTTGACGTAGCCGACGAGGTCACCGTTGCCATCAATTGCAAACAACACCGGCGCGCCGCCCGACTTCAGCGCACCGTTGGATACGGTTTGCACCGCAGGATTGTTCGCGAACTCCTGGAACGCGAAGGTCAGGGTTCCTTCGTCGCCGCCGGTAATGAGGCTGCTGAAGTTGCCGCCAGCGACATTGGTCGTATTGCCAAGGTTTCCTGGCTCATCGAGGTCGAGCCCCGGGACCAAAGCAGCAAAATCGTCGATGCCGCCCGACAGACCATGCTCTTCCTCGACGACGCCGGAGAGTCCGTCAGGATTGATCACCAGCGGCTTGTTGACGTCTATGACCGAGATGGTGTGCGCATCGGAATCCGTATCCCCGTCGCCATCGACCGCCTTGATGGTGAAGGTCACATCCTTGCTGCCGGTCACCTGGTTGGCGAGGAACGTCCACGTACCCACGCCATTCACCGGCGCCTGCAGCGTCAACTTGCCATAGGCAGTGTCGATAGACTGTCCGTAGCTGACCTGGACCGTATGCGATGTCCCGTCATCGTAGCTGATCGTCAGCTTGTCAGGCACCACGCCATCAGCACCGGGCTGCATGGTCCAATTGCCGCTGACTGACGTCCCTTCGTCGACCGTGCTCGAAGTCGGGCTGCCATTGTCGTCGCCGCCGATCGTCACCATAGGCACGTCGTCGACGATGGACATGTTGATCTCGCCGGTCACTGTGTCGCCGGTGGCGTCCGTCACAGAGATCGGGATCGTGTCGGTCACCGGGGCGCCCGCACCCTGACCCGTGTGAGTCTGCGGCGCCGTCAGCGCATAGCTGTAGCTCACCACCGCAGTGGCGGCATTGTAGCCGGTGATCGTCAGCGAGCCCTCGCCCGTGTTGACTGGAGCGATGCCGCTGAAGTTGTTGGCAGCGGCAGCAGCCTCGAGAACCGCCGACGTTACCGTCGTTCCCGTCGCACCGCCAACCGTCAGCGTGAAGGCTTCGCCATTCGCAGTGACGGTGAAGGTGCCAGTCGCATCCGTCTCGCGGGCCGTAGAAGCCTGCGTGCCGCCGACGAGACCGTCTTCATAGACGGTCCCAGTATCTCCGGTGATCACCGGCACATGCGCATCCGCGTTCACCTGAATCGTCAGCGTCGTCACCGACACGTCGCCGTCGTCATCGGTGACCTCGTAGGTGAAAACGTCCTGCAGGAACTGCCCAGGAGCCAATGTCGCGAACGCCGCCTTGGTGTAATCGGGCGTGTAGGTGTAGACGCCGTCAGCGCCCATCACCAGCGTGCCGTAGACGCCGGCTACGCCAGCTCCGCCGACATTGGCATTGGCGATGTTGCCAGAAGCCGTCTGGTTGCCAGCCGCAACACCCGTCACCGGACCGGCAATCGACGCACCGTCAGCGCCGAGCGGGTCGGCAACGTCTCCGCCAGCTTGGCCAAGTACCGCACTCCCCGCGACCGAGGCCGCACCTTCAACCATCGCACGCACATCAGCCGCAGCCGTCGGAACATCGTCGTTGAATTTGATCGTCAACGTGCCGGTGTCGGTGTCGGTGGTCGACGTGTTGGCGTCGGAGTCACCCACGGTGTAGTCGAGCGCTGTAAAGGCGTTTGCTTCGTCGCCGCCGGCGGCGTGCAGGACGTTGTCGAGCAGCGTCAGCTTGTAGGCGCCGGTCGCGGTGTCGGTGATCTGAATGGTGAACAGTTCACCGCGAGGTCCAGTAGCAGTCAGCGTCTTCGACGTGTCATCCCAGCTATAAATGACCTGCTCCTGACCAACTGTACCATACTTGGTATCCAGGTCGGCAAAGCTGAACACCAGCGCGCCATCGCCGCCGCTGCCCTCAAGCTTGCCAAGGAAGATCGCCTCGCTCGGATCACCCGGGTCCACTTCTCCCACATTCGCGTCGATATCTCCGACTGAACCAGGGGCGTTATTGGCGCCTGGCAAGCCGTCTTCATCGACCGCAGCCCAGACATTTCCTGCCTGAGGCTTCGACCCGCCAAGCTTGATGTCGAAGGCATCCGACACCGTGTCGCCGTCGCCATCCTTGCCGGTGACCTCGAAATTCAACTTGTCGATGAGTGCATCGGCGTGCGTTTCGCCACCGACGCTGATGAGCTTGAATTTCGGGCTATTGCCCTCGACTGCGACGGTCTCGAATTCAAGGCTGAAGAACTTCAAGCCCGGATCAAGGACAGGCGGAATCGTGACGAAGCCGTCCGAACTGATGTTCAAACTACTGCCGCTCGCGACAACGTTGCCGTCTTGATCTTTGGCGACCCAGTCGAGGCGAGCCGTTCCATTGCCAAAATGGTTGACACCAAGCTTGGCCGACGTCATCTCGACATCATAAACGACGGCAAACTTCTCGCCGGGATTCATGCCATTGTTGCCAATGCCAATGCCTGCAGAACCATTGAGCAGGCCGCCGTCGAGGCCCTTGAGGGTGAAGCCTTCGTAGTCCCTGGTCGCGGTCGGCCCAAAGCCACCCGAAACGGAGACTTCCGGCAGCGTGTTGCCGCCGCCCGGCAGCGAATTCACCTGGTCGAAGGTGTAGGTGCCGTCGCCATTGAGCTGAAGCGTATAGAGCGTTGGGCCGTTCTGGCCGCCAATCGTGGCTGTAAGGGTCTTGCCATCGGGGGAGAGGCTGGTGGTGATACCCTCGAGCTCGGGCCAACCGGTGATGCGCAGCCCGTTCGTAGCGTGCTGGCCGTCTTCGCCGAAGGCAAGGTTCAGGTCGCCGGTGACAGCCGCATTCAGGGCCGAAACCGCGCCGTCCTCGATGCCACCATCGACGAATTCAGGGCTGTCGTCGTCGACGTTGACGACGATATTGCCCGTCGCGGTGTCGCCGTCGCCGTCGGTAATTGTGAAGCCGAAGTCGAGTGGACGATTGTCCTCGAAGGAGGTCTCCTGCTCGCTCGTGTCAGGGTTGTCCGTAACCGAGTGCACCAGCGGCTGAAGCATGGTCAAGGTGTAGTTGCCGGAGGCGTCGATGGTCAGGGTGTAGACGGTGACACTGGTACCGTTGACGTCGATCGTGCCGGTGAGCGTGCCGCCAGCATCCGCACCGTTCTGCGCCCAATTCTGGGCAACATCGTACTGCGTCCCGATGCCATTGGCGACATGGATCGCCTTGAGGCCGTCAATGCCTTCTGCAACGATCGACTTGAGCCCGTCGCTGCCGGCATCGAAATTGATCTTGCCGGTCGCGACATTGCCCGCGCCGTCATCGCCGGGGCCGCCCGCAATGCCCGTGGCACCGCCCGGCACATTCTCGTCATCGATGGTGGTGGTGTAGACCGCCTTCAGGCTGACATTGTCGAGCAGGGCGCCATGCTGGTTTTCGCTGCCGGTACCCTTAAAGGCGAGCACGGCGTTGGGGCCGGTGGCGGTCACGTTGATCGTGATCTGCTGCAGACCGGGGGCAACATTGTTGTTGGCCGGGATCTCGTAGACGAGCTTGCCTTCGAACCAGACCTGCATGCCGCTGGAACCGGCGCCATCGCCGCCACGCGGCGAATAGGCGAAGCTCAGCTGATAGGTCTGGCCGGCCTCCGTGCCAGCAATCGTCTGCTGGATCGTGGCGTTGGTGGAGGTGGTGGTGTTGATGTCGCCAACGTTGCCGTTGGACGAATTGCCGACCGTGTCGGAGTCGAGCTCGACCAGCGCATTGCCGTACGGGGTGCTTACGCCGCCGGCACCACCCGTCTGGACCTCGAACGGCACGTTGCCGTCGGACGTCCAGCCGTCAAGCGAGTGGAAGATCTCCCAATCCTGGTTGCCGAGGATATTCTCGTGGCCAGTTTCGAAGCTGCCGTTCTGGATCAGCTCCTGTCCGAGGGCAGGCACCGTCGGAACGACGGAGGTCACCTTCGGACCGTCGTCCTCAAACAGGACGCGGCCGGAAATGTCGGCGCTGCCCGTCGCGGTGTCGCCATCGCCGTCGGTCGCGGTGACGCTCACCGAAACCGTGTTGGCAGCAAGCGTGATGCCTTCGTCGTGGCTGTTGGTGTCGGGATGATGCAACGACACATACTGGGCGATCGTGATGACGCCCGTGCCGGCATCGACATGCAGCGCGAAGGCGACCTTGTCGGTGCTGGTGACGCCGTTGCCGTCGGCGTCGTAGACACCGATGACCCGGCCGCTGGCGTCCTTGTAGAGGAAGATCGGCTTGCCTTCGGTGGTCTCCAGGCCGGAATTCACGCCATTGTCGTTGGCAAGTTCAAGTGCGAAGACCCGAGAGTTGTTGGCAGCCGGACCATCGGCGCCGAAGGCAATGTCGGCATTGACGATAGAGCCGGTGCCTTGGGCATACTGCACCGACATGTCGAGATCGGTACCAGCGTTGACGTCATCGAACAGATTTTCAATCGCCAGGGTGGCGGCCACTTCGTCCGAGGCAGGGTCAATGGCCGCGGTCTCGTCGATGACGATGATGTCGTTCAGCTTGACGTTGGCGAGGTAGGTACCGGTGTTGTCGCCGGACGTGCCCACTTCGCGGAACTCGAGCGTATCGTTGTTGCCGCCGATGGCCGGAACGTTGATGACGATGGTCTGCATCGGACCCGTGTTGGGCTGGTAGACGCCGACAACCTGGCCGTTCCAGATCACCTCGAGCTTTGCGCTGCCGGCGACAGTACCGTTGGCGGCGCCGATCTCGAAGGACAGGCCATAGCTTTCGCCGGCCGTCAGGCCTGAGATGGTCTGCGAGATCTGGATGTTGCCCGGCGAGGCCTCGAGATCGACCATGACGCTGTTGGTCGGGCTGTCGGCGCCGAGATAACCATCGGCGACCTTCTCCAGCACCACAGTGCCCGCACCTCCGGTCTCGGAGGCTTCGATCTTCCACCCGGCCGCCTGACCCGTGGCGGCGGTGCCGCTGCCCGTGCCCCAGGCGCCGTTGTTGCCTGTGAAGCCGTCTATGAACAGGCCGTTGGCAACCGACTGCGGCGCAGTCACGGTCAGCTTCGGGCCGTCATCCTGGAACTTGATGACGTTGCCGACATTGACGGTGGCGCTGGTGGTGTCGCCGTCGCCATCCTTGGCCGTGAGGACGACCCTGATGTTGTTGGCTGCGAGCGACAGTTCCTCGTCATGGCTGGCGCCCTGGTTCGGATGCTGCAGCGAGACGTATTGCACGAGCGTGACCACGCCCGACACCGGGTCGATGCCGACCGCGAATGCAGCAGGGTCGCCCTGGTCGATCTGGCCACCGGCAGCGTCGAAGCGGCCGACGATGATCCCACCTTCGCTGAACAGCTGGATCGCCCGACCTTCGGTGGTGAGCAGGGTCGTGCTCGCGGAACCGATGTTGAGCGCGTAGGTCAGCCCGCCGGCGCCATCCGCACCATAGTCGACGTTTGCCGTGACGATGGCGCCCTGCGACTGGGCGACGCCAATGGGGCCGACGCCGTTGTTAACGTGCGGGTCGCTGCCGGGGTTGAGAACGTTCAGCGGCGAAATCGTGCCGGTGTCGTTGGCGTCGAGATCGTTGCCAGGCGTTTCGTCGTGAACCACGCCAGCACTCGCGACCGGCGCGGTGATCTTGGGGCCGTCGTCCTCGAACACGATCTTGTTGCCGATGACGACCGACCTCTCGACCGCATCGCCGTCGTTGTCGGTCGCCGTGAGAACGACTTTGACAAGGTTACCTAAATTGACCGGCTCGTCGTGCGAATCGTTCAAGCCATTGCCCGGCTTCGGATGCTGCAGCGGCAGGTATTGGGCGATGCTGACGCCACCGTCCTGATCGAGGGCGACCGCGAAAGCGATCTGGCCGTTCGGATTCGCCGAGCCGTCGGCATTGTCCACGCGGCCGACGATCAAACCGTCCACGAGGTAGAGCGATATCTGGCTGCCGGAGGTTGTCTGCAGGTTGGAAGCAAGGCCATCCGTGCCGTTAACCTGGCCGTTGAGGGCAAGCGCGATCGACATCGTGATCGGCTCATCGGCACCCGGCGCAAGAAGGTCGGTGCCATATCTGACCACGTCACTCTGGTGTGCGTAGCCAAGGGCCGCCGGCTGGTCGAGCGACACGAACTGGGCGGCAATGTCCGCATCATCGATGTCATCGCCCTGGAGACCTGCCGTTTCATCATGCGTCACCGCGGCGCCGGTCGCCTTGATGTGGACCTGCGGGATGTCGTCGACAACTGACACGTTGACCTTGCCGGCCAAGGTGACGGAATCGCCGTCCCGGTCCGTGGCCTGGATGACCGAGCCGAAGTCGATCGACGAGATCGGCGCGCCGTCGGTCTGCAAGTCCTCATTCTGATTGGCACCGGACGCCGGCGCAACATGATCGAGCTGGTCGACCAGGCGGAAGGTGAAGTCGCCATCGCCGTCGAGCGTCATCGTGAAGACCGGGCGGTCCGGGCCATTGACGTTGTCGACGAAGGCGACAAGCGTGTTGCCGACCACGGCATAGCTCAAAGGCGAACCCTTGGACTGCAGTCCAAGGGCTTCCATCTGGTCGACCGCCGTCGCGGTGAACCCGAACCCACCGCCGGCAGCGGCGCCATCGGCACCGAAGTTGACCAAGCCTGCGACCGATTCCGACGCCTTTGCTGCGCCCGTAAACCACTCGGTGTCGCCGTCGGGCGATGTACCGTGCGAAAGCGCAGTCCAGATGTCGTCTTCGTCAACCTTGACGGACGCATTGCCCGGCTCGATCGACGGGCCGTCGTCCTTGAACACCAGATTGTCGCCGATGTTCAGGGTCGCCGACTGGCTGTCGCCGTCGGCGTCGGAGACTGTGGCGGTCAGCTTGACCAGATCTTCGGTCAGGCTGCGGGAGTCGTCGTTATTGTCTGGATTTTCGTGCCTGACGGCGCGGACCTGGTCGAGCGTAACCGTGCCGCTTGGGTCGACCTTGACGGTAAACACGAGGAGGCCACTGGCCGTCTTGCCCTCGACCGTGCCGTTGTTCATGCTCAGCACGACCTGCTGGCCGGTTGCGGTGTCGACAAGGCCGGAATTGCCGGCGACCACGCTCAGGGCGTAAGTGACGGATCCGGGACCATCAGCGCCGTGGGACGTAACAAAATTGCCGGCAAAGGACCCGGTTGCATTGGTGCCGAGGGTGGACTCGTCGACCGTGAGCACGGCCCCATCGCCGTTGCTGACGATCGTAGGCGTGTCGTCATCGACATTGATCTGCAGCGTGCCGTTGGCGGTGTCGCCGTCATTGTCGGTGACCTGATAGGTCAAGGTGAAGAACTGGTTGTTTTCGTTATCGCCCGTCGCGTGCTTGATCGGCGCATTCTGGGTCACGGTATAAGCGCCGGTGGCGCTGTCCAGCGTGACGGTGAGCACCTTGGTGCCGTTCTGATAGACCTCCAGCGCACCGTCGGCGCCCGGCTTGTACTCGAAGCCCGTCGGGAAACCCGTCATCAGCCACGCGACCGAACCGCCATCGGCACCGAAATCGAGGCCGAGATTGTCGGAGACGTTGGCGCTGTCGGCGTCGTCGCCGGTACCGCTGGGATTGCCGCCCAGCGCGTCGTCGTCGAGAAGCACAACCTTGTTCTCGGACACGCTGGGACCGTCGTCCCTGAACACAAGGTTCGCACCGATATCCAGCGAGGCGGACTTGGAGTCTCCGTCTCCGTCGGTGATGGTCGCGGTCAGCTTGACCAGATTGTCGAGGAGGCTCTGGCTGTCGTCATGATTGTCCTGATCGGCATGCTTGACTGCGCGGGACTGGTCGAGCGTGACGTTGCCGTTAGCGTCAACCTTGACGGTAAACACCAGGGCATTGCCGACAGCGGTCCTGCCCTCGACGACGCCGTTGTTCATGCTGAGCAGAACCTGCTCGCCGGTAGCGGTATCCAGGAGACCGGACTCGCCGGCAACCACACTCAAGGCGTAAGTGACCGTTCCTGCGCCGTCGGCGCCAAATGCCGTGACAAAGCTCGACGCAAACGACGTCGTTGCGTCGTCGGCGAAGTTAGATTCGTCGACGACAAGCTCCGGCTCGCCGGCATCAGCCAGGCTGATTTCCGGGCTGTCGTCCTCGATCTGCAAATTCACATTGGCCGTCGCCGAACCGCCGTTGGGGTCCTTGACGGTCACCGGCACGTCGAAACCGATGACATCCTCCACGCTGTTCACGGGGTGGTCGATCGGCCCCATGATCGTGACCTGGAACGCACCGGTGCCGGGATTGGTGATCTCCAGGCGGATGATCTCCTGATCCGGACCTTCGCCGCCATCGATCTTGCCGACCAGCAGGTTGGGGCCGACGAGTTCCCAGGTAATCGGCTGGCCGCCGGAGGTGAGGCCGGGCGTGGTGGGCAGGCCGAGGCTGTAGGTCAGCGCATCGCCGTTGGGATCGGTCGCGCCGAAGAAGCCCGAGTAGCTGGCGCTGTTGGACTTGTCGTCCGGATCACCCAGATCATCCTGGATTCCGCCCCCGAGTCCCTCTTCCGAGAGACGAACCGAGAAGCCGGCGAATTCCGGATCGGCGTTCTCGCCGAGGGTCAGTTCGCGGCCATCGTATTCGGGGAAGGCCAGCGCGGTCGGCGGCAGAAGGGCCGACAGGTCGAAACCGTCGCCGATGCCGCCGGCAGGCAGTTCGAAGTTGCCGCCCGAGCTCGAGGCCGAGCCACCAGCAGCCGAAATCGAGCCATCGGCGCCGAAGGCGACGTTGATGCCGCCGGCTTCAAGGGCCGCAATCAGCGCGACGCGCGGAACTTCGACATCGCCGAGCAGGAAGGTCGGCACGTTGGCAGCGGCGTCCTTGATGACGATGACGCTGCCGTCGGCCTGTTCGAGAACCAGGTTGTCGCCGTCGACCTTGATGTTGTCGATCGAGACGCTGGCCGGCAGGTGCACGACATTGGAAGCGTCAGCGACATATTCGGCCTGCGCCTGCGCCGGAGCGGCTGCGCTCGGCTGGGCTTGGACCGCCTGGCCGGAACCTGCGTCGACGGGAACGGGATCGGCTTGAGCTGCCGGCTGCTGTGGCGAGACGCCTTCGGCCTGCGCCAACTGGACCGTGCCTGCTGCCGAAGCACCTTCGAGTGCACCCGAGACGTTCTCAAACTCAATACTGGTCGCCATCGCCATATCCCCCTGCCTAATTGGCTCGACAGAACAAGGCGCCAATCGTCATTGCAACCTAATGCGATCCACTAATATATATCTTGATATGTGATCTTTTCTCTTTTTTTCTTTTGGTAAACTGGCGGTGCATACCACAGTATGTAAAATTTTAGCGTCCGAAGACTCAATTGATCAACGAACGGTTGCGGCGCCGGGCACCCGGCAGCGCCCGAACTAGATGAAATCGACGCCGAGCCGGGCAGCCTCGGCACGCAGTTTGTCGAATACGCCTTGATGAAGTGCGACACCCTGGACCAGTGCCTGGCGCTTGCGGCTGGCGGCACTTTCGCCCGGCAAACGAACGCGCTCGACGCCTGGCCGGGGCGGGTTGTTGCGGCAGGCATCGGCCAGCCAGCCGGTCTGGTGCAGGAAGACCGCCTCGCCGGCGAAGGCGCTGGGGTCGATGACCTGCAGGAACACCGAGGCGTTGGTGCCTTCGGGCTTGTCGGCGCGGCCGAAGCCGGCGAGGCCCTGGGTCAAGGCTTCGACCAGGATCGCCAGCGCGTAACCCTTCTGGCCGTGGTCGAGGCCGCCGGCAGGCAGGATGGTGCCGCCGTCGTTCAGCACGTTGGGATCGTCGGTGGGGTTGCCGTCGCGGTCGAGCAGCCACTGGTGATCGAATTTCCTGCCCTCGGCGATCAGTCGCGAGCTCATGTTGTTGGTGGTGATGGAGGCGCTGACGTCGATCAAGATCGGGTCGCCGTCGGTGGGGATGCCGGCGGCGATGGGGTTGGGCGTGAAGACGCCGCGCGTGCCGCCGAAGGGGGCAACCGAGGCGCCCGAAGGGCTGGAACTGGCCAGCAGCACCATGTAGCCGCGATCGGTGGCGCGGGTGAGGTAGGCGGCGAGGCAGCCAATGTGATGGCTGTTGCCGATGGTGATCGTGACGGTGCCATAGGTGGCGGCGCGCTCAACGGCGAGGTCCATGGCGGTAGAGGTGAGCCAGGCGCCGGGCAGGCGCAGTCCATCCCAGGCAACGCAGGCGCCGCGATCGGAAATGATCTTCGGCTGGCCGGCCTTGGTCATGACGCCGTTGCGGATGCTTTCGAGATACCATGGGGCCAGCGCCAGCCCGTGGGTGGTGTGGCCCATCAGGTCGGCCTCGACGAGGATTTCGGCGACCGCATGGGCCTTGTCCGGCTCGAGGCCCGCTGCCTTGAAGAGGGCAAAGGCGAGATCGGTCAGCGTGTCGACGTCGTGGCGCGTGTCATCGGAGGCCATGGTCAAACCCTTGCATAAAGGTTGTGGGCGAGCGGCTCACCACGGAGGAAGGCAAGCACGTTGCCGGCGGTCATGATCGAGACGGCCCGGCGCGCATCTTCGGTGACGCCGGCGACATGCGGCGTCAGCACGACGTTGGGCAGCTGCCACAGCGGGCTTGCGACCGGCGGTTCCTCGGCGAAGCTGTCGAGCCCGGCGCCGGCGATGTGGTTAACCTGAAGGGCCGCGATCAGGGCTGGTTCGTCGACCACCTCGCCGCGCGCAGTGTTGACGAGGAAGGCGGTCGGCTTCATCAGCCCGATCTCACGTGCGCCAATCAGCCCGCGCGTGCCCTCGGTCAGCGGACAGTGCAGGCTGACGACGTCGCTTTCAGCAAGCAACATGTCGAGCGATCCGACGCGGGTGACAGCGCCGCCAAAGGCCTCATCCGGCACGAACGGATCGTAGGCCGAAACCTGCATGCCGATCGGAGCGGCCATGCGGGCAAGAATCTGGCCGATCAGGCCAAAGCCGACGAGACCGATCTTCTGGCCGCGCAACTCGCGCCCGGCATAGAGCTTCTTGTCCCACAGGCCGTGGCGGATATGGCCGTCCTGGCGCAGGAAATCCTTGGCCAGCGCCAGGATCAGCCCGAGCGCGTGCTCGGCCACAGAATGGGCATTGGCGCCGGTCGCCATGATGACGGGGATGCCCAGCGCCTTGGCCGCGGCGACGTCGATGTCGTTGGTGCCGACGCCATGCTTGGCGACGATCTTCAGATTGCGCGATGCGGCGAGCATGTCGGCATCGACCATCTCGACCAGCCGTATCACCAGCGCAGCAGGCTGGTGCCGTTCGATCAGCTCCAGCACCTCGGATTTCCGGGGGTAAGCCTCCGTCGTGATGCATTCGACCCCGGCATTTTCGAGCATGGCAAGGCCCTCGGCAGCCATGCGGCCGCCGACCGTAACGATCGTCGTTGTCATCGTTCTTTCCTGTCGTGCCGCGAACGCGGCTGAAGTTCGGCCGACCCGAGGTCAGCGCGAGAGGTCGAGCACCTTGTTTTCGAACAGGCGGTTGCGCGAGCCTTCGAGATGCTCGCGCATGCGGTCGCGCGCCAGCTCCGCCTCGCCTGCGGCGATGGCATCGCAGATTCCGCGATGTTCGTCATAGACCTGTTCGAGCTTGGTCAGCGGGCCCATCAGCGACAGGCCGTGCAGGTTCATGCCGACGGCGATGTGCTGGCGCAGGGCGTCGAGACAGGCGGTGTAGTAGTGGTTGTTGGCGGCCTCGGCCACCGAACGGTGGAACAGGAAGTCGACGTCGGAGCGGTGTGTCTGGTCTCGCGTCGCGTCGCGGAGCTCGGAAAGTGCTGCGCGCATCTTCTGCATCGCGGCGTCGTCGTGGCGGAGTGCGGCGAAATAGGCAGCCTCGGGCTCGATGGTCAGGCGGAACTCGTAGCAGCGCTGGATGTCGGCGATGGTCTTCACCGGGGAGAAGCCGAGGTTGGTCTTCTGGGTGTCGAAGACGCGGACATAGGTGCCCGAGCCCTGGCGCGAATAGACGAGGCCGACGTCGCGCAGGCGGCCAAGCGCATCGCGCACCACCGGCCGGGAAACGCCCAGCAGCGTCGCCAGATCATGCTCGCCCGGCAGCTTGGAGCCCGACGGGAATTCGCCCGAGACGATGCGCTCCTGCAACTGGTCGAACACCTTGTCGACCAGCTTGGGCGCCTTGGAGGCGCCCTTGGCGCTGCCGTTGCCCGGCTTTTCGCCTGCCTCGGTCGCGTCAGGCTCTGTTCCGTCCTGCTGCAATTCGGTCGTCATGTGTGTTCCGCCTGTTCCCGGCTCGGCGGTCGCAAGAGATCGGAGAGAACCGCGACCGTCCCGAATCCACCGGATTTTACGACACAGCGCAGCCCCTCGCCATGGCGTGTCGCGATGGTGAACCAGGGCAGGCCCGGCGCCACCTCGCCTTGCGGAAATAGCACGTCGGCGCCAAGCGCGCCAAGTATGGCCAGCGCCGTATCGCCGCCGCCCATAACCAGCGTCGAGGGGCGAAGGCGCTCGACGGCGTCGGCGACCTGCTCGGCGAAACGCGCGGCGATGCGGGCCGGCTCCTCGACGAGGTCGCCAGTACAGCGCACGACCATCGGCAGGGCGCTGTCGCCAGGGAGGATGAATGTGCCGTTCAGGGCATCGACGATGCCTGTGGCGGGGTTGTCCTCAAGCAGTCGGGCCACTTGCTGGTCGGTGATGGGATCGCGCGAGCCGAAAGCAAACAGCACGTTCCGATCGCTTGCCGGCGCGGCGGCGGGCCTGAAGTTGGCATAGAGACGGCGGGCGAAGGCGAGGCCCAGCCCCCTCGCCCCAACGGCAACGGCGTCGTTCCAATCCGTATCAGCGACGACCAGGTCGAGGTCGGCGTCGGTGGCCGCATTGCGGACGGTAACGCGCCTTTGGGAGCCGGCGAATGCCGCCAGCACCGGCAAGGGTGCATCGACGCCACGACCAACGACTGCGCCATCGCGCGTCGCGCGGCCCTGGTCTGGTACGGCAGGTGCCACCACCAGCGCTTCGCGGCCCGATGCCTCGGCAAGGGCGTCGGCTTCTGCGCCGACATTGCCCTTCAGCCGGGAGTCGATCTTCTTCAACACGATGCGCGGGGCATGCGGCATCAACCGGTTCGCCACGTCGCGCACCCGGGTCGAGGCGACATCGGCCGGCAGCGCCCGTGAGGCGGTGCTGACGGCAAAGATGTCAGGCTCGCTGGCGAGCGCCTTGACAGTCGCTTCAGGGGTCATCGCAACCGCCACCTTCAAGCCCGATGCCGCGAACGGCGCCGACGTATCGAGCGCTCCGGTCAGGTCGTCGGCGATGATGGCGAGCATCAGCGTCATCCCGCCGTTTCCATCCCGACGGCATGGCAGGCCACGTGGTGGCCGGGAACGACCTCGCGCCACTCGGGAACCACCGCGCGGCACTTGTCCATGGCGATCGGGCAGCGCGTGTGGAAGCGGCAGCCGGCCGGCGGGGCCAGCGGGCTCGGCACGTCGCCGACGAGGATCTGCCGCTGACGCGTCTTTTCGAGTTCCGGGTCGGCCTCCGGCACGGCCGAAAGCAGCGCCCTGGTGTAGGGGTGAAGCGGGTTGGAAAAGAGCTGTTCGCGCGTCCCGAGTTCCGCAAGGCGGCCGAGATACATGACCCCGACGCGGTCGCTGATATGGCGCACGACAGCAAGGTCGTGGGCGATGAACAGGTAGGTCAGCCCGTATTTTTCCTGCAGGTCGAGCAGCAGGTTGATGATCTGCGCCTGGACCGAGACGTCGAGGGCCGAAATCGCCTCGTCACAGACGATGAATTTCGGCTGGCAGGCGAGCGCGCGGGCAATCGCCACGCGCTGGCGCTGGCCGCCGGACAGCTCATGCGGATAGCGCGAGGCAAAGCGTGCGGGCAGGCCGACATCGGCCAACAGACGCGTCACCTTTTCCGGCAATTCGGCCTTGGTGGCGAGCTTGTGGAACAGGATCGGCTCACCGACGACTTCGCCGATTGTCATGCGCGGGTTGAGTGTCGAATAGGGGTCTTGGAAGACGATCTGCAGTTCGCGGCGATAGGGCCGCATGCGCTTCTCGTCGAGCGAGACGATGTTCTCGCCCTGGAAGATGACTTTACCTGATGTGGCCTTCTGCAGGTTGAGCAAGGTGAAGCCGGTGGTCGACTTGCCACAGCCGGATTCGCCGACCAAGGAAAGCGTTTCGCCGGCAAAGATGTCGAAGTTGACGTCGTCGACTGCGTGCACGGTGGCGCCGCGCTCGCCGAAGGCGCCGAGGCGGACGACGAAATGCTTGACGAGGTTCTCGACCTTGATCAGCGGTTCGGCAGCCATCACGCGGCCTCCTTCATCTGGCGCTGGGCGACAAAGCAGGCGACGCGGTGGCCGCTGGTGCCTGCGACCGACTCAAGCACCGGCACGCGCTCATGACAGACGCTTTCTGCCAGGGCGCATCGCGGCGCGAATGGGCAGCCCTTGGGACGACGGCCCGGCTCGGGCGGCGTGCCGCCGATCGACGACAAGCGGCTCGCCTGCTCGTCGGAGAGTTTCGGGATCGAGGCGAGCAAGCCGCGTGTGTAGGGATGGGTCGGGCGCGCGAAGAGTTCGCCGACCGGCGCGTCCTCGACCACGGTTCCGGCATAAAGCACGGCGACGCGGTCGACGAGGCCGGCGATCAGCGCGAGGTCGTGGGTGATCCACACCACCGACATGTTGAGCTTCTTGCGCAGGTCCTTCACCAGGTCGACGATCTGTGCCTGGATGGTGACGTCGAGTGCGGTCGTCGGCTCGTCGGCGATCAAAAGTTCCGGATCGCAGGCAAGGCCCATGGCGATCATCACGCGCTGGCGCATACCGCCGGACAGTTCGTGCGGATAGGCGGTGATGCGCTGCTCGGGGCCTGGGATACCGACCAGTCTCAGCAGTTCGATGGCGCGCTTGCGGGCGTCGGCCTTGCTCATGTTGCGATGGTAGATGAGCGGCTCGCAGAGCTGGTCGCCGATGCGCATCACCGGGTTGAGCGAGGTCATCGGATCCTGGAAGACGAAGCCGATCTTGCCGCCGCGCACCTGGCGCAGCTCCGACTTCGACATCTTGAGCAGATCGCGCCCGGCGAACTCGGCGGTGCCGCCCTTGACCTTGATCTTATTGGGTAGCAGCCGCACCAGGGAGAGCATGGTCAGGCTCTTGCCGCAGCCGGACTCGCCGACGACGCCGACGGTCTCGCCCTTGCCGACGGTCAAATTGATGCCATCGACGATGATGGCCGGGCCACGGCGGGTTTCGATCTCGATGGTGAGGCCGCGCACGTCAAGCAGCGGCTTGTTGTCTGCGGGAGCGGTCATTTGCTGCCCCTCGGGTTGAGAGCGTCGTTGAGGCCGTCGCCGAGGAAGGAGAAGGCGACGGTGGCGAGGCCGAGCACGGCTGCTGGTGCGGCGAGCAGATGCGGATAGTGCTGCCAGACGCGCAGGCCATCGGAGATCATGTTACCCCAGCTGGGTGTGGGCGGATTGACGCCGACGCCGAGGAAGGAGAATGCGCTTTCCAGCACCATCGCCGTTCCGAGGCCGGCGCTGACCGAGACGATCAGCGGGCCGATGGCGTTCGGAACGATGTAGCGCATAAGGATCAGGCGGTTGGTCAGGCCGAGCGCTCGTGCCGCCGTGACATAGGGCCGGCCGCGGATCGACAGCACCTGGGCCCGCACCAGGCGGGCATAGGGCGGCCAGCTGATCAGCGCCATCGAGCCGAACACCAGCAGGAAGTCGACCCAGATGGTTTCGCGGTAGAACGGGTTGAGCGTCGCCTGGTAGCGCGCTTCCATCCAGGTGGTGAGCGGCGTCTTCAGCGAGGCATTGATGACGACGACCAGCAAGAGGTTGGGCACCGACATGGTCATGTCGGTGAACCACATGACGATGCGGTCGAACATGCCGCCGAAGTAGCCGGCCATGGCGCCGAGGGTGACGCCGATGACGACGGCGATCGTCGTTACCACGATCGCCACGACGAAGGCGGTGCGGGTGCCGTAGACGACGCGGGAAAAGACATCGCGGCCGAGATCGTCGGTGCCGAACAGATGTGCCAGCGACGGCGCCTGGTTGCGGGCGTTGAGGTCCTGGGTGAGGAAGTCGTAGGGCGTCAGCCAGGGACCGAAGACGGCGACGAAGGCGAGCAGGATGACGACGGCGAGGCCGGCGACCGCCAGCTTGTTGCGCAGCAGGCGGTGCCAGGCATCGCGCCACAGGCTGACGGGGGGCTCTTCGTCGGCCACGGTGGAGGAGAGATTGACGGGGGTCATCGTCATGTCAGCGGCTCCTCATCGTGTCGTTGGCGCGCGGATCGAGCAGCGGGTAAAGCACGTCGACCAGAAGGTTCGACAGCATCACCAGGAAAGAGCCGATCAGCGTGATGGCGAGGATGACGGGATAATCGGAATTGGTCAGCGCCGAGACGGTCAACCGGCCGAGGCCGGGAAGACCGAACACCAGCTCGACGAAGATGGCGCCGTTGACGATGGTGATCATGATCAGGCCGAGCTGGGTGACGACGGGCGTCAGCACCGGCCTGAGGATGTGGCGGAACGCCACCACCATTTCGGGCACGCCCTTGGCGCGGGCGGTGCGGACGAAATCCTCCGACAGCACCTCGATGACGGCGGCGCGGGTCTGGCGTACGATCAGCGCGATCGGCTGGAACGACAGGACGAGCAGCGGCAGGATGATGCGTGCGTCGAAGATGCCGCCCCAGCCATAGGGAACGCTGCCACCGGGCAGGAAAAGGATCAAAAGCACCATCAGAAGCGGGCCGGCGACATAGGCCGGGATGGCCCAGAGGAACAGCGCCGAGCCGAGGATCGCAT
Organism: Aminobacter niigataensis; assembly: GCF_946995915.1. GTDB lineage: Bacteria > Pseudomonadota > Alphaproteobacteria > Rhizobiales > Rhizobiaceae > Aminobacter > Aminobacter niigataensis. The sequence goes on from NZ_OX341517.1 coordinate 502,633, forward strand.
AGTCGATCTTGGTGTTCTGGTTCATCGCCGCAATCATGCCGAGCGGAACGGCTACGATGGCTGTCAGGATGACGGCGCACAGGCCGAGCTTGAACGAGACCGGGGCCGCGGCCGAAACCATCGCCCACACCGAACGGCCCGAGGTCAGCGAATTGCCGAAATTGCCCTGGATCAGGTTGAGGATATAGCTGCCGAACTGGACGAGAAACGGCCGGTTGAGGCCGGCGGCATCGCGGATCGCCTCGATCTTCTCGGGATTGTAGGCGACGTCGCCGGGGGCGCGCAGGAAGATCAGCTTGATCGGGTCGCCGGCGCCGAAATAGGCCATGGCATAGACGGCCAGCATGACCAGCAGAACGGACGGGATCCACAGCAGCAGCCGTGTTGCAATATAACGCAGCATGGCGGGCGGCCTCCCACCGCTCGGTAAGTTCCAAAGAGGAGCATAACACGGGGGCCGAGCCCCCGTGCGCTTCACCGGGGCATCAGCCGACGGTGATTTCCCAAGGGGCGACAACCTGCCAGTCGAGGTTCTTGTCGATGCCCTTCACATTGGCATTGGCCCAACGCGACATCGCCTGCGCGTACCAGGGGATGAAGGTCCAGTCCTCGCGGAAGGCCTTCTGGGCTTCCTGGGCAAGGGCAATGCGCTGCGGGTCGTCCGCCGCCTTGCTAGCGGCTTCGGCCAGCAACTGGTCGACCTTGTCGTTCTTGTAGCCGCCGAGCTTGTTCTGGGCGTTGGACGAGGTCGAGGCGATCGAGCCGGCGAGATAGCTCGCCGCATCGGGCACGCGGGTGCCGACGTCGTCGCGGAAGATCTGCACCGCGTTCTGGTCCGGACCGGCATAGGCGTCCTGCTGCGGCTTCATGTCGACGGCGGTGATGCCGAGATTCTGACGCCACTGCTCGGCTATGAACTGGGCCGCTGCCTCGTTGGCCGGCGAAGAGATGCCGACGAACAGGATCTTGGGCAGGCGCTCGGGGCCGCCATAGGTCGACTCGGCAAGCAGCTTCTTGGCGCCCTCCGGATCGTAGGGATAAGGCTCGAAGCCGGAATTGTCGGCGCCGGGCACCGAATTGAGGATCTGGTCGGTCTTCTTGTGCGGGCCGTCGGGGAACGAGGCCTTCATCAGGCCATCGCGGTCGACCGCCATGATCAGCGCCTGGCGGACCTTGGGATCATCCATCGGCGCGCGCTTGGAATTGAACCAGAAGTGCTGGCCGGTCGGGATGATCGGGCCGGCGGCGAAGTCGGCGCCGAGGTCCTGGACGATGGTCGAGGTGACGAGCTCGGTGTGGGCGTTGAATTCGCCCGACTTGAGCAGCGAAGTCGCCGTCACATTGTCCTCGATCGAGGTGATCTCGATGCGGGCGAGCTTGGGCTTCGGGCCGAAGAAGTTCTCGTTCGGCTCGAACACCAGCTTGCCGCCGTCGATGTCGATGCTGGTCAGCTTGAACGGACCGGAATAGACCGCACCTGCATCCGGCGTGAACCAATCCTGGATCTCGTTGCCGTCTTCGCCGCGCGACTGCGAGGCCTTGGTGATCGGCACGATGTGGTTGGCGACGCGCATGAAATAGATCGGGTCGGCTTCGGTCAGCGTCACGACGACGGTGCCCTCATCAGGCGTGGCGACGCCCGAAATTTCGGTGGCGGTGCCGCCGGTCACCTCGGCGAAGCCGGCGACCTTGGCCAAGACCTGATCGGCGCGCTGGCACTTGGTGCTGGGCATCGCAGCCACGTTCCACGAACCGGCGACGTCGCCCGAGGTGATCTTGCTGCCGTCGGAGAAGGTCGCCTTGGGATCGAGCTTGAAGGTCCAGGTCTTGGAGTCGGCCGAGCCTTCCCAGCTGGCGAAGACGTAAGGGTGGATCTTGCCTTCGCTGTCGAAATACATCGGCGAGGCCCACCATGCCGAGTTCCAGCGATAAGGCACGCCGCCGCCGCGCAGCGGCGACCAGTCCTGGTTGAAGGCAGGATTGGCGACCTTCAGCACTTGGCCTTCCTGCGCAAAGACGATCTTGGCATCAAGCCCGAGCAAGGTGAAGCCGACAGCACCGCCCAGGCCGAGCCTGAGCGCATCGCGGCGGGTCATCCCGGCGCGTGGCCGTGCAGTCTCGGAAATCCGTTTCGACATGACATTCCTCCCGTGAAATCCATGAACGGCGATGCTCTGGTCGGATGCAATGGCAGCAGACACGGAAGCGGCAACCGTGGCCGAACAAATGCCGCCATATTGTAAACATGTCAATTCATTTTTTCAGATAGCGTGGCACGAAAATTAGAACTTGGTGAAATGCAGTAAGAAATACCTCACAAAATCAATATTGTACGCGGTAAGCCGGAAGGATCGGCAGCCTGCCGACGGAAAAAGCAACTTGACAACTTCTCTGCTTGCGATCAGTTTCCGACCATAAAGCCAAGTGCAGTTTGCGCCCCCGAGGGGCATGCGCTCGGGAGGATTCCAGCAAGCGGGGTGCCATACGACCGGTACTGCCTGCGGACAAGACGGACAGGGAGCGATGGCGAGTTCTAGCCGCACGATTGGCATCACCATGGGGGACCCCGCCGGGGTCGGCCCCGAGATCATCTGCAAGTCGCTGGCCGAAATGAATGCCGCCGACCGCGCCACCATGCACGTCTTCGGCAATCGCGACAGCCTGGAGGCGGCGGCAAGGATTGTCGGCGCGCCGCTGAAATTCGCCTCGGTCTCCGATGGAGCCGACACGGTGGCCGTCGAGCATGTCGCCATCGAGGGCGGCCCAATCGCCTTCGGCAAGATCGACACCCGCGCCGGCGACGCCTCGTTCCGCTTCATCGCCCGCGCAGTGGAAGCGGCGACCGCAGGCGAGATCGGCTGCATCGTCACCGCGCCGATCAACAAGGAAGCGCTGAACCTTGCCGGCCACCATTATGACGGCCACACCGGCATGCTGGCGCATCTCACCCATTCGCGCTCGTCCTGGATGCTGCTCGCCGCCGAACGCATGTCGGTGATCCATGTCTCGACGCATGTATCGCTGCAGGAGGCGATCGCGCGGGTAAAGCCGGAGCGCATTCTCGAGACGATCCGCACCGGCTACCGCCATCTGCGTCGCATCGGCGTCGAATACCCACGCATCGCGGTCGCTGGGCTCAACCCGCATTGTGGCGAGAACGGCCTGTTCGGCACCGAGGACGACGAGTTCATCGCTCCCGCAGTGGCCGCGGCCAAGGCCGAGGGTATCGACGCCTACGGTCCGGTTCCGCCCGACACGGTCTTCCACCGCGCCTATTCGGGCGCCTTCGACCTCGTCGTCGCGCAGTATCACGACCAGGGCCACATCCCGATGAAGCTCGTCGCCTTCGACAGCGGCGTCAACATCTCGCTCGGCCTGCCCATCGACCGCACCTCGGTCGACCACGGCACCGCCTTCGACATTGCCGGGAGCGGCAAGGCCAATCACGTCAACATGAACGCGGCGATCGCCTATGCGCGCAAGCTCGCCGGAACGCCTCGGGTGACCGCATGACCAATTTTGCCATCTCCGGCGTCTTCTCCGCCGCCGCCACGCCGATCAATGCCGACCTTTCGCCCGACCACGGCCTGCTGGCTGCGCACTGCCAAAGGCTGCTCGACGAGGGCTGCCATGGCGTGGCGCTGCTCGGTACCACCGGCGAGGCCAACTCGTTCTCGATCGCCGAGCGCAAGGCGATGCTGGAAAGCGTCGTCAAGGCAGGCGTTGCTGCCGACAGACTGATGCCGGGCACTGGCGTCGCCGCCATCCCCGAAACCATCGAGCTGACCCGCCATGCGCTGTCGATCGGTATCGAGAAGGTCGTGATGCTGCCGCCCTTCTACTACAAGGGCGTGTCCGATGGCGGGCTGTTCGACGCCTATGCCCGCATCGTCGAAGGCGTCGCCGACGACCGGCTCAAGGTGGTGCTCTACCACATCCCGCAGGTGTCGGGCATTCCGCTGTCGGTGGAACTCGTCGGGCGGCTGATCGCGGCCTTCCCGAAGACTGTCGTCGGGATCAAGGAATCCAAGGGCGACTTCGCCAACATGCAGGCGCTGGTGAAGGCCAATCCCGGTTTTGCTGTGTTCCCGGGCGCCGATCCGCTGATGCTGCCGCTGCTGCGTGAAGGCGGCGCCGGCTGCATCACCGCCACCTCCAACCTGATCGCGGATTCGCTGCGCACCGTGTTCGACAACCACGCCAACCCGGCCGAAGAGGCCAAGGTCGAGGCGGCGCAGGCGCGCATCAACGCCTGGCGCAACCTCTCCAACAGCTACGCCCAGATCCCGACCATAAAGGCGATGGTCGGCCTGAAGCACGGCGAGAAGGCATGGCAGCGGCTGCGGCCGCCGCTGGTCGGGCTGAGCGACGGCGAGATGGCAGAGCTGAAGCCGCAGCTCGAACAGCTGCCGTAAGGAGGTTTCGATGACCACCACCGCGGCCCAGGCACAATCATCCGCTGCAGGCATGACCCACGCGGATGTTGCCGCGCAAATGGACGGCAAGTTGCATCAGGTGTCTGCGGGACGCACCGACGCCTTCCTGCCGTCACCGACGGTGCAGAACCACGCCGCGAACCTCAGCCTGCTGCCCGACGGCACGCTCGCCTGCGTCTGGTTCGGCGGCACGATGGAAGGCATGGGCGACATCTCGGTCTACCTGTCGCGTCTGGCACCCGGTTCCGACACTTGGTCGGCACCGGAAAAGATGTCGGACGATGCGCAGAAATCAGAACAGAACCCACTGCTGTTCAACGCGCCCGACGGCAAGGTGTGCCTGCTCTACACCTCGCAGACCTCGGGCCACCAGGACGGTGCGGTGGTCAAGCGGCGCATCTCCAATGACGGCGGCAAGAGCTTCGGCGAGGTGTCGGTGCTCTGCGACATCCCCGGCACCTTCGTGCGCCAACCGATCATCGTCAATGATCGCGGCGAGTGGCTGCTGCCGGTGTTCCGCTGCATCGGCCGACCGGGGACGCGCTGGAGCGGCGATGTCGACACCGCTGCCGTGCTCATCTCCACCGATGCCGGCACAAGCTGGACCATGCATGACGTGCCCGACAGCATCGGCGCCGTGCACATGAACATCGTGCCGCTCGGCGGTGACGAGATGGTAGCGCTTTACCGCAACCGCTTCTCCGAGCAGGTGCTGCGCAGCCGCTCGCATGACGGCGGCCGCCGTTGGAGCGCCCCTGAAACGACCGAGCTGCCCAACAATAATTCGTCGGTCCAGGCCGTGCGAACAGGCGATGGCCGCATTGCCATCGTGTACAACCACGCCAATGCGTCGATGTCGGATGACCGGCGCCTTTCGCTCTATGACGAGATCGAGGGCGACGAGCCGGTCGCGACCGAGCCTGCTGCCGAGCCGGAGGGCCGCAAGGCCGTCTGGGGCGTGCCGCGCGCGCCGCTCAGCCTCGCCTTCTCGTCCGATGGCGGCGCAACCTTCGGCGAGCGGATCGACCTCGAGACCGGCGATGGCTTCTGCCTGACCAACAATTCCAAGGACGGGCTGAACCGCGAGTTCTCCTACCCGTCGATCCTCGCGACCCCGGACGGGACGATCCACGTCGCCTTCACCTATTTCCGCCGCGCCATCAAATACGTCCGCCTCTCCCCGGCCGACAGCTGATGCGTGATCGCGGCGACCAAATCCAGCAGGAGCATAGACGATGACCGGTCTCAGCACGCCCATCTCGATCGTTCGGCCTCCGGTCATCGAATTCGGTCCCGGCGTGGTTTCGCGGCTTGCCGGCTGGGTGAAGGCGCGCAACGTCAAGAAGGCACTCGTCGTTGCCGACGCCTTCAACGCCACGCGCGTGGCGACACTCGATCTCGGCATCGAAACCGTCGTCTTCGGCGAAGTGCGCCCCGAGCCTGACCTGCCCAATCTCGAAAAAGTGCTGGAACTTGCCGCGCTGTCGCAAGCCGACCTGATCGTCGGTTTCGGCGGTGGCAGCGCGATGGATCTCGCCAAGCTCGTCTCGGTGATGGCCGGTAGCGGGCAGCGGCTGCAGGACATCGTCGGCGTCGGCAAGGCGGCCAAGCGCCGGGTCGCGCTCGCTCAGGTGCCGACGACGTCGGGCACCGGCAGCGAGGCCGGCATTCGCGCCCTCGTCACCGATCCCGTAACGCAGGCCAAGCTCGCCGTCGAAAGCATCGAAATGCTGGCCGACATCGCCGTCGTCGACCCGGCGCTGACGATGACCGTGCCACCGGCCGTCACCGCCGCCACCGGCGTCGATGCCATGGCCCATTGCGTCGAGGCCTACACCAACAAGAAGGCGCATCCGATGATCGACCTCTACGCGCTGGAAGGCGTGAAGCTGGTCGGCCGCTATCTCGCCCGCGCGGTGAAGGACGGCAGCGACGTCGAGGCCCGCGCCGGGCTGGCGCTCGCCTCGCTCTATGGCGGCTTCTGCCTCGGCCCGGTCAACACCGCCGGCGGCCATGCGCTCGCCTATCCGCTGGGCACGCGCTGGCACATCGCCCATGGTGCGGCCAACGCGCTGATCTTCCCGCATGTGCTCGCCTTCAACCTACCGGCGGCCTCGGAAAAGACGAGCCATATCCTGTCGGCCCTCGGGCTGCCGGAGGCCCATGCCGTGCAGGACGTGTTCGGGTCGACGCATGACTATTGCGCCTCGCTCGGCATCGAGATGAGGCTGTCCCAGCTCGGCGTGCCGGAGAACGACCTGGAGACGATGGCAGACGACGCCTTCGCCATCCGCCGTCTGCTCGACAACAACCCGCGCGAACTGGCGCGAGGCGACATCCTGTCGATCTACCGGACGGCCTACTGAGGCCGCGGCTGCCGGGGACTATTCGACCGGACGGTCGTCGGCGATGACCTTGCCGTCATTGGGCAGGCTGCCAAGGGCGACGATCTCGACCCAGCCCTTCATCTTGGTCGCGGCCTGCAATGCCGCCTCGAGCTCCGCACGGAGTTCGTCGCTGGCCGCGCCGGCTTCGACCTTGAGCAGCATCGTGTCCTGTGCGCCGTCGCGGCCGACGACGAGGCGAAGCCGGCCGAGGGCGGGAAACCTGCGTCCGATGGCGGCAACCTGAGCCGGGTCGACGAACATGCCCTTGACCTTGGTGCGCTGGTCGGCGCGGCCCATCCAGCCGGCGAGCCGCATGTTGGTACGGCCGCAGGAGCTGAGGCCGGAGAGCACCCGCGACAGGTCGCCGGTGCCGAAACGCAGCAAGGGATATTCCGGGACGAGGCGTGTGACCACGACCTCGCCAACCTCGCCATCGGCCACAGCCTCGCCGGTGCCCGGGCGCACGATCTCGACGATCAGTCCCTCGTTGACCACCAGGCCCGAGCGCGCCGTGGTTTCATAGGCGGCGACGCCGAGTTCTGCGCTGGCATAGGCCTGATAGGCGTCGATGCCGGCGCCGGCGATCTCCTGCTGCAGCGAGGCCGGGAACGCGGCACCCGATACCAAGGCGTGGCGGAACGGACTGACGGCACCGGTGGCACTCATGCGGTCGAGCAGGATCTTGAGGAAGTCGGGCGTGCCTATATAGCCGGACGGCTTGAGCGCTACGACCGCCTCGACCTGCTGATCGGTGTTGCCGACACCGGCGGGGATCACCGCGCAGCCGAGCGCATGGGCACCCGATTCCATCATGTGGCCGCCCGGTGTCAGGTGGTAGCTGAAGGCGTTGTGGACGATGTCTTCCCGACGCATGCCGGCCGCGAAAAGGGCCCGCGCCGCACCCCACCAGTCGTCGTCGCGGCCTTCGGGGTCGAAGATCGGCCCCGGTGAGACAAGCAGGCGCTTCAGCGCGCCAGGCCTGACGGGCGACAAGCCGGCGAAGGGCGGATCCTTGGCCTGCAGGGCAATCAGGTCGCCCTTGCGGATGACCGGCACCTGCTGGAGCGCTGCACGGTCGACGAGGCTCGCAACCTCACTCCCCTCGAGCTGTTGGCGCAGGGCCGGCGCGCTGGCTTGCGCGCCATCGAGCAGCGACCGCAGCCTGGCAAAAAGTGCCGCCTCGCGGACGGCCGGGTCCTGGGTTTCCGCGGCATCGTAATGTGCGTTCGTGACCATGGTTCACCTAGGTTCTGGACGATGAGGGCGCGCCACCCAGCGGGCATGACCGCGCAACACCCGGAAAATGACGCGGTTCAGGCCAGCCAGCGCTTGCGCCGCTTGTAGCTCTTGACCTCGCGGAACGACTTGCGGCCCTCGCCGCCAATGCCGAGATAGAATTCCTTGACGTCCTCGTTGTCGCGCAACGAGGCGGCGTCGCCATCCATGACGATGCGGCCGGTTTCCATGATGTAGCCGTAGGTGGCGTATTTCAGCGCCATGTTGGTGTTCTGCTCGGCCACCAGGAACGACACGCCCTGCTTGTCGTTCAGGTCCCTGACGATCTCGAAGATCTCGTCGACCACCTGCGGCGCGAGCCCCATCGACGGCTCGTCGAGCAGGATCATCTTGGGACGGCTCATCATGGCGCGGCCGATGGCGCACATCTGCTGCTCGCCGCCCGAGGTGTAGCCGGCCATCGAAGACCGCCGCTGCCTCAGCCGGGGGAAGTAGGCGTAGATCATGTCGAGGTCGTCACGGATGGCGCGGTTGCCGTCGCGCCGCGTGAAGGCACCGGTGAGCAGGTTTTCCTCGATGCTGAGATGGCCGAAGCAGTGCCGCCCTTCCATCACCTGGATGCAGCCGCGCCGCACCAGCTCGTTCGGGCTGAGGCTGTCGACACGTTCGCCGTCGAACTCGATCGAGCCCTTGGTGACCTCGCCGCGCTCGGCATGCAGAAGATTTGAGATCGCCTTCAGCGTCGTCGTCTTGCCGGCGCCATTGGCGCCGAGGATGGCGACGATGCCGCCCTGCGGGACAGTGAGGGACACGCCCTTGAGGACGAGGATGACGTGATCGTAGATCACCTCGATGTTGTTAACCGACAGCATCGGGCGGGCCGGCTCGACCGCGTTGGAAGCATGTTCAGACATCAGCAAGCTCCGGGACAAAGGTCCCTCCCCCTGACGGGGAAGGGACAGGGTTCAAGCTGCAGCCTTACGAGGCGTCGCAGGCCTCGGCGCGGGCCGGCCAGGGTGCGTTCTTCTCGGCATAGGCCTTGGCGTCGGCATCGAGCAGCGGCCCGACCTTGTCGCTCATCGGCGCGATGTAGTCGGACACCTTCTCGTAGGTGGTGCCGTTCCAGCTCTGGACGAAGGTCGAGAAGTGGCCGTTGTGGTCGGCGCAGGAAAGCTTGACCGCACCGGTGAAGCCTTCGAGGCCGATTTCCTTGAGCCGCGCCTCATCGATGCTGAGGCCTTCCAGGCCGCGGCGAACGTCCTCGCCGGTGACCGCCTTCTTGCCGGTGATCTCCTGCGCCTTGCGGATGGCCTCGGCGATCAGCATCGAATTGTAGATGCCGCGGTTGTAGAGAACCTGGCCGACCTTGTCCTTGCCAGAAACCTGGCTCTTGCCGGCATCGACGACGTGCTTCTGGATGTCGGCGAGAAGCGGGAAGTCCGCGCCCACGGCATGCCAGTTCAGCGTCTTGAAGCCCTTTGCGCCGTCTCCGGCACCCTTGGCGTCATCCTCGCTCGGCCACCAGATCGAGATGAACTTCTCCATCGGGTAGTTGGTCTTCACCGCTTCCTTGACGGCGGTGGCATTCAGCGCGCCCCAGCCGTAGAGGATCATGTAGTCGGGCTTGTCGCGGCGAACGCTCAGCCACTGCGACGACTGGTTCTGCATGTCGGCGGCGGCCACCGGATAGAGCTTGGCCTCGAAGCCGAGTTCCTTCGACAGCTGCTCGATCAGCGGCAGCGGCTCGCGGCCGAAGCTGGCATCGAGATAGATGTAGCCGATCTTCTTGCCCTTGAGCTTGTCGATGCCGCCGCCTTCCTGGGTGGCGATGTATTGCAGGATCTGGGTGAAGCCGTCCCAGTAGGTTGCCGGCGGGTTGAAGATCCAGGGGAAGGTGTCGCCCTTGGCCGAGGCCGAAAGGCCGTAGGCCATCGACAGCACCGGGATCTTGTCCACGGCCGCCTTGGGGATCAGCGGCAAGGTGATGCCTGTCGACCACGGATTGACGATCACCGGCCTCTTGGGCTTCACCGATTCATAACATTCGAGGCCCTTCTTGGTGTCGTAGCCGGTCTCGCACTCCTCAACGATCAGCTTGACGCCGCCGATGCCGCCGTCGCGCTCGTTGAGAAGCGTCAGGTAGTCGTGCATGCCGTTGGCGATCGGCGTTCCGGACCCGGCAAACGGGCCGGTGCGATAGGTGAACAGCGGCACGTAGATCGATTCTTCCTGGGCCTGCGCGCCGTGCACGGCCGGCAAGGTCAGCGATGCTGCTGCAGAAAGTGCGTATAGCCAGTTCTTGAGCGACATTTCGTTCTCCTCCCTACTTCTTTTGCATTTCCGTCTTGTGCATGGCCCCTAGTAAGGGAAGGGCCACACACGAAGCTTCTGCTTGGCGATCTGCCAGAGCCGCGCGAGGCCGTGCGGTTCGACGATCAGGAAAAAGATGATGAGGGCGCCGACGATCAGATACGTCAGGTGCTCCACCGTTGCGGCAGCAATGGGCAGGCCAAGCGCCTCGGGCAGCATGCGGATGACGATCGGCAGGATGTGGATCAGCGCTGCGCCAAAGAAGCTGCCGATCATCGAGCCGAGGCCACCGATGATGACCATGAACAGCAAAAGGAACGACAGCTTGATGTCGAAGGCCGACGGCTCGGCGGCCCCGAGCCAGAGGAAGACCATGAGCGCGCCCGAAACGCCGCAGTAGAAGGACGACACCGCAAACGCGAGCAGCTTTGCCGGCAAAAGGCGGATGCCCATCAGCTGCGCTGCAATGTCCATGTCGCGCACCGCCATCCAGGTACGGCCGATCCTGCCATGGACGATGTTGGAGGCGAGCAGGGTCATGACGACGACGATGACCAGCACCACGAGGTAGCGTGTGACGGGCGTGGCCGAGGGGCCGGTGATGGCCAGGCCGAACAGCGTGCGGGCCGGCACTTCGATGGCGCCGGACGGATTGTCGTTGTAGAGCCAGCTGATGCGCACGAAGCACCACTGCAGGAAGAACTGCGCGGCAAGCGTCGCGACCGCCAGGTAGAAGCCCTTGATGCGCAGCGACGGCAGGCCGAACAGCACGCCGATGCCTGCGGCGAAGAAGCCCGAGCAGAGGATCCACACCAGGATGTTGATGCCTGGAAAGATGGTCGAAAGCTTGTAGGCCGAATAGGCGCCGACGCCCATGAAGGCGGCCGAGCCGAGGGAGAGCAGTCCGGTGTAGCCGACAAGGATGTTGAGCCCGATCGCGCCCAACGACAGGATCAGGAACGGCACCATCACCGAGGCAAGCAGGAACTCGTTGCCGAACAGCGGAACCGCGACGAAGGCGATGAGCAGGATGACTGCCAGGCCGAGCCGGTCCTGCAGGATCGGGAACACCGCCTGGTCGGCCGCGTAGCTTTGCTTGAACTGGCCCGTCTCGCGATAGAACATCTGGTCAGATCCGCTCGATTATCTTGTCGCCGAACAGGCCCTGCGGCCGATACAGCAGGAACAGCAGGGCAATGGCATAGGCAAACCAGCTCTCGATGCCGCCGCCGAGCAGAGGGCCCCAGTAGAATTCGCCGAGCTTTTCGCCGATCCCGATGATCAGCCCGCCGACGATCGCGCCGGGCACCGAGGTCAGCCCGCCCAGCACCAGCACCGGCAGCGCCTTGAGCGCCACGATCTCGAGCGCGAAGGAGACGTCGGAACGAGCGCCCCACATGATGCCGGTCACCAGCGCGACCAGGCCGGCGGCGAACCAGACGATAACCCAGATCTGGTTGAGCGATATGCCGACCGAAAGCGCTGCCTTGTGGCTGTCGGCAACGGCGCGCAAGGCCCGGCCGATGCGGGTCTTCTGGAAGAACAGGGCGAGCCCGACGATCATCACGGAGGCGATGACGGCGGCGGCGATGTCGATCTTCTGGAAGCTCACCAGTCCACCCAGCATCTCGACGTCGACCGAGCCGCTGGGCAGGAACAGCTCGCTGGCGATCATCTGCTTGGGGTCGCCGCCGAACACCATCTCGCCGAAGCCGATCAGCACATAGGTGATGCCGAACGTCGCCATGAACAGGATGATGTCGGGCTGGTTGACCAGCGGCCGCAGCACGACGCGCTCGACCAGCATCGCCAGCACGAACATCACGCCCGCCGTCAGGATCAGCGCGACGAAAGCCGCGGTGTGGCCGGAAAAGCCCGCGGCCGAGAACTTCTCGTAGAAGCCGACGAGGGTGAGCGCTGAAAACACGACCATGATGCCCTGGGCGAAGTTGAAGACGCCCGACGCCTTGAAGATGAGCACGAAGCCAAGGGCGATCAGCGCATAGAGCACGCCCGACACCAGCCCCTCCCACAGTGTCTGGACCAGCAGGTCGGGCATCTGCGCCATCTGCACGAAGGGGTCGATGAAGATGTTGTAGAGCATCGGTCTCCCTCCTCAGCCGGCCCGGCGCGTCGGACAGGCCTGGCGACATGCCGAGCCGCCTGCCGTCGTCTCCGCTGCCCTGCGTCTCGTGTTCATGCGGATTTTTCCTCCTCCACCAGACACCGGCATGGTCAGTGCCCCACGCCGAGATAGGCCTCGATGACCTTGGGATCGGCCTTGACCACTTCGGGCGTGCCATCGGCGATCTTGTGCCCGTATTCGAGCACCACGACGCGGTCGGACAGGTCCATGACGACACCCATGTCGTGCTCGATCAGGGCGATGGTGGTACCGAAATGCTTGTTGAGATCGAGGATGTAGCGGCACATGTCCTCCTTCTCCTCGATGTTCATGCCGGCCATCGGCTCGTCGAGCAGCAAGAGCTCCGGCTCCATCGCCAGCGCACGGCCAAGCTCGACGCGCTTCTGCAGGCCGTAGGGCAGCTTGCCGACCGGCGTCTTGCGGATCGACTCGATCTGCAGGAAATCGATGATGTCTTCGACCACGCGGCGATGCTCGATCTCCTCGCGCATCGCCGGGCCGAAGCGCAGCATCTGCCAGAAGAGTCCGCGGTGCATCTTCAGCGTGCGGCCGACCATGATGTTGTCGAGCGTGCTCATGCCGCGGAACAGCGCCACGTTCTGGAAGGTGCGGGCGATGCCTTGGCTGGCGGCCTGATAGGGCCGCATGCGCGGACGGGTCTTGCCCTTGTAGGTGATGCGGCCGTGCTGGGGGTGGTAGAAGCCGTTGACCACGTTCAGCATCGAGGTCTTGCCGGCACCGTTGGGGCCGATGATGGCACGAATCTCGCCCTTGCGGATGTCGAAGGACACGTCGGTGATGGCCTTCACCCCGCCGAAGGACAGCGATACGCCATCGACCGCCAGCAGTGTTTCGGGTGCGACGTTCATGCGGCGACCCCAAGCTTGGCGACTTGCGCAACCTCAGCCTCGGCGATGCGGACCCTGGCGGATATGATACCCTTGCGGCCGTCCTCGAAGGTCACTTCGGTCGAGATGTCGGAGGCCTCCGAGCCATTGTAGAGCGCGTCGACCAGAGGCTTGTAGCGTTCGGCGATGAAGCCGCGCCGCACCTTCTGCGTGCGCGTCATCTCGCCGTCGTCGGCGTCGAGTTCCTTGTGCAGGATAAGGAAGCGCTTGATCTGGGCCGCCGCCATGCGCGGCTCGGCGGCCAGTGCCCGGTTCACCTCGGCGACGTGACCGGTGAACATTTCATAGACCTCGGGGCGCTGCGCCAGCTCCTGGTAGGAGCCGTAGGCGATGTTCTTGCGTTCCGCCCAGTTGCCGACCGCCGTCAGGTCGATGTTGAGCATGACCGTGACGAAGTCGCGGTCCTGGCCGAAGGCAACGGCTTCCTTGATGTTGGGGAAGAATTTCAGCTTGTTTTCGATGTATTTCGGCGCGAACAGCGCGCCTGAGCTCAGCTTGCCGACATCCTTGGCGCGGTCGATGATGGTGAGGTGGCCGTCGGGATCGAAGAAGCCGGCGTCGCCTGTCTTCACGTAACCTTCCGGGGTGACCGTTTCTGCCGTGCGTTCAGCGTCCTTGTAATAGCCGACGAACTGGCCGGGTGAGCGATAGAGCACCTCGCCATCGTCGGCGATGCGGATCTCGACATTGGGCGTCGCCGGCCCAACCGTGCCGGCGCGGATCTGCCCGTCAGGCTGCGCGGTGACATAGAGAAAGGCCTCTGTCTGGCCGTAGAGCTGCTTCAGGTTGAGGCCGAGCGACCGGTAGAAGGAAAACAGGTCGGGTCCGATTGCCTCGCCGGCCGTGTAGGCGACGCGAATGCGGGAAAAGCCGAGCACGTTCTTCAGCGGTGCGTAAACCAGCAGGTTCCCGATCGCGTAGCCGAGGCGGGCGCCAAGCGGCACGGTCTCGCCGTCGAGGATCTTTTCACCCCAACGCCTGGCTACGCCGATGAAGTAATTGAACATGCCGCGCTTGAGCGCTCCGGCATCCTCCATGCGGATGGTGATCCGGGTCAGCAGCGTCTCGAACACGCGCGGCGGCGCGAAATAGAAGCTCGGCCCGATCTCTTGCGTGTCGGCTTCCGCCGTTTCCCGGCTTTCGGGACAAGCGACGCAGAAGCCCGCGACCATAGACTGGGCATAGTTGAGGTAGTGATCGCCGACCCAGGCCAGCGGCAGGTAGGCGAGCACTTCGTCGCGGTCGGTGAGCTTGTCGAAGGTGACGGTATCGCGCGCCGCCGCGATCGAGCCGCCGGCGGTCAGCAGCACCCCCTTGGATCGGCCTGTCGTGCCGGAGGTATACAGGATGATGGAGATGTCGCTGGCCTGACCACGGTCGCGCTCGGTATCAATCGCAGCGGCCGCCGAGCCGTCAGCCGCCAGTCGGACACGCCCCTGCTCGATGATGTCATGGATGGCGTGGAGCCGGCTGTGATCGTAGTCGCGCAAGCCGCGCGGCTCGTCATAGAGAACGGTGCGGAGCTTGGGCACGCGGTCCTGGACCGAGATCAGCTTGTCGACCTGCTCCTGATCCTGCACCGCCGCAAAGGCGACGTCGGCGTGGTCGAGCACATAGGCCATCTCGTCCGCGACCGCATCGGCATAGACCGGCACGGGGATCGCCCCCAGCCATTGCGCGGCGAGAATGGTCCAGTACATGGCCGGCCGGTTCGCGCCGATGACGGCGATGGTCGCGCCGCGCTCCAGGCCGAGTTGCTGCAAGCCGGCGGCATAGGCGCGGATGGTTTGGGCCAGCTCGCTCCAGTCCCATGTCCGCCAGATGCCGAGATCCTTGTGACGCATCGCCGGGCGATTGGGCCGCAGGCGAGCATGCTCGCAAAGCAGCTTGGCAAACGTATCGAGCTCGCGCGTTACGCTCCCTTGTGCCAAAGGCACGCCTCCCGTTTGTTCCCTCGTAGATCGCCGGGTGTTCCCGGTCGTTGGATCGAAGCTCGCAACCTTGGCAGGCTTTTTCAAGGGCTGGCTTGACAGACAGGACGCCAATGTTCAGTCTTGGGTACCGGCCTCATGCGCCCTAGGCGTAATTGCACGCCTAACCCTTTGAAATCATAGACATTCATAAACCACGCGCCACGCCGGCGGCCGCGCTACTCGCCGTAGCCGCGCAGCTTTTCCAGATCCAGGATCGTAACGCCGCCGCTCTCATTGCGGAGCAAGCCGGCCTTTTCCAGTTCTTGCAGGATTCGGTTGGCGACAGGCCGCGACACGCCGGCCAGCAAGCCGATCTCCTCCTGGCTGATGTCGATGTGCGAACCGACGAAGGGACTGATCACCGGGTTGAACAGCGAGGCCAGGCTGCGCGCCACCTTGCCGGTCGAATCGAGCGTACGATCATGCTCGACCTGCGCAATGAACTGCCCGAGCCGCTCGTTGATGAGCCGCACCAGCAGCCGGTCGAAGGCGACGCTGTTTTCGAAGAGCCAGAAAAATGTCGAGCGGTTGAGTAGCGCCACCTGCGTACGCCGCAGGGCAAGCACGTCATACTGGCGCGGCTCGTCCTTGAGCAGCGACCCTTCGCCGAACCAGCAACTCGGCGGCAGGCCGGCATAGGTCACGGCCTTGCCCGAGGTGGTGATCGAACCCAGCCGCAACAGTCCGCTGACGACGCCGATCCAGTTGTCGATGCGATCGCCGCGATGGATGAAATAGGTCCCCGGCTCAAGGGTGCGCAACATGATGCCGCGACGCGCACGCTCACGCTCATCCTCCGGCAGTTCCCGCGCCCAGAATACCGACGACAGAAATTGTTCCGGGCTTATCACGCGCGCTCCTGCACACTGCCATGAAGGACGTGCGTACCATGGGGTGTGTGCCCTCGTCACGCCGGCAGGTCAGCTAATCGCCGCCAATCCGCTCTGCATTGCGAAATTTGGCCTTGAGTTTCTCGCTTCCGGCAATTAGCTAGTCGCTACCAGGCCGGGCCCCTCTGGCAGTCCATCAGGACTGTGATGTCGGACTGGACGTTCCAATCCGGGTGGCCTGGCTTTTGAAATCCCTACGCTGTAGCAGCACTCTTTGACACGCGCGGAATCCGCGTTGCCTACGGCGATGATTGCAAGCCGCGCCGCCCCCAGCTGAAAGCAAAGGGTGCCGCATGACAGAATTTTTCACTCCCGAAGCAATGACCGCTCTATTCCAGGTGATCATGATCGACCTGGTCCTGGCGGGTGACAACGCGATCATCATCGGCCTTGCCGCAGCGGGCCTGCCCAAGGACCAGCGCGCAAAGGCCATTCTCATCGGCATTGTTGCCGCAACCGTGCTGCGCATCGGTTTTGCCGCCGCTACCACCCAGCTGCTGCAGATCGTCGGACTGCTGTTTGCCGGCGGCGTGCTGCTGTTGTGGGTGTGCTGGAAGATGTGGCGCGAGCTTCGCCAGAACCACGCCGAGGAAACGCAGGCCATCGAGGCGCTTTCGGAAAGCGACATCGACAAGGACGGCAAGGTTGCAGGCGCTGCCCCGCGCAAGACCCTTGGCCAGGCAGCCTGGCAGATCCTCATCGCCGACGTGTCCATGTCGCTCGACAACGTGCTCGCCGTCGCCGGCGCTGCGCGCGACCATCCCAACGTTCTGGTCTTCGGTCTTGTCCTGTCGATCGCATTGATGGGCATTGCCGCGAGCTTCATCGCCAACCTGCTGCAGAAGCATCGCTGGATTGCCTATGTCGGCCTGGCGATCATCCTCTATGTGGCCGGCGAGATGATCTATCGCGGCGCCCACGAATTGATGCCCTTCATTACCGGCTCCTGAGAGCCCGGCCCTTGCCACATGATCAGGCCCGCTTCGCGCGGGCCTTTTTCATGACTGCAAGGCGCTTGAAGTCAGCCCAGCCCGGATCTGGGCCGGCAGGCGGTCGTATTGACGACCATGGCCGGTACGGCACGGCCCGAACTCGCAGGCAGCTGGTTCAACGACGGCTTTGCCGGCACGATGGGGGAGCTTCTGTCGGCCATCGAAGACGGCCGCGAGCCGCTGAACGGCGCCCGGGCCAATCTGCGGAGCCTTGGGCTGACCTTCGCCGCGATCGCCTCGACGTATCGCGGCACACCGGTCGTGCCCGGCGCCGTTCGCAGCCTGGCAGAGGTGAAGCGCTCCGCTAGCTGAAGCCGGCGCGTGATACGACAAAGGCCCGCCGGTTTTCACCGTGCGGGCCTTTTTGGTTTTGGAGCCAGGATTCTGTCTTTTTTGTCCGGCTTTGTCGGCGTTTGCGAGCTTGCGGGGTTTTGCTGCGGTTCCGACCGGCAGTTGAACAGCAAAACGCCCGCGTCATTTCTGACACGGGCGTTTTTGTATTTGAATTTGGAGCCAGGATTTTGTCTTTTCTGCCTGGCTTTGTCGGCCGTTGGCCTGCTTTCGGGTTTTGCTGCGGTTCCAATCGGACCGTCACCTGGCGGCCAAATACAAAAAGCCCCGCTCGAGGCGGGGCGTTTTGTTATTTGGTTGCGGGGACCCGCAACTACCGATACCGACATTTGCTTCAGATCGCAGTTTGAAAGAGATAGCCCCAGAAAACATCCATGCGGGAACGGACGGGCGGCAGCCAAAACGTTGCGCGGGCGCGGACTCTGGAACGACCGACATGGGGCCGTTTGGAGACAGGCAGCTTTTGACGTAAAGGTCGAGACATCGGACATTAGGGTGATCAACTGGGCTGCAATGCGTATCGGGCTGCTTATGCGGCCCGAACATCCTTAGGCGGCAGTTCGGAAGCCAACCTTGGCGGACTGCCTCGCCTACCCGCTGGCGGTCGGAATGCGGGAACTCTCCATTCGTGAAGCGATCGAAACATTGCTCGAAAACCTCTCCGTGGCATCGCCGCCAAATCTGGAAGTAAGTTCAATTCGCATGTTGGTCGAGCTCGCAAAAATCGGCCACCGCGCCGCCATCACCACGGCGTAGCGCGCACAATGATATCACCGATGGCGCCAGACTTTTGCCGCGGACACCAGCAGGATGATAGCAAGGGCCGGAAGCAAGACCCAGCTTGGTACGATGCCGAGCAGTTGCCCGCCGATGAAGGTTCCAACGAACGACCCCGCCGCCATGACGACTAGAAAGCCCCGGTTACGGTTGATCACCGAAAAGCTCTGGTCACGGCTGTATCGCGTAAAGCCGACGATCATGGTCGGCAAGGACACCGCAAGCGAGAGACTGCCCGCCAGTTTCATATCCGCGCCGAACAACAGGACGAGCGTGGGGATCAACAACTCGCCGCCTGCCACGCCGAGCAGGGAAGCGACGATCCCGATCCCGAACCCCACGATGACACCTACGACGAGCTGGGCCGATCCAGTGAGCAAAGGCTGCCCCGCCGCCGCATCATGCCCGAACACCAGCACGACCGCGATAACAACGAGCAGCCCGGCAATCACCTTATAGAGGGTTTCCGATCTCAGTCGCGTGGCCCATCCCGCCCCTATCCATGCGCCAAGCAGGCTACCGGCAAGCAGGTTCAGGACTATCGGCCAGTGTGCGGCAATCGTCGCGAACGGGACCGTTGCCGCTCGGAGCGGCAGGGCTGAAGCAACCACAACCAGACTCATCGCCTTGTTGAGTATGACAGCTTCAAGAGCTGTAAAGCGAAACAGTCCAATCAGAAGCGGCAGTCGGAACTCAGCACCGCCGAGTCCAATCAGTCCGCCGAGCGATCCGATAACAGCCCCACCTCCAAAGGCGACGGGCAGATTGCGGGGAGCCGTGATGACCGTTTCATGAACCATATCGTTATATCTCGTTGGAGATATCGCATGCTGTTATCGCTTGGTGTCCGCCAACGCAACGTTGCCATGTGACCCAGGGGAAATTTGCAGAAATGCTTAAATAGCCACCCCTCATACTTGACTATGAAATTCAGCTTAAATAGGAGGAAGCCGTCCAGTTTGCCCCGGATCGGTGGGGAGCGCTCGGTCAACTCAAACTTTCCCTCAGGCTCGCAACGCAGCGGGCACGCCATCCCATCGGGAGGGCGTGACGGGCCGTTGCGTCCTCTATCCGGTGACACAATTGAGCGCTTTCGACCTCTCCCTCGCATCATCACCCGCGCTTTTGTCCCCCGCGCTTTTGTCCTATGCCAGGACATCACTGAGGTTGATCCATTTCGGCAGGCTGATCCTGGGATTCGGCGGGGCGGCGTTTCTCGACCTGACGTTGTCGCGTTACCGCTGGACAGCCGTGACAGCCGAGCTCGTCGACAATGTCGAATGGATCAGTCGCTTTGTTGCCCGCGGCCTGCTGATGCTTTGGCTGTCGGGCATCGGGTTTCTTCTGCTCTACCAGGCCGCCGAGCCGGAGAAGGTCCCGAACCCGAAGATCTGGGCCAAGGTGATCATTGTCGCCATACTGACGATCAACGGCATCGCCATTCATCGCCTGGTGCTGCCGTTCCTCAGGCGGCAGGTCGGAAAGCACCTCCTGGCTGACATCGAACCGCGCAAGCGCGCCGCACTCATCGGCTGCGGGGTCGTGTCGGTCGTTTCATGGGTGATGCGGTGGTGCTCGGCGCGGCTCCCCAACTGAACTTTGTCGTCCCCTGTGCCGCCATCCTGGCCGCTTACGTTCTTGTTCTGGTGCAGGGTTTCCTGATCGCCGCCATTGTCGTCCGCAAGTGGCCTCGAGATTCCCGGGCCGACATGGCCCGGAATGAGCATGCGACGTCCCGACAAGGCACATGAGCACCGTGTTCGCGGTCGTTTGCTGATGCAGGCGGATGGATGTATCGGTCTGGATCGTTTCGGCATTGTCCCCGGCGGGTCGGAGTAGCCCGAGTTTCGAAGAACGGCGCCATCGAGGCCTGCGAAAGGTAAGTCCGTATGCCTGGAATATCGCGTCGCGACGTCTTGCTCGGGGGTGCCGCAGCTCTTGCCGCAGCCGCCGCGGGCACTGTGGCGGCAAGTCGGGCCAACGCGGTCGATCTGACCCTGCGGGCGTCGATGCTGCGCCATTCGATCCTGCCCGGCACGATGACCGGAGGCATGATGAGCTTTCACGCCGACGGACCGCCTCCGGTGCTGCGGCTGCCGCAGGGCAAACCATTCTCGATCGATGTGGTGAACGACCTAGAGGAAGCGACGATCGTGCACTGGCACGGTTTGCGCATCGCCAATGCGATGGACGGCGTTCCCTATCTGACACAGGCGCCGATCACGCCCGGCAACAGCTTCCGATACACGTTGGCATCGCCGGATGCCGGCACCTATTGGTATCATCCGCATTGCAACACCTTGGAGCAGATCGCCAGGGGACTGACAGGTGTCCTGGTGGTCGAAGATGAGGAAGACCCGGGGTTCGACCAGGACTTGCCGCTCAACATCCGGGACTTCCGCCTCGGCGGCGATGGTCAGTTCATCGAGTTGTTCAAGCCACGCAATGCGGCCCGTGGCGGTACTCTGGGCACGGTCGGCACAGTGAACTGGGAAGTCGCTCCGACATACGATCTCGCCGCCGGCAGCCGTGACCGATATCACCCGCGTCGGCACATATGATCTCGAGGGCGGAACCGCTCAAGTGATCGCACTGGATGCAAATCCCCTCGCGCGGCCCATTGCGCCGAAGGGCATCGTCATGGCGCCAGGGCAGCGCGCCGACATCGCCCTGCGTGTGCCCGACAGTGCGGACGAAATTGTGAGCCTGACCCCTGAGAACACCCCAAGGGCCGCGGCTTCTCGCGCGGTTTCGGCCCTTGGGTGCCAGTGCCAGGCGCAGGCTGGACGAGCTCAAGCCACTGCGGCCCAATCCGATGCCAAAAGCTGATCTCGCCAATGCTGAAACGATAGACTTCATCTTTGGCTGGTCGCCTGGCGGAGACGCACCGACGCCGGGCATTTGCGGCACCCTTGGCTACACGTTCTGGTCAATCAACCGGGTTACCGGTCAATCCGACATACCGGGCCACGGCGAGCCGCTCGCCGTGTTGAAACAGGGCAAGAGCTATGTCCTACGCCCGCGCAACGAAACACCGAACGATCATCCCATCCACCTGCACGGTATGACCTTCCGCCTGTTGCGCTCCGACAAGCGCAAGGTCGCCCCACTGCCGACAGACACTGCCCTTCTGCTGTCGAAGGAAACGATGGAGGTGGCACTGGTCGCCGACAACCTTGGCGACTGGGCGTTCCACTGCCATGTGATCAAGCATCAGAAAACCGGCCTGAGCGGCTATCTGCGTGTAGAGGCTTGAAGTGTCGAAGATGCAGCTCCAATTCTGGAAGCCTCTTTGATTGCCTTCGGGTTTGTTGCGGGCATGGCGCGCGTGTTTTGGGAGCCCCTGCGGGAAATCGAAAGCCGCGAAAGACATCGAGCAACGGGGTGCAATTCTGGACGTGTTGGGTATTCCCGCCCCAGATTCCCGAGATGCCGCACATCGGACTTGGCGAAAACATCAGCCAGTGCGAAGAGCATCGCGGCACTGGGGGCGTGTGTCGAGCACTCGCTGCCATTTCTTCTTTTGCGACCAATGCCGCAAACGCGCTCACACAACTGCTCTCGCGATACGACACGACAACATCATCGTGAACCACCCACTCGCCACGTCATGAATCAACCGCCGGTGACACTCATATGTCGGGATACGGACGGCCGATTGGTACGACGGTCAATCACGAAATCATGGCCCTTCGGCTTGCGACTGATCGCTTCATCAACCGCGTCGGCCACCAACTCATTACCTTCCGAAGCGCGTAGCTTCTCGCGCAAGTCGGCAGCGTCCTCCCTGCCCAGGCACATGTAGAGCGTTCCGGTACAAGTCAGCCGGATGCGGTTGCAGCTTTCGCAGAAATTATGCGTCATCGGCGTGATAAAGCCCAGCTTACCACCCGTTTCGGCTACGTGGACATAGCGGGCTGGACCGCCCGTTTTGTGGGGGATGTCGGTCAGCGCGAACTGGCGCTCTAACGAAGCACGCAGCAGCGATAGAGGCAGGTATTGGTCGCTTCGATCAGCGTCGATCTCGCCCATAGGCATAGTTTCAATGATGGTTAGGTCCATGCCGCGGCTATGAGCCCATATTATCATCTCCGGCAGCTCGGCTTCGTTGAAATCTTTGAGCGCAACCACGTTGAGCTTCACCTTCAGCCCCGCCGCCTGTGCAGCATCAATGCCTTCCATGACTTTGTCGATACGGCCCCAGCGGGTGACGGCATGGAATTTTTCGGCGTTCAGCGTATCAAGCGAAACATTGATCCGATTTACACCGCAATCGGCGAGTTCCGCAGCGAAGCGCGAAAGTTGGGAGCCATTTGTAGTCAGCGTCAGCTCTTCCAGGGCGCCGCTCTTCAAATGCCGTGAAAGCTGGCGCACAAGACTCATGATGTTTTTGCGCACCAATGGCTCCCCGCCAGTTAAGCGCAACTTCCTAACACCCTTCTCGATAAATACAGTACAGAGGCGATCGAGCTCTTCCAGCGAAAGAAGGTCATTCTTAGGCAGGAAGGACATGTTTTCGGCCATACAGTAGGTGCAGCGAAAATCGCAACGGTCGGTGACAGATACCCGTAGATAGGTGATCGTACGACCGAAAGGATCGATCATGTCCATGCTATTCGCTTTCATGTACGCGTCTGCGACCGCCTCTTTCTAGAAAGGCATCGTTTCGGCCCAGCAAATCCGTCAGATATTCCAAACTGGCCAAGTTATGACCGCTCTCAAACACGTCAATGTATGGCATTGCTATTCGCATTCCACGCGTAAGCGGCTCATAAACTGGATCTTCTTTTTGGGGATTAAGCCAGACAACACGGTTCGCAAGTCGCGAAAGCCGCACCATTTGCTGTTTGAGTATCTCGGGATCGTCAATCTCCAGCCCGTCCGAGCATATGATGACAATCGCGCCTCGCGCTAGGCTGCCGTACTCGCGCTCCTTGAGAAAGTCCTTCAGACTGTTTCCGATGCGGGTGCCACCGTCCCAGTCAACCACCTCCTCGGCCGCCCTCGTCAGCGCCTCATCCGGTTTGACGTGAGCCAGTGCCCTAGTGAAGTGGGTCAGGCGGGTCGCAAAACAGAAGGTTTCCCAATGCTGTTGGGTGCGGACGCCGACATGAGCGAACAACAACAAGGCTTTGGCATATGCCGCCATGGAGCCAGACACATCAAGCAAAAAGACTATCCGGCGGGGGTGCTCGCGTCTTGTGCGCCAAGACCTCTTGAAAGGCTCTCCCCCTGTTCGCAATGAGGCACGAAGCGTACGACGGAAATCGAGAGTGCCCGCCCGGGCAGGCGCATATCGGCGTGATCGTCTAGTCGGAACTATGAGACGTTCGCCTGCCGCGAACAATTCCCGCAATTCCTCCTGAGTGCACCTCGCAAAGCTCTTTTTGCGCAATACTTCGAAGGGGCTTGCGATGGAGATTTCTTTTTCAGCGGCCTCGTCTGTGCGGTCTCCCACCCCTCTAATGGGCGGCGGTTTAGCCACATCCTGCACCTCGCAACGAGGTGCGCGTGTAAAACCTTCTTGTTCGTCGCCAAAAAACCTCACGAATACCGCGTTGTAGATAGGAATATCGTCGCGGCGGCAAGTGAGAGTAATCCTACCAGCCCAGTAAAGATTAAACGGATAGAGCATATCCGCAGCTCGGCAAAAATCCGATATTTGCCCGCTACCTACGAGCAAACCCTCTTCACGCAAACTCCGCCCGAAGCGGATGAGGCGTTCAACAGAGTTACCCACTCGTAATTGTCTCCAAGAGGGGCTCGACCAGACGAAGGTCGTCGTGATTCTTCACTGCCCACCCCAGAGTCACACGGCCAGCTTCAGTGTCTAATGTTTCCGCTCCTAGAAATTCTAACGCTCGCGCCCAGTCAATTGCCTCAGAAGCTCCCGGGGGCTTAATCAAATCTAGATTGCGAAGGCGGGAAATCGCGACCGCGACAGAACGCGCCAACCCATCAGATACGCCGGACGCTCGCATCCGGATGATCTCAACTTCGCGCTCCAACTCGGGAAAACCAATCCAATGGTAGAGGCACCGTCGCTTCAGGGCGTCATGCAACTCACGCGTTCGGTTTGAAGTTAAGATCACAGCGGGAGGGGTTTTTGCATGGACCGTCCCCAACTCGGGTATTGTCACAGAGAAATCTGATAGAATTTCTAGCAGGAATGCTTCAAATTCATCGTCGGCTCTATCAACTTCATCAATCAAAAGCACGGCACTTGAACCGGCGCGAACCGCTTTGAGCAACGGCCGCTCAAGAAGAAAGTCTGGCCCATACAATTGGGCAACCCGTCGCTCGGGGTCGATCTCTCCCTCTTGCAAAGCCCGCGCGAACAAGAGCTGGCGTCCATAGTCCCACTCGTAGAGTGCCTGACTTGCATCGATGCCTTCATAGCACTGCAACCGAATAAGCTCTGCCGAGAGAATCGAGGAGAGGGCCTTAGCAACCTCAGTTTTGCCAACACCCGCTTCGCCTTCCAGTAGAAGTGGTCGACCCATTTTCAGGGCAAGCAGAATAGCCGCTGCCAAGCCCTGATCGGCGAGGTAACCCTCGCCGATCAGGGCAGCCTTGACCTCGTCTATAGTATCAAAAGGCAGTCCCGATTGCCTCACTGAGACAAAATCAGTTCGTTGCGACATAGTCATAGGTTCCACGTGGAAAGGCAGCCACGAACAAACTGTATAAACACGAGCGTATCATGCATTGGGCCGATCTATCTTGCCAATCATGCGCAGAACCGTGTCCGGCGTAAGTGGAAGACGTGTGATGCGAACCCCGAAAGGGGCAAGAGCATCGGCAACTGCGTTGGCAACAGCTGCTGGAGTAGCAATCTGCCCGCCTTCGCCCATTCCTTTAATGCCGCCAATCGTAAACGGTGACGGCGTTTCAATGTGATGCACTTCTATGGGCGGCATCGTTGGGGCGGTAGGCACCAGATAATCCATATAGGTGGTAGTAAGCGGCTGACCTTCCTCGCTGTAAATCAAATGCTCGAGGAGAGCGCCGCCGATTCCTTGGGCAATCGCTCCGTGCACCTGACCTTCGACGATCATCGGGTTGATAACAGTTCCGCAGTCCTCAACCACGATCATACGGGTCAGTTTGACGAAACCGGTATCAACGTCGACTTCTGTCAGCGCGACAATGCAACCGTTCGCATAAGAAGCCGGAGGATCGTAGAAACGCGTGGAAGAAAGCAGGGGCTCGTGGCTTTCGCCGGGTTCGTCATCTCGCAGACTTCCGTCCCAGTATGAAGCAAAAGCGACCTCTTGCATGGTTTTTGAGACAGATGGCGCACCCACGACAGAGATTTTTCCATCCTCGATCACCAAATCCTCGGGGCTGGCTTCAAGCATGCGTCCGGCTACGCGCAGAACCTGCTTGCGGACGTCCGCGGCCGCCCGAGCAACGGTGGCCCCACCAATGACAGCACTACGGCTGGCGTAGGTTCCCAGGCCATATGGTGAAGTTAGAGTATCGCCATGAAGGACCTTGACGTCAGAAATATGAATACCCAGGCCGTCAGCTGCTACTTGAGCCAAGGCAGTTTCATGCCCTTGGCCATGCCCGGAAACGCTTGTGCTAATCGTGACCTTGCCGCCGGGGTCCATAGTCACAGTGGAATTGTCATGAGAGGGCAGCGGTGTGCCAGCTTGGGCGGAAGAGTCACTTCCCCATGCAGTCTGCTCTACATATGAACTTATGCCCAGTCCAATGTAGCGTCCCTCATTCCGAAGCCTTTGTTGCTCAGCCCGGAATTGCTTGTAGCCCACAGCTTCGAGCGCCTTTTCCAGCGACGCTTTATAGCTGCCGCTATCATAAACTTGGCCAGTCGCACTACGGTACGGGAGCTCATCTGAGTCGAGCATGTTTTTCAGACGAAGTTCTGCGGGGTCAATTTGAAGACCCCGAGCAATTTCATCTACAATGATTTCTCGCGCCGTGTTCGCCGCAGTCCAGCCCACACCGCGATAGGCCGCGGTCGGACTCTTGTTTGTTAGCGACGCAGCGACCGTCTCTTCGAAATTTGCGATACGGTAGGGCCCACAGAAAGACTTTGCGGCCAACGCCGGCTCGATCAAAGCACTCTCGGTGTTGAATGAATAACCGCCGCCGTCTCCAATGAACTCACCACGGACGCCAAGTATCGTTCCATCATTCTTCACGGCGACGTCGAGGTTGATGAACTCCTCTTTGGCATGAGTAGCAGCAAGTAAGTGCTCGCGCCGATCTTCAATCCATTTCACTGGGCGGCCGAGCTGCGTCGCAACCCAGGGAATCACAATCTCCTCGGGTGAAGTACACATCTTCTGACCAAAGCCGCCACCAACCTCAGGTGCGATCACCCGCACTCGCTGCGCGGGATGGCCAAGTTTGCCAGCAATGATTGAACCCAGAAAATGCGGCATCTGGGTCGACGACCATACAGTCAACTGGCTGTCATGGCGCTCGTAATTCGCTAACACACCACGACATTCCATCGGCGCCGCTTCGTAGCGGTTGTGGTAAAATCTAGTACTAAAGGTCTGGTCAGCTGCCTTGAACGCACCCGCCACGTCGCCGTGGACTTCTGTCTCTCTGTAGACCTCATTCTTGCCTATCGCCGGGTGCAGGATTGCTGCACCCGCCCTACCGGCAGCTTCAATGTTCGGCACCGCTGCGAGCACCTCATATTCAATAGCCTCTCCAAGTTGTTCGGCCAGATCCTCGGCCACATATCTATCTGCGTGGGCCACGATGGCGACAGCCTCGCCTGCGAACCGGACCCTGTCGAGCGCCAAGACATGTTGTGGAGTTTTCAGCAGCGTCGGGAGTGTCACCACGTCAATTAGCGGAGGTACATTCCGCATATCTTCGCCGGTGAACGCAAAAACCGTCTGGCCGAGGCCAGGCAAGACCGATTTGTCGATAGACTTGATCAAGGCATGCGGGTGCGGAGAGCGCACAAACACCGCGTGAAGCGTGCGGGGTAGCACGATATCGGCGACATATTTCGCGCTACCGGTGAGGAACCGTGGGTCTTCAACTCGCTGAACTCTAGCCCCGATCCACCTTCCCTTGCGAATTGAGCGGTCTTCCGGAAGCCTTACTTTAGAAAGAGCTTTTGCCATCGGTCTTTTCTCCCCACAAGCCGTTATCGGTTGGTAGCGGCAGCAGCCGCGATGGATTTGACGATGTTTTGATAGCCGGTGCAGCGGCAGATATTTCCGCCCAACTCCAACCGAATTTCGTCTTCGGTCGGGTTCGGATTCGACTTCAGGAATGAATGTACCGACATCAGTACGCCTGCCGTGCAGAAACCACACTGAAGGCCGTGGTTCTTGGCAAAAGCCTGCTGTACGAAGTCAAGTTCACCATCTGTGTCGAGACCTTCGACGGTCGTGATCTCGCACCCCGATGCCTGCACGGCGAACATCAGGCATGACCTAACAGCCTTTCCATCCAGCAAAACTGTGCAAGCTCCACAAACACCGTGTTCGCAGCCGAGTTTTGTTCCAGTAAGGCGAATATCTTCTCGAATCGTATCGGCAAGTGTTCGCCTCGCTTCTACTACAACGTCGTAATTCTCCCCATTAATCGACAACGAAATTGCATGTTTTGCTGCGCTCATTTCGAACCGTCCTTCTGTATTACACGACTAGCGGCTAGGTCTTTCTGCGCGATTAGGCGCGCTGCTGCGCATCATCGATTGCCCGACGAAGGCCCCTTCGGGTCAAAACGCCCGCCACGTGGCGGCGGTATTCTTCGCTGGCATGGATGTCATTCGCAGGGTCGACGGCAGCCGATACCGCTGCTGCTACCTGGTCAAGCAAAGCGTCGTCGATCGCGCTTGCGCTCACACCTAGCAGTTGTTGCTCGGCAGAAGTTATTCGTATTGGTTTGGAGCCGACGCCGAAAGGAACAATTCGCGCACTACTTACGGCCCCATTTTTCAACGTCACGAGAGTTACCACACCGGCTAGGGCAAAGTCGCCGTGGCGCTTTGTTACTTCCTCAAAAGACCACCCTGTGGCACCGGTCGTTCCGCTAAACCTCACCTCAGTGACAACTTCGTTTGGTTCTAGTGTGGTAGTGAAAGATGAGATGAAGAATTCATCCGCCCGGATGGTTCGTGTTCCGCCCTCACTTTGTGCCGTAAGTTCCCCGTCGAGCGCCAGCCAAACTGCCGGCAACTCGGCCGCAGGATCCGCGTGGCAGAGACTTCCGACAATAGTGCCCCGATTACGAATTTGCGAATGGGCAACGTGCGAGAGTGCTGACGTAAGGAGGGGCAGAGCTCGACGAACTTCATGCGAACTCTCGACGTCATTGTGCCTGGCCAGCGCGCCAACAATAACGCCGCCGGCCTCGACGCGCACGTAGTCCAACCCGGGGATGCGGTTGATGTCGATTAGGTTTCCTACGGTAACAAGACGAAGGTTAAGCATCGATACAAGGCTTTGCCCACCGGCCAGGACCCTGCTGTTTTCTGGATCACTTCCTAGAATTCTGGCGGCCTGGTCAATAGTATTCGGTACGTGGTAGGTAAACGGAGTTGGCTTCATCGCTTATGCACCTTCCCTGACTTCTTGGTCTTCCCAGATCGATTTTCGTCTACAAGCAACGAGGTTGTTACTTACGTGCCCGTCGCAAACCCAATGCGGAAAAGATGGAGCCGACTTTGGCTGCAATCGATACAACCCACCTGGGAAGCACGCCGCCAGCAACTGCGACCAGATCGAGCGCCTCCGTCTCTGACGACGCAATCTTGCGGACCCCGACGGGCGTCACCGAGGCGGACCCCGCCCCCGAACTCGTCAATTGAGAATTGCCGGTCTCGGCAATGCAATCCTGCCCCAGCATGCGACTTAGGTTGTCAGCAAACTGCGAGACTATTTTCTCACTGACCTCAGCCATTATCCCGCTGCGACCAAACTGTGCCACGCGGCCTGACAGGCTGACATCGGTCACAACGTTAACTTTCGTCCGCTGGTCAACGGGCACTGCCTTCACGACGACTACCGCAGACGCCTGGCCCTGCGTCCCCCTTCCAGTGCCTTCAATAGTTGCTCGGTAAGCATTGTTATCCTGGTCGGTTATTCTTGCTGTGCCTTTGAACTCCGCGGTAATCGGACCCAGCTTCACCTTAACAACGCCACGATATTCATCGCCTTCAGCCTCCTGAAGTTGAGCGCCTGGAAAGCAGGGGGCAATGCGCTCGACGTCGACTAGCGTCGACCACACCCGCGCTATTGGCGCATTGACCTCGAAATCATTGACCAACTTCACTACTTAAGTTCCTCCGTCTATGAACTCGGTGAGAAATCCAATGCATGCCGATCGCCAGAAGCGCGGTTACCGACAGTTCACTCGAAAGCTTTTCTCACAAGCGCCGTTGCGATCTGACGCAAACGATATGTCGTTGGCTTCTTGACCGGACACGACCGTCTACATTCAAGATAGCGCGATCTCCCTGTCACGCCATGAGCCACGCTCCAGTCACAAAACTCCTAGTCGAAGGGCTTCGACGAGATGCCCTTGATCGGATGCTGATTGGACCGATTTCTTGCACCAGAGTACTGCGGCGGCGCCCTCATACTAATACCGTTCTTGCAGAATAAATGCGAAACGAGCATCAATTTCTTGCAAATTAATCCTGGATCCAAAAGACGATCATGATGGAAAAAACCCACGTCATCATTGATTAAATTGCGTGAATCCGTATCAATAAACGATATATGATATTATATTTCGATATATTGCCCGATTTTTACTGAATTAACACTCAGGAATATTTACAGCCAGACCGCCAAGGCTTGTCTCCTTGAATTTTGTGTTCATTTCCTCGCCGGTTTGCCGCATCGCCTCTATGCAATTGTCTAGAGGCATGAAATGCGACCCATCCCCTCTCAAGGCAAGAGACGCAGCGGCAACCGCTTTGATCGCTCCGATGCCGTTGCGTTCGATACAGGGGACCTGGACTAGGCCGGAAACCGGGTCGCAAGTCATGCCAAGATGATGCTCAAGTGCAATCTCTGCAGCGTTTTCCACCTGCTCTGGCGTACCGCCAAGGACAGCGCACAGTCCGGCGGCTGCCATCGCCGCCGCCGAGCCGACCTCACCCTGGCAGCCCGCTTCCGCACCCGAGATCGATGCATTGTGTTTGATCAGTCCACCGATTGACGCGGCGGTAAGCAGATACTCTGCTATCCTCGACTGATCAGGACCTATGCAGTGGTCGAGATAGTAGCGAAGAACCGCCGGGACCACCCCAGCCGCGCCATTCGTTGGTGCGGTAACAACCTTGCCTCCAGCCGCGTTTTCCTCATTCACCGCCATCGCGTAGACGCCAATCCAGTCGGACGTGACATGTGGCTGGGTTCGGTTCGAGTTGCGCTCCGTGTTGAGCTGCTCAAATATCTTCCTGGCGCGCCGGTTGACTCCAAGACCGCCAGGCAGAACGCCGTCCAGGGCTAGCCCTCGATCTATGCAACCGTTCATTGTCGCCCATATCCGCGCAATTCCCTTGTCGAGGTCAGCCGGCTGGTGCGTGACTAGCTCATTTTCTCTTTTCATTGCTGAGATTGAAAGGCCGCTCTCCTTGGCCATGCGAACCATGGATAGGGCAGTGTCGAAGGGATATGGCCAGAGAACATCCTGAGGCGCTGGCATAACGTCGCGCACTTGATGTTCGGCTGCCGTTACGACAAAGCCGCCCCCAATGGAATAGAAGGTCTCGGCAAGAAACGAGTTACCCTCTTCGTCTAGCACCTCGAAAACGATGCCGTTGGCGTGGCCCGGCAACGCCGGCCCATACTCAAAAACGATGTCGTTGTCGGGATCGAAGGAAAGCGGCGGAAGCCCAACAAGGCGCAACTCCTTCGAGTGCCGTAGAGCTACCAGTTGCTTCTCTGCCTCGCTGATATCGAGCTCCGCTGGCGTATTGCCGAGCAGCCCGAGGGCGACCGCGCGGTCGGTCGCATGCCCCTTCCCAGTGAAGGCAAGCGAACCGTATAGAGTCACGCGCACTGTCAAGGAAGGGAGGCCTTCTGCGCGCTCCCGAAGCATTTGAATGAACCGACCCGCCGCCGTCATAGGCCCCATAGTGTGGGACGACGACGGGCCGATGCCAATCTTGAATACGTCGAAGATGCTCAGAAACATATTTGCTCCAAAAGTATAGCCTCACTGCAGTTTCTATTCAGCAGCCTCTTCATAGTCTTCCATCGGCGGACAGGTGCAGACCAGGTTTCGGTCGCCGAACGCATTGTCTACGCGATTGACGGGTGGCCAGTACTTGTCGACGCGGAATGCTCCAGGCGGAAAACACCCCTGTTCCCTCGAATACGGCCGCCCCCATTCGCCAACCAGATCTTCTACCGTGTGAGGCGCGTTCTTCAGCGGGTTGTTGTCGCGGTCTATCGCGCCATCTTCGATAGCTTGCGCTTCGGCACGGATCGCAAGCATCGCGGTGATGAAGCGATCGAGCTCGGCCTTTGGTTCGGACTCGGTCGGTTCGATCATGAGCGTGCCCGGCACCGGCCAGCTCATCGTGGGTGCATGGAAGCCGCAATCCATCAGCCGCTTGGCCACGTCCTCGACGCTGACGCCGGAGCTTTCCTTAAGCGCACGGGTATCGACGATGCACTCATGCGCCACCCGTCCGGTCGGTGCGGTGTAGAGGATCGGGTAGGCCCCCTCCAATCGCTTAGCGATGTAGTTGGCATTCAAGATCGCAATCTTGCTTGCTTGAGTCAGCCCGGCACCGCCCATCAGCAGACAGTATGCCCAGGAAATGGTCAGGATCGAGGGCGAGCCGTAGGGTGCAGCCGAGACCGGGCCGGCTTCACCGCCTGTCTCGGGATGCCCCGGCAAATGCGGGATTAGATGCTGCTTGACACCGATCGGGCCCATGCCGGGCCCACCGCCGCCGTGAGGAATGCAGAAGGTCTTGTGCAGGTTGAGATGCGAGACGTCGCCGCCGATTTCGCCTGGGGCCACCAGTCCCACCATGGCGTTCATGTTGGCACCGTCGATGTAAACTTGACCGCCATGCTCGTGGGTGATGTCGCACACGTCGCGCACGGTTTCCTCAAAGACGCCGTGCGTCGAGGGGTAGGTGATCATGCAGGCGGCAAGGTTTGCGCTATGCTCGCGCGCCTTGGCCCTGAAGTCGTCGATGTCGATATCGCCGTTTTCCGCCGACCTAACCGGCACGACGCGCCAGCCCACCATCTGGGCGGAGGCTGGATTGGTGCCGTGAGCTGATGTCGGGATCAGGCAGACGTCCCGGTGTCCTTGCCCACACGCTAGGTGATATCCCCGGATTGCCAGCAGCCCGGCATACTCGCCTTGTGCGCCGGAATTCGGCTGGATCGAAACAGCATCATAGCCGGTGACGTCACAGAGCATGTTCGAGAGATCGGCGATCATCTCGGCATAACCCTGTGCCTGATCGAGCGGAGCGAACGGATGCAAGTTGGCGAATTCCGGCCACGTGACCGGGATCATTTCCACCGTCGCGTTTAGCTTCATCGTGCACGAGCCAAGCGGGATCATCGCCCGGTCCAGCGCCAGATCGCGATCCGCAAGACGCCGCATGTAGCGCGTCATTTCGGCTTCGGCTCGGTTCATATGAAAGATAGGATGCATGAGATAAGTACTCTTGCGCATCAGCGACCCGGGCAGGCGATATTCGCGGGTCTTGGTGCTGTCGTCTTTCATGTTGCCGCCGAAGGCGCGCCACACCGCCTCGATGGTCTCGGGCCGGGTCAGTTCGTCGAGACTGATGCCGACGCGGTCGGTCGAAATCTTGCGAAGGTTGACGTCGTTGGCGACGGCCGCGTTGAGAACGACGCCCTGCATGGCGCCGACCTCAACAGTGATCGTGTCGAAGAAGGCCTCCGGCGAAACCTTGAACCCGAGTTCCTCAAGCCCCTTCGCGAGCCGAACCGTCTTGCGATGGATGCTCTGGGCGATCGCCTGCAAGCCCTCTGGGCCGTGGAAAATGGCGTACATCGCTGCCATGACCGCCAGCAACGCCTGTGCCGTGCAGACATTTGAATTGGCCTTCTCGCGGCGAATATGCTGCTCGCGCGTCTGCAGTGTTAGCCGGTAGGCGCGGTTTCCACGAGCATCGATCGACACGCCGATGATGCGCCCAGGCATCGCCCGTACGAACTCCTGGCGGCAGGCCATGTAGGCAGCGTGCGGTCCTCCGTAGCCGATCGGCACGCCGAAGCGCTGGGTCGAACCGACCGCGATGTCAGCGCCCATTTCGCCCGGCGCCTTCAGCAGCGTCAGCGCCAGCGGATCGGCAGCTACGACGGCAATTGCGCTCGCTTGGTGCAGCGCTTCGATGACCCCGGTCAAATCGCGCACATGGCCGTAAGTACCCGGATATTGGAAGATCGCGCCGAAAACGTCTTGCGGCACCAGTTCGTCGGGGTCGCCAACGACGATCTCGATGTCGAGGGGCTGCGCGCGCGTCTGGATCACCGCAATGGTCTGGGGGTGACAGTTCTCGTCGACGAAAAAGGCCCTGGCTTTCGATTTCGCGCTTCGTTTCGCCATAGTCATCGCCTCTGCCGCCGCAGTCGCTTCGTCAAGCAGCGAAGCATTGGCGATATCGAGACCAGTCAGATCCGAGATCATTGTCTGGAAGTTCAACAAGGCCTCGAGCCTGCCTTGCGAAATCTCGGGCTGGTAAGGCGTATAGGCCGTGTACCAGGCCGGATTCTCCAGGATGTTGCGCAAGATTACAGGCGGCGTAGTCGTACCGTAGTAGCCCTGTCCGATCAGCGAGGTCAGCACGCGGTTCTTGCCCGCCACCTGACGCATGTGATGCAGAGCGTCCCGCTCGGAAAGTGCCGGGCCAAAGGCAAGCGGCTTGGTGCGCCGGATGGTCGAGGGAATGGTCTCTTCGATCAGCGCATCAACACTCGGCAGCCAGAGCGTCTCAAGCATTTCCTCCATTTCGGAAGGCGACGGCCCGATGTGGCGACGGTTGGCGAAATCGTACGGTTCGTATTGTGTCAGTTTGAGTGACATGGGAACCTCCTCAAGCGACAAATGCGGCATAGGCGTCTGCATCCATCAGTCCGCTGACTTCGGCGACATCGGCAAGCTTGACCTTGTAGAGCCAGCCCGCTCCTTCCGGATCGTCATTGAGGATCGAGGTCTGCTCAATCACTGCCTGGTTGGCCTGGATGACTTCGCCCGCCACCGGCGCGTAGATCGGACTCGCGGCCTTGACGCTTTCAATCACTCCAATCTCGTCCGATTTGGCGAAACGTTCACCGGCCGCCCTCAATTCGATGAAAACGACGTCGCCAAGCTGGTCGGCGGCGTGTCTGGTGATGCCCACCACCGCGTGATCGCCGGTGACACGAACCCATTCGTGGTCGTCGGTGTAATAGGTGCTCATCATGGCTCTCCCTAACGCTTGTAGTTGTGCGGAACGAACGGCAGCGACACGACCCTGGCCGGGACGGGGTTGCCTCGAATGACAAGGCTGACGGGCGTGTCTGGGGCGGCATGCGACGCCAGCACGTAGCCGAGCGACACTGGCCCGCCCACAGTCGGCCCAAAGCCTCCCGATGTCACCCCGCCGATGACCGCTCCGGCTCCATCGACGATCTGCGTGTACTCGCGGGCCGGTGCGCGCCCTTCTGGCAATAGGCCGACCAGCTTTCGGGCCGGGCCCGACGCCAGTTCGCGCAGGATACGCTCCTCTCCAGCAAACCCGCCTTCCTCGCGCCGCCGCTTCTGAATAGCCCAGTTGAGCTGGGCCTCGATCGGCGATGTCCGCGTGTCGATGTCGTTGCCATAGAGACAAAGCCCGGCCTCCAGGCGAAGGCTATCACGGGCGCCCAAGCCAGCAGGCTCGCAATCGTCATGGGCAAGCAAAGCGCGCGCCACTTTCTCCGCCTCGCTGGCCGGCATCGAGATTTCGTAGCCGTCCTCTCCGGTATAGCCGAGACGCGATATACGGCACGGAATGCCTGCCAGATCTGCCTTGATCGTCTCCATGAAGCGCAGGTTTCCGGCTCCAGAGCTCAGCGACGCCACCACCGTCTCGGCCTTCGGTCCCTGGATCGCCACCAGTGCGAGATCGGAGCGCTCGACAACCCTGACCCCGGCGAGGTTGGCGCGCAAATGGGCGACATCCTGATCGCGCATCGACGCGTTGACCACCACGAACAGGTGGTCGCCGGCATTGGAAACGATCAGATCGTCAAGAATGCCGCCATTTTGGTTGGTGAACATAGTGTAGCGTGCCTTGCCTAGCGCAAGTCCAACCATGGCGCTCGGCACCAGCCGCTCAAGCTCGGCTGCCGCTCCATCGCCATGCAGTTCGACTTGCCCCATATGCGACACGTCAAACAGCGCGGCTTTGGTGCGGCACGCATTGTGTTCGGCCATGATGCCGGCTGGATATTGGACCGGCATCGCCCAGCCGGCGAAGTCGACGATCTTGCCGCC
Organism: Aminobacter niigataensis; assembly: GCF_946995915.1. Taxonomy (GTDB): domain Bacteria; phylum Pseudomonadota; class Alphaproteobacteria; order Rhizobiales; family Rhizobiaceae; genus Aminobacter; species Aminobacter niigataensis. The sequence goes on from NZ_OX341517.1 coordinate 538,508, forward strand.
AAGCTCGACATGCAGGTCGTGGAGCGGTGTTCGTTTTGGCTGTCCCGTCATCGTCATGCTCCATTTGTGTTGGGGTTGCCTTGCTGAGCCAGCCGCGCGGCACGCAATGCGGCGAAGCCTTCATCGGCGTGGTAGGACGAGCGCGTCATTGGGGTGGCCGCGACGGTCAAAAACCCCTTGGCCTTGGCGACGGTCTCGATGCTGCGGAACTCGTCAGGCGTAACAAACCGATCGAGCGGATGATGCCGCGGCGTGGGCTGCAAATACTGGCCCACCGTGAGGAAATCGGTTCCGGCCGTTCTCAGGTCGTCCATGACCTGCAACACTTCCGCAATGCTTTCGCCAAGACCGACCATCAGTCCCGACTTGGTGAAAATGGAAGGCTCGGCCCTTTTCACATCATCGAGCAGCCGGAGACTCTGATAATAGCGCGCGCCTGGACGAACCGTTTGGTAGAGCCGTGGCACCGTTTCGAGATTGTGATTGAACACGTCTGGATTCGCGGCAACGATCTCCTGCCAGGCATCGCCCTTGCGCAGAAAGTCCGGCGTCAGCACTTCAATCGTGGTTTCCGGGCAGACGCCTCTGACCGCCCGGATGGTGGCTGCGATGTGGCCTGCGCCTCCGTCGATGAGGTCGTCGCGATCGACGCTGGTGATCACGACATGACGCAAGCCAAGACTTGCGACCGCTGCCGCCACCCGCATTGGCTCACCAAGGTCGAGCGGGTTCGGCCTGCCGGTAGCGACATTGCAAAAAGCGCAGCCTCGCGTGCAGATCTCGCCCATGATCATCATAGTCGCGTGCTTTTTCGACCAGCACTCGCCGATGTTCGGGCATGCTGCCTCTTCGCAGACGGTGGACACCGCCGCTTCGCGCATGATGCGGCGGGTCTCGAAATACACCGGCGACGTGACTGGCGCCCTGCGGATCCATTCCGGCTTGCGTGGAACCGCGCCGGGCGGCCGCGCAGCTTTTTCGGGATGGCGAACGCGTTTCATGGTGCTCATCGTAGTAAACGTTACGCGTGGATCGCACGGCTGAGCGCTGCCAGGCAGGCCTCTTTCAAAGCTTCGCTCAACGAGGGGTGCGGATGACATGCGCCGGCAACATCTCGAAGCGTCGCCTGGCGTGCGATCGCAACCACGAATTCGGCGATCAGTTCACTCGCATGGGGCCCAACAATGTGCGCACCAAGAATGCGGCCGCTGGCGGCTTCCGCGACGACCTTAACAAGGCCCTCGGTCTCGCCACCCAACCGGGCACGACAGTTCGCCATGAAATTGAACTTGCCGACAGCAATGTCGACGCCTCGAGCGCGCAAATTGTCCTCGGTCGGGCCGACACTCGCGATTTCTGGGCTGGTGTAGACAACAGAAGGAACATTTTCGTAGTCGGGGTGTTCGTTGCCGCCCGCCATCATCTCGACACAGGCGACGCCGTCTTCTTCCGCCTTATGGGCCAGCATCGGTCCCGAAACACAATCGCCAATGGCATAGATGCCTGTGCAGGACGTACGGAACTGCTTATCCACTGCTATGAACCCGCGGGCGTCACATGCCACGCCAAGTCTATCGAGGCCGAGCCCGTCGGTGAATGGACGCCTACCTACTGCGACCAGGACCACATCGGCGGGCAAGCTCTCTTGCGCCCCGGAGGCATGTTGCCGGGTCACGACTTTTAGTTCGTCCACCCCCTTTTCAACCCCAAGAACCTCGCGCCCGAGTGTAAACTTCAGCCTACGTCGTCCGAGGGCCCGCTGCGCCGTGGTAGCGATTTCCCGGTCGATCCCGGGCAGTATCCGGTCAAGAAACTCGACTACGGTGACCTGCGTGCCGAGCCGTGCCCAGACTTGGCCAAGCTCTAAGCCGATCACCCCGGCGCCGATGACGACCATCCTATCTGGCACCGTTTCAAGCGACAGCGCACCTGTGGAGCTGACAATTCTCTTCTCGTCGAACTCGATGCCGGGCAAGGTGATGGGCATCGAACCCGTCGCTATGATGATTGCGTTGGCCTCAAGGGTCAGGTCACCATTCGCACCGACGACAAAGACACGTCCCGGCGCTTCTATCGACGCACGACCGATGATCCGCTCTACTCCATTCTTCTTGAGCAGGAAGTCGATACCCTTGGTAAGATCACCGACGACCTTATCCTTGCGCGTCATCATCGCGGCTAGATTTAGCTCGACACTGCCAACGTCAACGCCATGCTGTGCAAGTTGCGAACGCGCGTCATCGAATTTTTCCGACGACATGAGCAGCGCTTTTGACGGTATGCAGCCCACATTGAGGCAGGTACCTCCAAGTGTCGCGCGCTCGTCGATACAGGCTGTCTTCATACCCAGCTGCGCGGCGCGAATGGACGCGACATAGCCGCCTGGTCCACCGCCGATGACAATAAGGTCATATCCACTCATCGCTCCCCCTCCCCAACTGGATAGATCGGGAACTGCCGACATAATGCCGCGACCTTTTCGCGGGTCGCCGCCTCGACCGATGGGAGCCGGTGTGGATCGCTCGCCAGAGCGTCGAGTACATCGCTAATCAGATGGCCGATCTCCCGAAACTCCTCGGGTGCGAAGCCCCTGCTGCAGCCGGCCGAGGTGCCAAGTCGGATTCCGGACGTAACAGTTGGCTTTTCGGGATCACCAGGAACGCCGTTCTTGTTGCATGTAAAGCCGGCGCGTTCGAGCGACGCCTCGGCCACATTTCCTGTCAATCCCTTGGGCCGCAGGTCGACTAGCATCAGGTGATTATCCGTACCGCCGGAGATTATTTTGCAGCCGCGTTCGCTGATGACTTCCGCCAGCACTCGCGCACTCTCCACCACCCGTTGAATATACTTGGAAAAATCCAGTCTCAGCGCCTCGCCGAAGGCGACCGCTTTAGCGGCGATTACATGCATCAGCGGCCCCCCTTGTAGGCCGGGAAACACTGCGGAGTTGATCTTCTTAGCCATCGCCTCGTCGTTGGTAAGGATCAGGCCGCCACGGGGGCCGCGCAAAGTCTTGTGAGTTGTCGAGGTGACGACATGGGCGTGGTCAAGCGGAGATGGGTGGTGACCTGTGGCGACAAGACCAGCTATATGCGCCATGTCGACCAACAGCCAGGCGCCAACAGACTCCGCGATTTCCCTGAAACGGGCGAAGTCGATCACTCGAGAATAGGCCGAGGCACCCGCGATAATCATTCGCGGCCTTTCACGATCGGCCAATTCAGCCACCTGCTCGTAGTCGATCCGCCCATCCACCTGGCGGACTCCATACTGGGCGGCGCGAAACCATTTCCCTGACATTGCTGGCCGAGCACCGTGGGTCAGGTGGCCGCCGGCATCGAGTGACATGCCAAGTATGGTGTCACCCGGATTCAGCAGGGCCAGCTTCACGGCGCCGTTTGCCTGTGCACCCGAATGCGGCTGCACGTTGGCGAAACGCGCTCCAAACAGCTTTTTTGCCCGCTCGATAGCCTCGCTTTCGATCTCATCGACAAATTCGCAACCGCCATAATAGCGGCGCTCCGGATAACCTTCGGCGTACTTGTTCGTCAGCGCTGTTCCTTGGGCTTGAAGAACCGCGCGGGACACGATGTTTTCCGAAGCGATCAACTCGATCTGCTCGGACTGCCGGCGACACTCCAGCTGCGAGAGCGTAAATATACGAGGATCCGCCTCCGCTAACGCTCGCCTGAACATGTCACCCTCTGCAGGGTGGTCCCACAAGTTTTCAATTCCAGACAAGGTGCGCTCCATCTTTCATTCGGATTGAGTTGCGCCCCTTCTGTATGTTTGCCTGAGAGCGTTATCCCGACGGCGGACGCTATGGCGCGCCTCTCTCCAGAAGCTTGACCTTCACTGCGATTCTTTTGCCTGAGAGTTTCCGGGGCGGTTGCTCCTTCGGCGTCGGAATTCCGATCTCTCTCGCAGAGAACTATTAGATAACTTGAATGCTGCACCTCGATAAATAAAATATGCCTGACATTCATGCCAAAACAAAATCAGTTATTGAACCCAAAATACGCCTTCTCAAGCTCACCGTAATCAACAATTTCAGATGTCGACCGAAAGAAAGAAACGTTTCCATCCCTCAATACAGTGACAGTATCACCAATCTTCTTCACTCTCGTAGTCTGCTGCTCGACGACTATCATCGTCAATCCTTCATCACGCAGCCGAGCCAAGACCTCGTAGACACCGTCAACCACCAGTGGAGCCAACCCGAGTGACGGCTCGTCTATCAGCATCAGTTTTGGTCGCGTCAGCAGCGCGCGAGCAATCGACAGCTGTTGCTGCTCGCCTCCCGACAGCGTTCCCGCCAATTGCCGGTAGCGGCTGCGAAGGATCGGAAAATGGGACAAGACCTGTTCCAGGTCCCCTCGGCCAGCACCTTTCGTCCGCCCGGCAATGAGACCAATCTGTAAGTTCTCTGCCACCGTAAGGCGCGCGAAAACCTGTCGTCCTTCGGGGACTAGCGAACATCCAAGGGCAACGATGTCCTCTGAATTCAATCCTGAGATATGTTTTCCGTCCAGAATTACGACGCCATTTCTGGCTCGCACCGCCCCCGCTATTGCAAGCAGGAGCGTCGATTTGCCCGCGCCGTTTGGACCGACGACAAAATTGACGGTGCCAGCCTCGAAAGCGGCGTTGACGTCATGAATAGCCGGAACCTGGCCGTAGAAGACAGCGACATTCTCAAGCGTGAGCATGGCTTCAGACTCCCATGCGCGCGGCGGGGTTGGCCTTGGTGCCGGCCCCGCTCAGTTCCGCCTCTTTGCGGCCCACAGCGCCACGAAGTAGTCGCTCGACGTCGAATTCGCGTCCCCCTGTAATGCCGTCCCGCTTGAATGTGAGGATAGCGATCATCGTGATGGCCACGCCTATCTGAACCGCTCCGCCCGGCAGTGAGAGGCTGACCTGCCCGAACGAAAAGCCAACCTGGAGCAATTTGAGGATCTCCATGATTACGCTCACCATAATGACGCCGGCTACAGCGCCGGACAAACTGCGCAAACCACCGACCACGATCATCGCCAGCAGCATGAAGGTCAGATCCAGATGATAGGTGGCGACCGAAATCGTGCCCAACAGGTGTCCAAGCATCACACCGGCGCTTCCCGCGAAGAAGGCGCTTGTCGAAAAGGCTATTACGCGGAACTTCAGGATATGCGCGCCACACGCCCGCGCGGCGGTGTGTTCGTCGCGAGACGCCTGCAACATAAGGCCTATGGAGCTGTTCTGCAGCATGTAGGCGACCGTAACGGTAAGTGCCACCCAGACCCAGGCATAGACCGGTGTTATGTATTGCGGCAGCCCGATGACTGTGCTGACGCCCATCGTCACGGAATCCCAATGCCCATAAACGGACTGGAAAATGAATAGAAGCGCGAACGTCGCGACGGCTGCGGCGATACTGTTCAGCCGCATGATCACCAACGCCGCAACAAGCGCGACAACGGCTGCCAGTCCACCGGCCGCTATCGCCGCAGGTATCACCGGGAAGTTCGCCGTCTTTAGAAAATCGGGCAGGCCGTGCATGGTTATTGGCTTCATTGCCACGCAACATGTCTGCCAGGCGCTAGCATAGGCGCCGATGCCCATGAAGGCGACGTGGCCGTAGGAAATGATGCCACTGTTTCCGGAAAACATGTAAATCGCCACGGCGGCAACGATGCGAATATAGATTTCGATCACGGTGGTCGATATCGGACCGGGCGCAACAAATTGCACGATGGCCGCGACCATACCCAAGGGGAGCACAATCGTCGCCGGTAGCAGCCATGTATCTCCCGGTATCGTCGATACAAATCGCGTCGTGCTCATGTGCGTTGCCCCGCGGTAGAGGATGGAATGAGGCCGTTGGGCCTAACAATCAGGATGAGGATCGTGAAAGCAAACAGGAAGGCGTCACGGAATTCCCTCGCTTCGCCAGGCAGATATGCTTGGAGCAATTGGCTGACCATTCCGACGAGAAAGCCGCCCAGAACGGCCCCAACAAGGCTACCCATCCCGCCGATCACGGTTGCGAAGAAAGCGATGATCACCGGCATTACGCCCATGAAGATGTCGAGCGAGCCGGTCTGTGCCACTAGAAGCAAGGCAACTGTCGCGCCGATCAGGCCACTTATCGCGAAACTTCCGGCGATCACGACATTGGCGCGAACACCCAGCAGCCTGGCCATGCGGTAATTTTCCGCCGCTGCCCTGACCTTAATACCGAACTCCGTAAAACGCAGCACTAGAACGAGAATGGTCAGGAAAGCCCCCGTTACACCAAGCGTGACCAGTTGGATGAGTGGGACGCGAAAGGCCATGAAAGTGACCGGCTCACCCAACCAGTTGCCAATGGGGATGGACTTCGGGCGCGTCGAATAGACGGCCATAAGCACATGCTGCAACAGATAGGAGACCGCGAAAGAGGAAATGAGCAAGATTTCCGGCTCAACATTGCGTATCGAACGAAACGCGAAACGTTCGGTGGCCAGCGCCAGCAGCAAGCCGATCGACAAGACTGCAACAAGCATGAGAGCTGCCGGCCAGTTTCCGATGAATAGTACTGGCGTCGCCGCCGCCGACGGCACAATCAGCGCATAGGCCGAATACGTGATATAGTCGCTCTGGGTGAAATTGATCAGCCTGAGAATGCCGAACACCAGTCCGATTGCCAAGGCAACCAAGGCATAGATGCTACCCAACGAAGCACCATCAATTAGGCTCTGGAGGAAATAGTCCATCGGGCACCTTCAGATAGAAATCGGTTCATCGGCCGCTGCGCCGAGGTAGGCCTGTCGCACTTGGACACTCGCGGAAATTTCGGCAGGAGTACCTTCGGCAATCTGTCGGCCGCTCGCGAAAACCAGAATCGAGCTGCAAGCCTTCATGATCACCGACATGTTGTGTTCGATTAGCAGGACACCGCATTGAAATCGGGATGGTATGTTCTGGATGAGGCTTATGAGCGCATCGCAGTCGACGCGACCTAGCCCAGAAGCCGGCTCATCAAGAAGCAAAAAGGTCGGAAAGCCCGCAAGCGCTCTTGCCAGTCCTACTCTCTGTTGCAGGCCGTGTGGCAGAGCTTCTGCTGTCGCGCAGCAGACATGAGCGCAGTCCATCCACTCCAAGATGTCATAGGCATGGTCCCGAGCCCTGGCGCGGCTCAACCCTCGCACCCCGACAGCGGCGGCGGCTACGTTGTCGATGACCGAAAGCTTGGCAAAGAGCCTTCCGGATTGAAACGTCCGCATAATGCCGCGGCGCGCGAACTCCTCCGGAGGATGACCGGTGAGGTCCAGGCCGCCGAGAAGAATTCTTCCTCCAGTTGGCCGCTGGAAACCGGTCATGACGTTTACCGCGGTGGTTTTGCCAGCGCCGTTCGGACCTATGAGACCGGTGACAGATCGGGGCCGCAGCTTCAGCGTGACATCATCAACGGCGACGAGTCCTGCAAATCGCACATCGACATGTTCAAGCGACAAGGATTGACCATCGTCAATCGGCGCAATTTGGTTCGAACTCTGAAGCATGTTCCTACTTTGCCGAATGGACTGGGATTCTTACTGCCCGGGAAAGCCTGGCGCCTGACCAAGGGCCGCACCGGTCGATGTCAGGAGTGGGCCATGTGGGAAGGCCGGCTTCCAATACCCTCTCACCATCACCTATGACGTAGAGGCATCAATTCAGTCTCAATCGCGAGCAGGGGTAGAGTACCTACCGCGACGACAGTTCGTGGAGTATCCGCACCCAGGACGCAGCTCCTTTGCGATAGCTCCTGACGTCATATTTTTCGTTCGGCGCATGAATGCGGTCGTCCTCCTGGCCAAAACCGATCAGCAGCGTGTCCACCCCCAGAATACGCTTGAATTCACTGATGATCGGAATCGACACCCCTGAGCCAATGATGGCAGGATCGCGCCCCCATTCGGCTGCAAGAGCCGAGGCCACAGCGGTAAGATCAGCCGCCTCGGTAAGCACAAACGACCGGGAAGCGTTTTGCCTGACGAACTCCAGCGAACAGTCGACAGGCATCTGCGCTCTCATAAATCGTTCGAATGAAGCCCACACGTGTTCAGGATCCTGGTTTGCTACCAATCTGAAAGAGACTTTCGCGCTGGCCTCGGCGGCGATTACGGTTTTGCCACCTTCACCCTGGTAGCCTCCCGATATGCCGTTCACATCGAAGCTGGGACGCGATTGGATGTGCTCGGCCAGCATGCGATCGGCTTCGCCAATCGACCTTGTCAGACCAACTTTGCCCAAAAAGACGGCCTCATCCAGCCCGAGCCTTGACCAGGCGGCACGCAGATCTTGGGACGGCTCTTCAATCGCATCATAGAAGTTTGGCAGCGCAATCCGACCGTCGACTTGAACCTTCGAAATCAGTTGGCACAGTACGTGAACCGCATTTTGCGCAGCCCCACCGAATAGGCCGGAATGTAGATCACGGTCGGCACAGCGTACAATCATCTCGCCCTGCAATAGACCGCGCAGAGACCTAGTTATCGCGGGCGTATCGCGATCCCACATGTTTGTATCGCATGCCAGGATTAGGTCGCAATCGAGCAGGTCGCGGTTGCGCTCGACGAACTCTGGTAGAAACCTTGACCCTATTTCTTCAGCGCCCTCTATGAGTACCGTCACATCGAGAGGCAGCGTGCCGGTGGTATCGATCCATGCTCTGCAGGCCTCGACAAACGTCATGAATTGGCCTTTGTCGTCGGCGGCGCCTCGGGCCCTGATGGCAGCTCGCCCATCCTCAAGCGTAACAATAACGGGCTCGAATGGATCGCTCTCCCACAACGGCAAGGGATCCACAGGCTGGACGTCGTAGTGACCGTAGAAAAGGATCCGACGTGCGCCCGGCTTTTCTCGTCTTGCGACAACCACCGGATTTCCCGGCGTTTCGTGAAACGAGCAGCTGAAGCCTATGTCGCGCAACTCGCGCGTGATCCAGGACGCCGCCGACCGGCACGCGGCGGCGGCCGCGGGGTCGGTGGAAATGGAAGGAATTCGAAGCCACTCGGACAAACTAGTCAGAGATACAGGGACTCGCCGTTCAAGCGCGTGAAGGGCGTCATCGAGCACAGGCATGGGCCACCAACATGTAAAATTGAAGCGCGGCGCTCCAAATATGCGAAGCTGAGATCCCAGATCTTTTCAGTCTATTGACTGGCACATCGAACGCCTCGGAAGAAACCGGCTATGCAAAAAGCCAATTCTTGGCGACAAAGCGGCATGAGGCCAACCACCCTACAAGGTTTATATGGCTTACATCTAATGCCTAATTAACTCCACCGCTCCTACCGCCATGGTCCTGCGTTGAACATTGCTTCGGTATCTTCGTACGCGTCCCAAAGCTTGATCTTTCCGCTCTCGACGACGAAAAGCCAGTTCCATTTTGCCTGATACTCTTTGCCGGACACGCGCGATGCGCCGTGCTCGGTCCCCGTTACGACAACCAGATTCCCGTCGACAGCCCAAAACGACTGCGTCGCGCCACGAATATCAAGCGCGGCGGGCATTACGACAAAATACTCCTCTAGCTTCTCCTTGCCCGTCCAGCGGCCAGCCCACGGCAAGTGGGATGAACCCGGCATATCGATTGTTCCATCATCCGCGAAAAGCTTAACGATATCGTCCATGCGGCCTGAACCAAGGCAGGCGAAGAACTGCTTGACGATTTCACTCGGAAGAGGTGCTGACATTTGAAATCTCCATTCCCCACACACAGCCTCAGATCAAAAGACAGTGCGCGTTCCAAAGAGTGCGATCACCCGGTGCGCCGGGTTTGATGAGTGTCACCCCCACCAGGGTGACCTCAATTGGGCTCTAGGGCAGATTGCGGGCGGCGCGCCCCAACGTCCAATGCACCCGATGCACTACTATGGCCGCGACGGCATCAATCTACCACCTGAACGCACGTGGCCACCGGCATAGAATAGCGAGCCTGAAAACGGCCCATGCCATATGAAGCTGTCGAGACGGCAATTACCTCCGCGCGGCGGAGATTAATTGCAATTAGGCATTGGTTCTCGGCGCCAAGTGGTTCAGTCTCCTTGGACTGGTTTGCCAGGGGCCAATTATGCATGGAAATCAAAAAACGCGCCGCCCCACTCGGATAGAGCCTTCAATCTCCCCTATTGATCTGGACATTTTCAGGGGGCGGCTGAACGCGATTTCGGACGAGATGGCGATCGTTCTCGCTCGCACGAGCATGAGCCCGGTCATTTACGAAGTTCTCGACTTTTCCTGTGGGATATGCGCGCCAGACGGCAACTTGGTGAGCCAAGCAAACGGCATCACCGCATTCACCGGAATATACGCCAACATTATAAAAGCTATTAGGAAAAAATACGGACACAACATCAGGCCAGGTGATGTTTTTATCACCAATGACCCGTTTGTGGGGCATACTCACACGGCGGACGTCGCAGTCATCAATCCGGTATTTTTCCAAGGTGCCCTGGTGGCTTTTGCCATCTCCATCGCCCACTGGGCTGAATTGGGCGGCACCGTTCCAGGAACGCTTTCGCCAACAGCAACCGAAATCTATCATGAGGGTTTGCGGTTCAATTCGCTCAAGCTTTTCCGCGAGGGCCATCGCGAAGAAAATATTTTCGATCTGATTGAGTCCAATGTTCGTCTGCCCAGCATGACGCTAGGCGATCTCTATGCCGAAATTGCCAGTGTTCGCATTGGAGCGCTGCGACTTCGCGAACTCTGTGAGCGTTACGGTTCACAAAAACTCATCCTGGCCTGTGACGAAATACTGAAGCTCGGCGAGAAAGCAGGACGGCGGGGCGTAATGGCACTGCCGGATGGAACCTATACTGCGCATGACTGGATCGACGGCGACGGAGTTTCCGACGAATCGATTCCTGTCTGTGTAAGCGTCACGATCGAAAAGGATACGATGACCGTGGACTTTTCCGGGTCCGCGCCCGAACGCCGCTCACCCCTGAACTGCACAAAGGGAGCGCTGGAGGCCGCTGTGCGCACCGTCTTCAAGGCCATCGTCGATCCTGGCCGCTTTTCGAATGACGGATGCTTCAGGCCGCTGAAGGTGCTCGTGCCCGCCGCTTCGATATTCTCCGCTCGCCCCCCTTCCCCGACGGGTTGGTATTACGAAGCTACAGCCCATGCGATAGATTTAGTCTGGAAAGCACTGGCGCCAATACTGAGCGACCGCCTCGGAGTAGGCAGTTACCTCAGTCTCTGCGTTTCCTACATCGGTGGTGTCGATCCTGGAACCAATTCGACTTTTGTGGTCGTAGAACCGCATGTCGGCGGCTGGGGCGCCAGGAAAGGTACAGATGGCGAGCATGCGATGATCGCAGTTACCGACGGAGAAACATGCAACTACTCTATCGAATTGTTTGAATCGAAGTATCCGGTCCGTATCAACGAATACTCGTTGAACGTGGCCGAGGCTGCCGGTGCTGGATGCTACCGCGGCGGCCTCGGCACCGTTAGGGAATATGAAATGATGGCCGACGACTGCTTCATGTTTGCCAGTATCGGGAGATCGGTTCACAAGCCATGGGGGTACAAGGGTGGCGACGATGGCTCAGCGAACTTCGTTGAGCTAATCCGAGACGGATCGTTGGAGCGGGCGGCCCGGGTGCCATACACGCCGTTAAGAAAAGGCGACCGATTCCGCGTCTTGACCGGTAGCGGCGGAGGCTATGGAAGCCCACTTGAGCGTGACCACGCGTCTATTAAGGACGATCTGAAGCAGGGGTACGTCGATCGCAAGACCGCTAGGCAGGTATACGGCTATGTTGGCCACGAGACCCGCCATGTCCCTCAAGACACACCCGTCGTGGTGGAGAGATAAACAACCATGGCTCGTCTTGCGGTAGACATAGGAGGTACTTTTACCGATGTCATCTATCTTGACGATCAAACCGGCGAAGCCCGCTCGGCCAAGTCCCCGACTTTGCCAGACAATCCGGTTCATGGCGTGCTGGAGGCCATACGAACCCTGGAGGTAGACGCCGGCGAGATCCAGTCTTTTGTCCACGGCAATACGCTTGTCGTGAACATCATCATCGAACGAAAGGGAGCGAAAACTGCCCTAGTGACGACAGCTGGATTCCGCGATGTTCTCGAAATCGGGCGCGGAGGCCGCACAAGCCTTTATGACTTCACTTTTCGCAAACCTCCACCATTCGTGCCCCGCGAACTACGCTTCGAAGTGCGTGAGAGAATCGACCCGAAAGGGAAGATTCTGAGTGCCCTGGCCCTCACCGACGCCGACAAATTCATTGACGCATTCCGGTTCGAGGGCGTGGAATCCGTCGCAATCCAGTTTCTTCACAGCTACGCTGAGCCTCAGCATGAACTGCTTTTCGCGAATTATCTAATGGCACGCCTGCCTGGCATCGCCATCACGACCTCCAGCGAGCTTACCCGAGAATGGCGCGAGTATGAACGCGCAAATACGGCGGTTCTGAATGCCTATGTGCAGCCGCGGACGATGGTTTTCTTGGACAAGCTAGAATCGTCCTTGGTCGACAATGGTTTTCGCTGTCCAATCGTCGCGGTCCAATCGAATGGCGGCCATGTGAACATGCCGACCGCACGCAAGCATCCCATCTCACTTATCGAATCAGGCCCGGCGGCTGGAATTGGATACACCAAGCTTGTCGCCGAAGTTGCCGGCGAGAAAGATGTCATTTTTTTCGACGTCGGTGGCACAACCGCGAAATGTTCGGTTCTGAAAAATCGAGAGGTCGCGGTAACGACAAACTATCGGCTCGAGGAGACGGAAACGAGCCCCGGTTATCCTGTGAAAATTCCAGTCGTCGACGTCGTCGAGATTGGCACTGGCGGCGGCTCGATCGCCAGCATCGACGCCTTCGGCGTCTTAAAAGTCGGCCCCCAGAGCGCGGGCGCCATTCCGGGTCCTGCATGCTTTGACAAAGGTGGACATCTTCCGACCATTACCGACGCGATGTTGCATCTCGGCATTCTCAATCCGCAGAATTTTGCCGGCGGTCAGATCCAGCTAAACATCGAGAAAGGGCGACGAAGCCTCAACGGACTGGCGCGCGATTTGGAAGTCGATATCGACGAGGCGGCTTCGGGGATCGTTCGCGTCGCCAACGCGAACATGATCAACGCACTTCGGCTTGTGTCCGTTCGCAGGGGTCACGACCCTAGGGATTTCGTTCTTATCGCCACGGGCGGCGGTGGCCCGATGCACGCGGCCGCGCTCGGCGTGGAACTGGGAGTGCGCAAGATCATCGTGCCTCCAAACCCTGGCTATGCATCTGCCTGGGGCATGTTCACGACCGCGCCTCGTAGGGATTTTGTACGCACAAGCCTGCAACGCGCGGAAACTGCCAACATCGAAGATCTGGAAGAGATTTTTAAAGATCTGGAGGATCAAGCGATCAAGCACTTCGAGGAGGATCTCGCTCGATCTAGCCGTAATGCAACGTTCCGGAGGTCACTCGATGCTCGGTACCTTGGCCAGGAGCATGTGATCAACGTGCCACTTATAGGTAAGTTAAGCAACATCGATGCAATCATTGAAGCGTTTCATTCCGCTCACGAACGCAACTACACATTCACATTGGAGCAGACGTCCGTCGAACTGGTCAATTTCAAACTGACAGCCGAAATCCATGTTCCGCAGTTAGATTTAATGACCAGACCGACAACCAAGCATTCATCACAAGCTGCCCAGAGAGGCGAAAGGCTGGTAAATCTCGGCGACGACGGCATCCACAATGCGAGAATATTCGTGCGAGACTTGATGCCAGTCAATCTCGACATTGCCGGTCCAGTTATAGTTGAAGAACCGTCTGCGACCACGGTTGTCTTGCCTACGCAACGACTACGCGTGGATGAGTTTTCAAACCTTCATATCACTATGAATTGATATTCCACAGACAGTGCTTCCAACGCCGTGACGGCTAGGTCAATTCGGTACAAATAAAAAAGGGATGGTAGCAATCATCCCTTTTTCGTTGTAGCGCCGCTATCAATCCCCAACACGAAATAGGAGCGCGGTAGAAGGTACGTTTTTGTTCCGCCACACTTCTACGGAGCTATGCTTGCCGTTTTGGACTTCCATGATGAGAAGTGGCCGGTTGGCCTGGATGTGGAGATCGTGGGAGTATGACGTCGGTCCAATTGTTAGCGGCTCGTCCTTGAATTTCTCCAATTGAGCCACAACCTCGGGAGATTTGGTCGTTCCCGCTCGTTCCACTGCCAATTTCCACTGTTCGATCAAGCTATAGCCGAGGACCGCATAAGCCGATTCTGGGCGGCGCCCATACTTTTCCTCGTAGCTTTTGAGAAACGCATTGAGTTCCGGACGCGGATCATTTCCAAAGATCGACATGAACGTGGGGACGTAAAAATTGCTGAGATTTGGTACCGCGCCTAGCCAATAGTCGTCCGTCATGCCCACATTGGCGAGGATTGGAACGTCAATGCCCGCCGCCCTGATCTGTCGAATCGCACTTGCTCCGCCTGGTGTGACGCTGCACAAGAAGATCGAATCCGGCAGTGAGGACTGCGACTTGAAGTCAGTGATCTGGGCGGCTATCGAAATATCACCGTTCGAGAACACGGAGCCGCCCGCAAGCGGCTTGTCAGGCGACACTTTTTTCCATGCCGACCGGAAACCCGCGCATCCCGATTTCGAGTATTCAATCGACTGATCTTCGAGAACATACGGATTGCGAATACCCTTCTTCGCAAATCCCCACTCAGCCATGACCATCCCTTCGACCTGGGCAGCACCATTAGCGGTGAATACGAACGGACCGACGCCCTGCACCCCCATCTTAGGATCTGCCGCGCCTGGGCTAATCGCAACGACACCCGCACTCTGAGCGGCCAGCGCTGCTGGTGCGCCGAAGTCGTAATCCGACGACACGATCAAGAGATCGACCCCTTTTTGGACGAGTTCCTGCCCAGCCCTCGAGGACTGCTCTTGATCCGTTCGAGTGTCTCTCACATCGAATTCGATCTTACGCCCCAACAGCCCTCCTGCAGCGTTGATCTCATCAATTTTCAGCTTCGCGGCTTCGAACGGGGCTTTGTCATACGCAAACATCCATCCGCTTTCTGCGATGGCGAAGCCAATTTTGATTGGTGGCTCATCGGCGCCCGCCCCACAACAGGCTCCTACAACGGCGGCGCCGGCAAGCAAAAATCGTTTCATCGTTCCTCCCATTGTGCAAAGCACGCTATCGCGAATAATTTTCAGTCGGAGCTTCGGACCAACGTGGTCTCGAGTGTGTCTCCGCTCAGCATTGAAGGAAGTGGGGGATAAGATTTCCAATGCCGATCGCCGGCGTTTGATCCCCCATAGTTATAGATATCGGTTGCCAACGCTTTTCGTCGCAAACCTCTCGGCATTGGGCAGGAAGCGGCAGCAGGGACCGTTCGACGCCCCACGATGGGTGGTTGACGCTCGGACTTCTCTACCAGTGCAAAAACCACGCGGCGCAAGTTGTACATGGTGAGACTTACGGCCGCACGATCACATCATGCGCGAAGTCTATTGCAGGGCAATCATCCCGTGTTACGGCGCGGTTCGACTGCTATGGGGTCGATAATACATTTCTCGCCGGATGCGCGGCTCCAGTTAGTTAGACGCGGCTCCAGTTAGCTAGAGGAGACGCTTTGGACAGCCGCAATCGGATAAGCGAGATTTTTGTAACGTCGGCGGAGGCAAGGAAAGCGCCACTCAAAAAAAAAGCAGGTTGGTTAGCTTGGACTAACCAACCTGAGGGCTTGGGAGGCCATTCTGTTAGTGATCCATAGCCTTGACGATTTCTTCGGTCATCTTCTTGGCGTCGCCGAGCAGCATCATGGTGCCGTCCTTGTAGAACAGCGTGTTGTCGATGCCGGCATAACCTGAACCGAGCGAGCGCTTGACGAACAGGCAGGTGCGGGCCTTGTCGACGTCGAGGATCGGCATGCCGTAGATCGGCGAGCTCTTGTCGTCACGCGCCGACGGGTTGGTGACGTCGTTGGCGCCGATGACATAAGCGACGTCGGCCTGCGAGAACTCGCTGTTGATGTCTTCCAGTTCGAAGACCTCGTCGTAAGGCACGTTGGCCTCGGCGAGCAGCACGTTCATGTGGCCGGGCATGCGGCCGGCCACCGGGTGGATGGCGTATTTGACTTCGACGCCATTGGCCTTGAGCTTGTCGGCCATCTCGCGCAGCGCATGCTGGGCCTGGGCGACAGCCATGCCGTAGCCCGGCACGATGATGACCTTCTGGGCGTTCATCATCAGATAGGCTGCGTCGTCGGCGGCACCTGTCTTGACCGTGCGCTGGATGCCGTCGTCGGCAGCTGCAGCGGTCTCGCCGCCGAAGCCGCCAAGGATGACCGAGATGAACGAGCGGTTCATGCCCTTGCACATGATGTAGGACAGGATCGCACCCGAGGAGCCGACCAGCGCACCGGTGATGATCAGCGCCAGGTTGCCGAGCGTGAAGCCGAGGGCTGCGGCCGCCCAACCCGAATAGGAGTTGAGCATCGACACGACGACCGGCATGTCGGCGCCGCCGATCGGGATGATCAGGAGCACGCCGAGCACCAGCGAGAGCGCCACGATCAGCCAGAAGATGGTGGTCGACTGGGTGGTGACCAACAGCACGATCAGCACGACCAGGCCGATGCCGAGTGCTGCGTTGATCAGGTGGCGGGCCGGCAGCATGATCGGCTTGCCCGACATGCGGCCATCGAGCTTGAGGAATGCGATGACCGAGCCGGTGAAGGTGATGGCGCCGATGGCAACGCCAAGGCTCATCTCGACAAGCGCCTGGCCGTGGATGGCCCCGACGGCACCGATGCCGAAGCTTTCGGGTGCATAGATCGCGGCGGCGGCCACCATGACGGCGGCCATGCCGACGAGGCTGTGGAAGGCAGCGACCAGCTGCGGCATCGAGGTCATGGCGATGCGGCGTGCGGTGACCGCACCGACACCGCCGCCAATGGCGAGGCCGAGCACGATCAGGCCGAGGCCGGTCGCGAACGGCTTGGCCAGCGCCAGCGTGGTGACGATGGCGATGCCCATGCCGACCATGCCGTAGGTGTTGCCCTTGCGGGACGTGGTCGGATGCGACAGGCCGCGCAGCGCCAGGATGAACAGGATGCCGGAGACCAGGTAGAGGAAGGAAGCGAGGTTCAGGGTCACGTCACTTGTCCTTCTTCTTGTACATCGCCAGCATGCGCTGGGTGACGAGGAAGCCGCCGAAGATGTTGACCGAGGCGAGCACCAGGGCAATGAAGCCGAAGCCGGTGGCAAGCCCGGAGGCTGCGATGCCGACGGCGAGCAGCGCCCCGACCACGATCACCGAGGAGATCGCGTTGGTGACCGCCATCAGCGGCGTGTGCAAAGCCGGCGTCACCGACCAGACGACGTAGTAGCCGACGAAGATAGCCAGCACGAAGATGGCGAAGCGGAACACGAACGGGTCGATCGCACCGCCAGTGACGGCATGTGCCGCATTGCCGGCAGCTTCGGCCGCACCTTCAGATGTGGCGAGATCCTGGACGCCGAGCCGGACGGCGGCGACCGCCTGGTCGAGCTGGTCGAGGGCTTTCTGAAGACCTTCCATCACGCGTCTCCGCCATTTGTGTAGGCATCCACCTGTTTTCTGGCTTCGGCCGTGCTAAGTGCCGGCGAATCTGGAGCACCAGCGAAGTTGGGGTGAACCACCTTGCCGCCATCGGTCAGCATGGTTGCCTTGACCAGCTCGTCATCGCAGTTGATGGCGATCTGCTTCGAGGCCTTGTCGACCATGGTCTCGAGGAAAGCGAACAGGTTCTTGGCGTAAAGCAGCGAGGCGGACGCCGCGACCCGGCCCGGCACGTTGAGATGGCCAACGATCTTTGCCCCGTTGGCTGTCGTGACGACCTTGCCCGGCACCGCGCCCTCGACATTGCCGCCGCGCTCGACGGCGAGGTCGACAAGCACCGAACCCGGCTTCATCGAGGCGACCATCTGAGCCGACACCAGCTTCGGCGCCGGACGGCCCGGGATCAGGGCGGTGGTGATGACGATGTCCTGCTTGGCGATGTGCTCGGCGGTCAGTGCCGCCTGCTTGGCCTGGTATTCCTTCGACATCTCCTTGGCGTAGCCGCCAGCGGTCTCCGCTGCCTTGAACTCCTCGTCCTCGACGGCGAGGAACTTTGCGCCGAGCGAGGCGACCTGTTCCTTGACTGCTGGACGCACGTCGGTGGCGGTGACGATCGCGCCCATGCGGCGTGCGGTGGCGATCGCCTGCAGGCCGGCGACGCCAACGCCCATGATGAACACTTTGGCAGCCGGAACCGTGCCGGCTGCGGTCATCATCATCGGCAGCGCCCGGTCATATTCGGCGGCACCGTCGATGACAGCCTGGTAGCCGGCGAGGTTTGCCTGCGACGACAGCACGTCCATCACCTGGGCACGGGTGATGCGCGGCATGAACTCCATGGCGAACGCCGTCACCCCGGCCTTGGCGATCGCCGCCACACCGGCCTCATTGCCATAAGGATCCATGGTGGCAAGCACCGCAGCACCTGGCTTGTAGCCCTTGACCTCGGCCTCCGAAGGACGGCGCACCTTCAGCACGACATCGGCCTTGGCGGCATCCGACGCTTTGCCGATCACCGCACCGACCGCCGCAAAATCGGCATCGGGAATGCGCGACAAGGTCCCTGCACCCGTCTCGACGACAACCGCAAAACCAAGCGCCACAAGGCGTTTCACCGTATCCGGCGAAGCCCCAACACGGCTCTCAATCGCATCCAACTCTCTGGGTATGAATATCGTCTGGCCCACCGCACAATCCTTTCGGCTGGATATTGGCCTTCAACAATAGGCTCAACGCCGGAGCGATCGCCCGTTTCGAAGCACATGGTGCTTTCGCGAAACCAGTCACTGATCAAAAAATGATCAATTGTCCAAATTCATCGATGTTGAATTGCTGGCCGCTGAGGATGAGCGTCGTTGTCGTTGGCTCCTCAATAAGCGCAGGGCCGTTGAGAGCTACGCCAAAAGGTATCTTAGTGCGGTCGTAAACTGTGCATTGATGCCAACCTTCGTCTTCCCCAAAATAGACGTTTCGCGAGCCCTTCACTGCGACGTCAACGTTGAGACCTTCTGACGTTATCGGCGCTACCCTGATCACATCGCTGACCGCCTCGGCTTGCAGATGGATAGTGGTAAATTCAACAGACGTACCAGGAAGATCGAACGAAAATGCCTTTTCGTGGGCGGAGTTAAACGATTCCAGAAGGCTTGAAATCGAACCTGAGCGGTCAAAATTGACAGAAACGCTATGTTCCTGGCCGCGATAGCGCATCTCGAGCATAGGCGTCAAAACAAGCCCGTCAACCGACGGCAAATCGAAGTAGTTGACTGCCTCGCGCTCCAGTTCCTCGAAGAGGCGATTGACGAGCGCTATACCTGCGTCATCGACGCGACCGAAAACTGTACGGCGCAAATCCGCACGGGGTCGCGCTGCAAGCATTCCCCACGCAGAAAAGACACCGGGATGAGTAGGAATAATCGTCTTGCGTACGTTCAGTTCACGTCCAAGCCTCGCGCCAAGCATTGGGCCCGCGCCGCCGGAAACGATCAAGGCAAGATCACGCGGATCGTGGCCACGCTGAATAGTCACGAGCTTGAGCGCATTGATCATCGTTTCCTCAGCGACGCGAAGTATCGCTTCGGCGGCTGCTTCGATCGATGTATTCAACGATTGCGCCACGGTCTCGACGGCTTTTCTAGCGAGACCAACGTCGAGCGCCAACCTACCCTCGGCGAAGTTGGCAGGATCCAGGACCCCCACGATCAGCTTGGCATCAGTGACGGTCGCTAGGGTTCCGCCA
Source organism: Aminobacter niigataensis (assembly GCF_946995915.1). GTDB lineage: Bacteria > Pseudomonadota > Alphaproteobacteria > Rhizobiales > Rhizobiaceae > Aminobacter > Aminobacter niigataensis. The sequence goes on from NZ_OX341517.1 coordinate 558,359, forward strand.
CGTCCGTAACAAGCTGGTCCAGGGGTCGAACCTGCACTCTGGGGGCCGACACGCAGCCGCCCGATCGCATCAATCCAGGCAATTGAACCGCCACCGGTGCCGACTTCGACGATATCGACGACCGGCACCTGGACGGAATATCCGGGAGACAGACGCGTTTTCTCCAGCCTGTACTCGCTGTCCAATTTCGGTTGACTGTTCAAGATCAGCGAACACTTCGCTGTGGTACCACCGACGTCAAGGTAGAGCACGTCCGGCTCGCCTATAACCGATCCTATGCGGGCGGCGCCCGCGACGCCTCCAGACGGTCCGGACTCAACCAGTGTAAGCGGCGTAGCCACGACTTTGTCAAAACTGGCGATGCCGCCGTTGGATTGCATTGCATAGTAAGGGCAATGCAATCCTTTTACAGCAAGGGCCTGCTCCAAATTGCGGAAGTATCGGCGGATAATCGGTTGCACAAAAGCGTTCAAAGCGACCGTATTAGATCGCTCATATTCGCGCCACTGCCTGGAAATTTCGTGGCTCGCGCAGACCGAGACTTCAGGCAACGCTTCCCTGATAATTTCCGCGCAGCGCATTTCGTGAGCCGGGTTGATGTAGCTGTGAAGGAAAATAATCCCCACGGCCTCCACCTTTTCGGCCTTCAGCGTGGCAATGCAATCGAAAATGTCGCTTTCTTTCAGATCGGTCAGGACCTCACCGCGTGCATCGAGCCGCTCCTCGACCTCAAGACGTAAATGGCGGGGCACAAACGCCTCAGGCGTGCGTGAGCGCAGATTGTAGAGGTCCGGCCGATTGCCTCTGCCGATCTCTAGGACGTCCCGAAACCCTTCAGTTGTGATGAGAGCAGTTCGGACACCTTTGCGCTCGGTGATCGCATTGATTACAGTGGTCCCTCCATGGACGAAAAAGCCCACACCTGCAGCGTCCATTCCGTTGTTCTCGGCCAGCGCGATTGCGTCGAGTACGCCAATTGACTGATCGCCCACCGTCGTCAGGCTTTTCGAGAAAAAAAGCTGCCCGTCGCGTTCATCATACGCGATCAAGTCAGTGAACGTCCCTCCGACGTCTGTTGCAAGACGGATCATATTGCAGCTTCCTCAGCATGTCTGGCGCCCGCTGCAAGAAGTGCAGCGGCTTGCGGATACTCCGTGCGCGCTCTTTCGATTGAAATGAGTTCATCGCGTATGTCAGCCGCGATCGCTTCTGTTTCACGTTCGGAAGCGTTTCCCCAGCCTCCTCCACCACCTGTGACGATCCGGATCAGATCGCCTTTCCACACCGTGCGTGTTGGGGATCGCCTCAATTTGACGCGGTCACCCTGCTCGCTGAGGACCTCAAGATAATTCGTCGACCCTTCCTGACCGCCCTCCATCGGCCAAGGCGGTGTATCGGTGCGTCCAAACCCGCAATAGATTTCGGCATCGTCGCCGCGAATTTGGTATTCGCGCACTAGGCCGTAGCCACCACGGTAGCGGCCCGCGCCTGCTCCACCATCGGTGTTGAGTGCGTAGCGGCGCACTAGGAGTGGAAACTTCGCTTCGATAAGCTCGATCGAGTAGTTGTAGGTGTCGCCATCGGTCAGGGAAATCAGGGCGCTAGCGCCGTCCTGGTCGCAACAGGCACCCCACCCGCCATGTTCTGGTTCGATATGGACGAAGAGATTCCCAGCGTCATCGCGACCGGAAATATAGGTGACGCAGAGACTGGTATAGGATCCAGCGGAGAAACGGTGGGGCACGATAGGAGCCAGTGCCTTCCACACAAGCTCGGAGGCATGCACCGAACCCTCATAGTACCAACCCGTGGGCGAAGGTTTCTCGGCTGTAAAAATCGTTCCGGGCGGCGCCGTCACAGTTAGCGGCCGAAACCACCCCTCGTTGGAAGGATCTTGTGGGGCCACAAGCGCCTTGAAGATAGTCTTGACGGCGGAGTTGAGAGCGCCTCTTGCACAATTGATAGGACCAGCTGCGGCGGGAGGGCAACCGGTGAAGTCAACTTCCATCCGATCACCCTCGATCCGGACGCGCACCGTCACCTCGATCGGTTGGCCGCCGACCCCGTCCTCGTCAATGGTATCGACCGCTGTATACTCCCCATCCGGGAGTGCAGAGATTGCGGCACGAGCTTGGAGTTCGCTGTCATCCATGAGCACGTCAAACGTCAATTGCAGCGTGGCTGCCCCGTAGCGCCGCACGATCTCGAGAAGCCGCCGTTCAGCGATCCTAACCGTTGCCAGTTGGGCATTGAGATCCCCAACAGCCATATCCGGGAGCCGTACATTCTCCTTAATGATCTGCAGGATATCCATCACGATCGTCTCGTCCCGAACGATGCGTACGCAAGGGAGGCGGAGACCCTCCTGAAACACCGAAATGGCGTTGGGAGGCAGGCTGCCCGGAATCGCGCCACCGACGTCAAGCCAATGAGCCACGTTGATTGCGAAGGCAATGATCTCACCACTGGCGAAAACAGGCCGGACGATTGCGAAATCGCATGCGTGCGTACCACCACGGAACGGGTCATTTGTCACGATCACATCGCCAGGAGCGAGGTCCCTGCCGAACGTTTCGATGACGCTCTTAACCTGAGCCGCAAAAGTCCCGGTGAAGAGCGTAATTCCGTTGGTTTGCGCTATCAAAGCACCATGGCTGTCACAGATTCCGCAGGCGAAGTCGAGAACTTCGTAAATCACCGGACTCATACTAGTCTTCGTCATGACGATGGCCATTTCGTCAACGATTGAAAGCAATTTGCCCTGAAGTATTTCGTGAGTGACGGGATCGATATGTGATCGTCTGTTTCTTCTCGGGTCAGTCTGCCCAATACTCTTTGTGTCCATTTTCGTGACCACTCCTGTACCAATTTCCAGGACGGTCCCTGTTCCTAGGGCACCGTTCATTCAATGGTTTGAGATGAAAACTCGGAGCTGTCGGCGGAGACCGCCGGCACCTTATCCGCCTTGCTTCGAACCGAAAGCTATTCAACAGAAACACACAGCTCTAATGCCGTCTGACGATTACCGACCGCTGATTGCTATAGGTGTCGCGATAAGTGTCGCCTTGATCGGAGCCTGACGCCGTAGCCTTCGCACGCAGGTCATGAGCAAGTGACAACGTCACCTCGATTAATGCTTCATACGCAATAATACCCGCTCATTTCGCATTGATCCACCGGACAGGTTGGAGCTAGCCTTCGAGGTGCAAGCAGAAAAACGGGAGCCGAGTTTCTATGGAGTTTGTGTCTGCGACATCCAAAGAGGAGGCGCTTGACCGACTAGATCGGTTCGGGCCGGATCTGCAGGTGATTGCAGGTGGCACCGATGTGATGGTGCAGCTAGCGATGAAGCAGTTGGCTCCGAAAGTCCTTCTGCATGTTGAGCGAATCCCCAATCTCGACCAGATATCAACGGCCGACAGCATTGCTATCGGTGGCCTGACCACTCAACGAATGCTCGCCGAATCTGGACTGGTAGCGGCAAGATTTCCAGCGTTGCGCAAGGCTGCATCCTTGTCGGGCGGATGGCAAACTCAATCGGTTGGAACGATAGCCGGCAACGTTTGCAATGCGTCCCCCGCCGCGGACTTGACGCCGGTTCTATTCGCTCATGACGCGGTAGTTCTACTGGAAAGCAAATCCAGGGGTGAAAGACGCGTTCCCATAACCGAGTTCGTGGTCGGCCGGCGCAAGACAATTCGGGAGCCGGACGAACTGGTAACGTCCTTTGAACTTGCTATCCCCAGTCTGGGGAGCGCAGACGCCTTTGAAAAGGTAGGCCGCCGTGGCGCAATGGAGATTTCGATTGCCAATCTCGCGCTTCGCATAACGTTTAGCAACTGTGGAATGGTTACGGATGCGAGGATCGCGGTAGGCTCCGTTGGAGCAGTCGCCTATAGGGCTGTGGAAGCCGAAACACTGCTTATTAATGAGCACCTCTCACCAAATCTAATTGCTGAGGCGGCGCAGCTGGTCATCTCAAGAGCCTCTCCGATCGACGACGTTCGCGGCACCCGAGAATACCGACTGCGCGTCTTGCCCAGAATATTCGAACACTCCTTGCGGCAGTGCGCGGCGAGAGCGCAGGCAGAGCGGATGAACTGACCATGAACATTACTGCGTCGATCAACGGAACGAGCGAAACCTTTACTGTCCGCGCCGACACAACCTTGATGGATGTGCTCCGCGAGGAGTTGCACCTGCTCGGCACCAAGGAAGGATGCCGCGAGGGGGAGTGCGGCGCCTGCACCGTCTTGATCGACGGAAAACCTGTCGACTCATGCATTTACCCTGCCGCGGCCGTGCAAGGCAGAAATGTGGAGACAATAGAGGGCATGGTCGACCTACTGGCGGAGCAAGTTAAATCCGCCATGGTCGAGTTCGGTGGAGTCCAGTGCGGCTACTGCACGCCAGGTATTGTCCTGTCTCTGACAGCTCTACTGCGCCGTTTTCCAGAAGCAGACGAAGCACTAGTGCGGGAATCGTTGGCCGGCAACCTTTGCAGATGCACTGGCTATTCCCAGATAGTGGACGCTGCGCTGGCGGCGGCCGAGGCAAACAGGGGGCGTCCATGAACGCAATCGGACTAGGGCTGCCGCGACCGGACGCCCATGCAAAAGTGAGCGGTGAGACCATTTTCTCGTTCGATTTTGCCGAGCCGGGCACGCTCGCCGGCAAGATCCTTCGATCAAAGGTACCGGCTGGACGGATCATCAGCATCGACGTCTCAAAGGCGCTCTCCATCCCCGGCGTCAGGGCCGTGATTACAGCTAGCGACATGCCCTCTGTACTTGGTGGCTGGATCATCCGCGACACACCGATGTTCGCACGCGAAGTCGTACGCTACATCGGCGAGCCAATTGCCGCCGTCGCGGCGGATTCGGTCGATTGCGCGCTGCGCGCCGTTGAAGCCATCGTTGTTGAAATCGAACCCACGCAAGCTGTTTGCACGATAGAGGACGCCATTGCGCGAGGGGCTCCCCTCGTCCACCCGGATCTCAAGAACTACCGAATGGCTGCTGGAGGCGAAGGAGGCGACTACTTACGCTACGGCAACATTGCTGCAGAGTCCGCCAGCCAAGGCACGGACGCGCAAGTCGACGCCGAGTTTGCGAGGGCATTTCGGGTCGTCGAAGACGTCTATTCGACACAACGACAGTACCAGGCCTATATCGAACCTCGGAATGCTGTCGGCATCTACAGGGGCGGTCGCTATATAGCTCACACAGGCAGCCAATGGCCCTACAATGTGCGCAACCGCATTAGCCAATTCTTTGACGTTCCTATTTCAAAAGTGCGTGTGGCCGGCCACCCATATGGCGGGGGCTTTGGCGGTAAGCTGGACTTCAGTGTCGAGCCATATGCTATCGCGCTTTCCCGAGCTTGCCGTGGACGACCGGTAAAGATCGTCAACACGCGGCATGAGGACATTATCACCGCGCCTTGCCGAGAAGCGACCGTTATCAAGTTCAGGTCGGCATTGGACGCGGAAGGAAACATCCTTGCGCGCGATGTTGAATGCTACATGGACAACGGTGCCTATACCGGTGAAATGTCTTTTCTGACGTGTTTTCCATTCCATTTTGCTGCGATCAACTATCGTGTTGGCAAACTCAGGGCCGTGGGTAGGCTGGTATACACCAATGCTGCTCCGACGGCAGCGATGCGCGGTGTGACCGGTGTGCCGATGTATTTCGCGCTTGAGAACCACATGGACCACATCGCGTCAGAGCTCAACGTCGACCGCCGCGAGTACCGATTGCGACATCTCTTTCGTTCTGGCGATCGAATGTCGAATGGCCAGACGTTGGACGATGCCGACATTCTTCGCAAACAATTCGATGCAATTGAAGCTATCGCGCCCTGGAATGACATTCAGTCATCCAAGGCTCCGCTCCATGGCATAGCGATTTCGCCCGCCATCTGGCCCACCAATCCGCTTCCTGGCTCCGCCACAGTCAAGCTTCAAGAAGACGGATCGGTTGTCGTGGTCACCGGCGCAAATGATAACGGGAGCGGTGCAGTGGAAACCGGCATCCGCCAAATCGTCGCCCACGAACTCGGAATCGACCCGAACAATGTGCTAATGTCGGACCCCGATACGGACGTCGGCGGCTTCGATGGCGGATCACAGGGCCAACGCACAACGCTCGTCGCCGGTGGCGCCGCACTGGCCGCGGCCAAGGATCTCAAGGCGAAAATCATCGCACTTGCCGCAAAGCTCCTGCAATGCGAGCCAGATATGATCGAGTTGGTGGATCAGCAGGCACGCATTCGGCATCGCCCGGACGTTTTCGTATCACTCGCGGAACTGGGCGCTACCAGCACTTTTTCGGAAGGGTCGCTTTATGGAGCCGGCGGCAGCTCCATTCAACCCGTCGCACACGACAATGGCTGCGCAAGCGGTATGCTAGCGCCGGTGTTCAATTCGCCGACTTATCACGTTCACTTCGCCGAGGTGGCAGTCGACCCAGTTACCGGCAACGTCAAGGTGCTGCGGTACATCGTTGCGCAGGAAGTCGGCATGGCCATAAACCCAAAGAGCATAGCAGGCCAGATACAAGGCGGCGTGACGCAAGGCATCGGCTATGCCCTCTACGAGAGTCTCCGCTTGTCCCCAACGACGGGAGCGCCAATCGAGCAAGGGCTGGAGTCCTACCGCCTGCCTCTATCCGTCGACATTCCGCGTGTCGAAATTATCCTGACGGAGCACCACAATCCCAACGGGCCGTTCGGCGCCAAGGGCGTCGCGGAAGCTCCAATCCTGCTTCCAGCCGCGGTGATCGCATCCGCGATAAGCGACGCGATCGGCAAACCCTTCTTCAAAGTGCCGGTAACGCCCGAAGACGTCCTGGCGGCGCTGCTCGCCGACGAGCCGACATAGACCCGACAGTGCCCTAAGCGAGAAGGAAAGTATTCTTATGAAAAAGAGCGACAAACCGGTTGGAGTCTTCATCTTGGGCGACCTTCCGCCCAAGGACATCGCGCCTGTTAGCAGGCAAATCGAAAAATCGGGCTTCGATGAGATCTGGATCGCTGAAGACTGCTTCATGATCTCTGGTTTTGCGAGCGCGGCGATCGCGTTACAGGCGACAACGACCATAAAAGTAGGTATCGGCGCGGTTTCGAACCGTGTTCGCCATCCAGCTGTCGCGGCCATGGAGGCAGCAACCCTGGCTGGCGCCTTTCCGGGTCGTTTCGACAGCCTCGGCGTCGCGCATGGTGTGCCATCATGGATGAAGCAGATCGGTCTGTTCCCGAAATCGGTGCTTGGCGCGCTACGCGAATCCGTCACCGGTATTAAGCGCCTGGTCAAAGGCGAGACGGTCTCCGAGGAAGGAGAATATTCCAGTTTTGAAAACGTCAAGCTCACTCATGCCGCACCCGACGTTAAGGTGCTGACTGCGGTCGTCGGACCGAAATCGGTCGAGTTGAGTGCCCAGATCGCCGATGGAATGCTGATCTCGGTGCTCGCTGGCCCGAAGTACGTCAAGGCCATCCGCGACCAGATCACGCAGACTCGGAAAGCTTCCGGGCTGCCGGAGCATTTCGAGCTGGTTACATATGTGCTGGCATGTGTCGGCGATGACCGCGTCGCCGCACGCAACAAAGTTAGGGACGCAACCGCATTCTACCTGCAAGCGATGGGGCCGACGATGATGACCGGCGTGTACGGCGTCAACGATACGGTCGAGAAGTTGCTGGCGGAAGACAGTGCCGATCTCGCTAATCAGATCCCCGACGACTGGCTTGACTGGATTGCGATCGCTGGCGAACCAGCCGATGCCGTGAAGGGTATCAAGGAGCTGTTTGCCGCGGGCGCCACGTCCGTCGTGCTTTGCATCGTTCCATCCGACGAGTTGCCGCAGCAGGTCGACCTAATCGGACGAGAAGTTCTTCCGCACATCTAACTAAGCATCGGTTCATTTCGAGGGCAGCCGCCGTGAAAACATCTATCCAAGTATCCATCGTCGGGGGTTCCGGCGCATTGGGGTCTGGCCTCGCCTACCGCCTTGCCAAGGCGGGGCACTCCGTGGCGATCGGATCGCGCTCCAGCGAGAAGGCCGCGGAGGCTGCCGACGCGCTAAACCGCAGGCTAGGCGGGAACAAGGTGACTGGCATGACCAATGTGGAGGCCGCTGCACAAGGCGAGATCGTCTTCCTCACCGTGCCGTTCGCCAGCCACGGCGCCACGCTCGAGGAAATCAAGGAAGAGGTGCAGGGTAAGATCGTCGTCGATGTCACGGTGCCGTTGGTTCCGCCGCGGGTCGCAAGGGTGACGCTGCCGCCAAACGGTTCTGCCGCCGTTACCGCTCAACTGGTCCTCGGTGACGGCGTGCGCGTCGTCTCCGCCTTCCACAATGTGGCGGCAACGCATCTGCATGACGACGAGCATGAGCATGAGTGCGACGTGATGGTGTTTGGCAACGACAAAGCTGCGCGCGATTGCATTTTGGCGCTCAGCCAGGAAATGGGGTTGAAGGCTTGGCACGGCGGCGCCATCGACAATTCTGTAATGGCCGAAAGCCTGACATCCGTACTGATATTTATCAACAAGAACTACGGAATCGACGGCGCCGGGATTCGAATAACAGGACGCCCGAACTCATAGGAAAATCATGCAACCGCCCTCCCGCCACGTCAGCCTCTTCGCGCTATCGCCGTTTCCGCTCGTTGATAGTGGCGACGATCTTGCTGAGATGTCGCTTCAGGCGCTCGCGGCACAGCACATAGAGGTTCTCGATGGTGATATTCTCGTCTATGCACAGAAGATCGTCTCGAAAGTCGAAGCGCGGCGCAGAAGGCTGGCCGACGTCATTCCAAGCAATGAGGCGAAAGCACTCGCCATAACCGTCAGGAAGGATGCGAGGCTCGTTGAACTGATCCTTGGCGAATCGCAGGAAATCGTTCGCGCCGTGCCCGACATCCTGGTCGTTCGGCACCGCCTGGGCTTCGTTCTCGCCAATGCGGGAATAGATGCTTCCAATGTCGGATCGCCCGATGGTGACGAGCATGTGCTCCTCTTGCCCGAAAATCCAGATGCTTCCGCTGTCAGACTGCTCACAGCACTCGCATCAGCCACGAACCGGCGCCTGGCGGTCATTATCAACGACAGTTTCGGCAGGGCGTGGAGAATAGGAACTACCGGCACCGCAATCGGTGTTGCCGGCATCTCGCCGGTCGCCGACCTTCGCGGCACCCGGGATCTGTTCGGCCGTCAGTTACAAAGCACCGAAGTTGGTCTTGCCGACGAGATTGCCGCGGCGGCTTCGCTGATTCAGGGCCAGTCGTCGGAGGGCACTCCGGTCGTGCTGGTGCGCGGACTAGAATGGCGGGCCGCCAATGGCGGTGCGACCGCCCTGGTTCGGTCGCGCCAGATGGATCTGTTTAGATAGGAAGTTGATATGAGAGCCAACGGACTGGAGATCGTAGCCCTGTCCGGTGGCGTCGGAGGCGCCAAGCTAGCCATGGGTCTGGCGCGAACGCTGCCGGCCAAGGCGCTGCTTGTGGTGGCGAATGTCGGCGACGATTTTGACCATCTCGGGCTCAGTATAACGCCGGACATCGACACGATCATCTACACCATCGCCGGCCTAAACAACTGGGGGCAGGGTTGGGGACGCGCCGACGAGTCCTGGAACTTCATGGATACGATCGGAGATCTCGGTGGCGAGGACTGGTTTCAGCTTGGAGACAGGGACCTCGCGCTGCATGTTTGGCGAACCGACCAATTGCGCCGTGGTGCCACACTCTCGACGCTGACAGCTGCCGCGGCGGAGCGACTGGGCGTCACGTGCACGATCTGTCCTTCATCGGATCTCCCCATTCGGACTATCCTCGAAACTGCCGAGGGCGAACTTGACTTCCAGCGCTACTTCGTCCGGAGGCGCGCGGAGCCAGAGGTTCGAGCCATCCAATACCGAGGCGCCGAAACCGCCGTTCCGTCGCCACTATTCATGGCTGGCCTGTCGAACCCGAGCTTGAGGGCAACGATCATCTGCCCATCCAATCCAGTGCTCAGCATCGGGCCGATCATTGCGATGGATAGCGCCAGAAAGGCGCTAGTCGATGCTCCCGCACCCGTCATCGCGGTCAGTCCGATAAAGGGTGAAAGTGCTTTCAAAGGACCGACCGCCAGAAACATGCGAAACCTCGGCATGACGCCGAATGCACTTGGCGTGGCGCGATATTACCAGCCACTGATCGACGGCATGGTCATCGATCACGCCGACGCGGCGCTAGCTCCCGCGATCAGGGAGATGGGTATCGCGGTCGCCATGAGCGACATTTCCATGCCCGAGCCGGAGGATTGCGAACGGCTGGCGCGCGACGTGCTCGCCATCGTCGACGACGGCTCAATCCGAAAGAGGTCACGATGACACCCGCTTCGGGCACTTTCGCCCAAGAGACAGCACTAGGATCAACTGTGCTGATACCGGTCCGGAGCCTTGAGGGCGGCAAGCAGCGTCTTGCCGGGGTGCTCACCGCCGACGAACGTCGCCTACTGGTCGAGGCGATGCTCATGGACGTAATCGCGGCGGCCCGATCATGCGACCACGTTTCGCGTGTCGTGGTGGTCACGGACGATGACGCTGCGGCAAATTTTTCGAGATATCACGGGGCACTCGCTCTGCTCGGTAGCGGTTCGTCCGGGTATTGTCGATCTGTCGATTTGGCGGTTTGCCATCTGCGCGAAAGTGATCATAGACCGATCATAGTCGTCCCTGCTGATGTCCCCATGGTCGCCGCAGCCGAGCTTTCGACGGTGGCCGCCGCCATCGCCTTGCCTGGCCCGATTGCCCTGGTCGAGGCTGAGCCGGACGGAGGCACCAACTGCATCGGTCTCTCTGCATCTGCCGCGATCAATTTCCAGTTCGGGCCCTCCAGCTTCCGCCTACACGTAGATAGCATCCGGCGATCGGGCCAGACGAGCGTGCAACTACACCTGGCGGGCCTAGCCTTTGATATCGATTGGCCGGAACAAATTGTCGACCTGGCCAGAATGCCAGACACCACCAATGCCTCCAGGCTAGCTCGCAGTCTAGGCATCGCGGCCCGCGGCCCCCTATCCGCTGTTCGAAAATCCATGACGATCGAAAGCACCAGCAACCCTCCGCAGTTCCTGTGACGGATGAACGTTTCAATGACCAATGATCTGTCGATCGAGCAAGCAACCGAAATCGGGCTACATGTCCCCCTTGAGGAACTAATGGCAAAGGCCGCCGACATGTGCCGTTCTGCGCACGGCAATATCGTCACCTATTCGCCAAAAGTATTCATTCCGCTGACGCAGCTTTGCCGCGATGTCTGTCACTACTGCACGTTTGCGAAGGCACCGCGCGGTTTGAGTAAACCTTATTTGTCGATCGAAGAAGTCATCGACATCGCGCGCGCAGGCGCAAGGGCCGGATGCACCGAGGCGTTGTTCACCCTGGGAGACAAGCCTGAGCTGCGGTACAGCGTCGCGGCTGAGGCGCTGCGGAGTATGGGCTTCGGGTCGACCGTGGAATATCTGGCCGAGGCGGCGCGAACCGTGCTGAGCGAAACCGGGCTTCTTCCGCACATCAATGCCGGTGTGTTGACGCATGACGAGATCGCACGGCTTCGCGGCGTTTCGGTCTCGCAAGGACTGATGCTCGAAAGCACTTCGCTCCGACTTTGCGAGAAGGGCGGGCCGCACTACGGCTCGCCCGATAAGCTCCCCTACGCCAGGATTGGGACGCTGCGCGCCGCGGGCGAACTTGACGTGCCGATGACGACAGGCCTTTTATTCGGCATCGGCGAAACCCGCGTGGAGCGCCTCGAAACGATTTTCGCTATTCGCGATCTGCATCGTCGCTACGGTCACATCCAAGAAGTGATCATTCAGAACTTCCGGGCAAAAGCCGGAACGAGGATGGCAAGCGCGCCGGAACCCGATCTCAACGACACTGCCTGGACGATTGCCATGGCCAGACTCGTGCTGGGGCCAGAGATGAACATCCAGGCGCCGCCGAACCTGAGCTCCGAAGGCCTGGCGCACCTGCTGGAGGCCGGCATAAACGACTGGGGAGGAATATCCCCCGTCACCATCGACCATGTGAACCCGGAAGCGCCGTGGCCAAGCCTTAACAGTCTGCGTACCAAGACGGCCCTTGCCGGTAAAAGTCTGGTTCCGCGCCTGCCGATCTACCCCAGCTACAATGGGCCGAGATGGCTCTCGCCGCTCGTCCAACCGATGGTAAAGCGAGCCGGCGATGCTGGTGGCCTTGGCCGCGAGGACAGTTGGACGAGCGGGGTTACCGTTGCTCCGCCTCCCCCCCTTCCGCATCCGGCACTCAACAAGGTGCGGTCTACATCTATCGAGCGGTCCGTTTTGAGGAGCCTCGACGGCCAGCGACTCGACAGGAGCGAGATCGCATCGTTGTTTTCGGCGCGTGACGGTGATTTCAGGCATGTCATCGAAGCGGCAGACCAGATGCGCAAGGCTGTCAGCGGCGACGTCGTAACTTACGTCGTCAACCGGAACATCAACTACACGAATGTCTGTACCTACCGATGCCAGTTCTGCGCTTTTTCGAAAGGCAAGATGAGTGAAAATCTTCGCGGCCGCCCGTACGTGGTGGATCTCGAGGAGATCGTGCGGCGATCGACAGAAGCTTGGAGCCGTGGCGCTACCGAAGTGTGCCTGCAGGGAGGCATTCATCCGGACTTCACCGGCGAGACCTACCTTTCGATTGTTGAGGCCATCAGAACCGCGCTCCCGGCCATGCACATCCACGCCTTTTCTCCGCTAGAGATTTGGAGCGGTGCCGCGTCCTCGAACGAGAGGGTCGCCAATTACTTAAAGCGTCTGGTCGATGCAGGCCTCGGGACATTACCTGGCACGGCCGCAGAAATTCTCGACGATTCGGTCAGAGCAACGCTGTGTCCGGACAAGTTGACGACCGCGCAATGGTGCGAAGTCGTGGAGACCGCGCACAGGCTAGGTCTTCGGACAACCGCTACGATCATGTTCGGGCACGTCGACACCCCGCTGGATTGGGGAACGCATCTTCTAGCTATTCGCGATATTCAGGAGCGAACCGGAGGATTCACCGAGTTCGTGCCCCTGCCCTTCGTGGCGCACGAGGCGCCGATCTACCTCAAGGGGAATGCTCGAAAGGGCCCGACATTCCGAGAAGCCGTACTGATGCATGCCGTCGCCCGCCTCACCTTCGGAAACCTGATCTCGAACGTTCAAACTTCATGGGTGAAGATGGGCAGCGAAGGGGCAGCTGTCTGCTTGAAAGCCGGCGCCAACGACATTGGCGGAACACTGATGAACGAAAGCATCACCCGCTCGGCCGGCGCCCAACACGGCGAAGAGATGCCCCCCGAACAGATGGATCGGCTGGCGATATCCATCGGTCGCACGGTTCGCCAGCGCACGACGCTCTATGGCGAGGCGCCAGCCGGCCAGATAAGCAGGTCCTATGGCAGCCAACCGCTAGCGCGACCGTTGTCGATCGATGCGAAGGACTATGACACATCGACAATCGCCAGAGCTGGGCGTGCGTTGCGCCATGTCGGACATCCGGCTGCAGCAGAAAGGCTCTTACTGTAGATGCGCCGCCCCGCGCCTGAACCAATAACAACCTTCCGCCGCCACTGGTGAGTTGTGCCCAATGTTGATCGAGATCAGGCATATCCAAGCGTTTCTGGCAGTGGCTGCAGAACTGCACTTTGGCAGGGCAGCAGACCGGCTAAGCTTGGCCCAACCGGCGCTCAGCAGAACTATCCAGAATCTAGAAGAGATCCTCGGAGTACAGTTACTCGAGCGCACGACAAGAACAGTACGGCTGACCGAAGCCGGCAAGACGTTTCAGGAGCACGGATCGCGAGTTATCCATCAATTGAACCAAGCAATCCACCTCACCCGGCGAACACCGACCGGAGAAGCAGGCACCATTAGTGTTGGATATGTCGACCTGTTGCTTGCAGGTCCGCTTTCCGAGATCATGTTTCGCTACCGGCGTCAATTCACCGACGTTTACGTTGAATTTGCTCCAAAGTCGCCGGACGACCTCCTGAGTTTCGTGTCAGACAAGCAATTCGACTGTGGCTTCGCCCTCGGTCCAATACGCGACAGCAATCTCGACACTGTCTGCATTTCCGTGGAGCCTGCAGTGCTCATTCTGCCGGTCTCTCACAGACTAAGTTTGAAGACGAAAGTATTTCTGAGTGATTTAGCGCGCGAGCCACTTGTCTTGCCACCCCGTTTCGGCTGGCGCGAGTTTCACAAATCCTTCGAGCAAAAATGCCATGATGCAGGGTTCGCTCCAAAGGTCGCCCAAGAAGTTCATCAAACTGATGCGCTTTTCGCTCTTGTTGCCGCCGAGATCGGCATCGGTCTTTGCCCCGAGTCGACCTCGCAGAACCAGCATAGTGGTACAGTAGCTAGGGAAATCGCCGACAATTCAATTTTCTATGAAACATATTTTGTCTGGCATCGAGAGAGTAACTCGAAAATTCTTAACAGCTTCATAGAAATAGCTTCTGAATTTTCTCTTGATAAGCCAAAACTTACTTCTAACCAATCAATTTCATCATGAGCATTTCGGCAACAACTCCACCAATACGTGACAATTGGCCAGTCTCCGAGAACACATCGATGCATGACCAGCTAGATACGGCCTTACTATCTTCTTCTCGCAGATCAGATGGCGGCCATCACACGGCATATGACGTGTTAAGCGCCGTTCTTCACGCAGATGAACCTGCTGCGCTAGCGGTAATCACCGGCATCGAAGGGTCAGCATATCGTCGCCCAGGTACCATGATGGCACTGTTTGCGTCAGGTCGACGAGTAGGAACCCTAAGTTCAGGTTGCATTGAAGGCGATCTAGCGCTTCAGGCGCAAGAAGTGCTCGCAGAGGGGAGGCCACGGGCAATCCGCTACGGAGTCGGTTCTCCTTACATGGACATTCAGCTGCCGTGTGGTGGCGGCCTGGACATCACTTTGATCCCTAGGCCTACGACTTCCATTCTGGTTGAAATCGAGAGTTTCTACGCACGCCGAGAGCCCTGCTCACTGCTCTTGGAAGCTGGAGGCGATCTAACTGTAGTCCCTCTTGGGCCGACTGGTTGGACAAAGTGCGGATACCGTGTTGCACTTATTCCAGATGTTCGTTTTGTCATCTTTGGAATAGGACCAGAGGCGGCCTTCTTTGCCCAAGTAGTGAACTCGCTTAACTACCCCCACCTCCTACTTTCACCCGAGGAGGAGACGATCAGAGTTGCTAGTGCCGCGGGATGCGCCACTGCCTCCCTTTGTCGAGGAGTCCTCCCTCCCCATCTGGAAATCGATGCCCGCACTGCGGTAGTGCTTTTTTTCCATGACCACAGTTTGGAACCGCCGATCCTAACAAGGGCTCTCGCCTCTCCGGCCTTCTACATTGGTGCCCAGGGCTCCAGAAAGGCTCGTGATCGGCGACTAGAGACGATGCGTAGAGGTGGTGCTTTGGAAGACAACCTTTCGCGCTTACGCGGCCCGGTGGGCTTGGTCCCATCGGTGCGAGAGCCTCGAGTTCTTGCAGTCTCGATCTTTGCGGAAATCTTAGCACTGGCAGAGGGGCACTCCCCTCTCTCCAGCTAGATATCACAGAGCCTTAATGTGCTGGCATACCCTCATACATGATTGAGCTGGATTTCATCGCTTGAACAGCCATTCTGGCGAAGGAGGAACAGGGCGAACTTTTGAGCCGCGAAGAGGGCAAGACACTGCCGGAAGGCATTGGCAAAGTGACCCGGGCCGGCCAGATCTTTGATTTCTTCGCCGGTGAAGTGCTGCGTCTTTCGGGCGAAGTGCTGCCGTCGGTGCGCCCTGGCGTCGGCGTCGAAATCACCCGCGAGCCGCTGGGTATCATCGGCATCATCACGCCGTGGAATTTCCCGATCGCCATTCCGTCCTGGAAGATTGCCCCGGCGCTCGGCTATGGCAATACCGTGGTGATCAAGCCGGCCGACCTCGTGCCGGGGTCGACCTGGGCGATCGTTGATATTCTTGTTCGCGCCGGCCTGCCCAACGGCGTGCTCAACCTCGTCATGGGCAAGGGTTCGGTCGTTGGGCAGACCATGCTCGACAGTAAGGGCGTCAGCGCTGTCTCCTTCACCGGCTCGGTGGGGACGGGCAAGCGGGTTGCAGCCGCTTCGATCGAGCATAATCGCAAGTTCCAGCTCGAAATGGGCGGCAAAAACCCGACCATCGTGCTCGATGACGCTGATCTCAAGGTCGCCGTAGAAACCGTTGCCCAGTCCGCCTTCTTCTCCACCGGACAGCGCTGCACCGCGGCTTCGCGCGTGATTGTTACGGAAGGCATCCACGATACGTTCGTGGATGCTCTCGCTGAGCGTACCCGCAACCTGCGCGTCGGCGATGCCCTCGACAAGAATACCGAAATCGGACCGGCGGTCGATCTGAGCCAGCTCAAGCAGGACACCGACTATATCGAGATCGGAAAGAGAGAAGGCGCCAAGCTGGTGGCCGGCGGCGAGCGCTTAAAGGCGGCGACGGAGGGCTACTTTCTGCAGCCGGCGCTGTTCACCGAAGCGACCAACTCAATGCGCATCAGCCGTGAGGAAATTTTCGGGCCGGTGGCTGCCGTGATCAAGGTAAAGGATTACGAAGAGGCGCTGGCGACCTCGAACGACACGGAATTTGGTCTTTCGGCCGGCATCGTGACGACCTCGCTGAAACATGCAACGCATTTCAAGCGCAATTCGGAAGCGGGCATGGTGATGGTGAATGTGCCGACAGCAGGTGTCGATTTCCACGTGCCGTTTGGCGGCCGCAGGGGCTCGAGCTATGGCCCGCGCGAGCAGGGCAAATATGCGGCCGAGTTCTTCACGATCGTAAAGACGGCTTACACTGCCGCCGGTTAAGGGGCCGGTGAACGAACATGACGTAAGGCGGCGTCGTGCCTTCCATCAGCGCCATGAGCCGGTCGAGTGGCCCGGAGACCGCGTGGATCGTCCGGGTCGAGACCTTGATGTAGAGCAAGGTCGTATCGAGCTTGCTGTGGCCGAGCATCACCTGGATGACGCGGATGTCGACTTCTTGTTCGAGCAGATGGGTGGCGAAGCTGTGCCGCAGCGTGTGCGGGCTGACGCGCTTGCGGATGCCGGCGACTTCGGCTGCCTCTTGAACCGCCCGATGCAGTTGCCGCGAAGAGATCGGATCGGTGCAACTGCGTCCCGGGAACAGCCAGCCATGTGGGAGCATCACCCCGCGCCGCTTGCCTTCGCGCCATCACAGTCGCAGCAGTTCCAGCAGCTGGGGCGAGAGCATGGCGTTGCGATCCTTGCGCCCCTTGCCCTGGTCAACGCGGATCAGCATGCGCGTGCTGTCGATGTCGTCGACCTTGAGATGAGCGGCCTCGGACACGCGAACACCAGGCCATAAGCGGCGCCAAGCGCGGCCTTGTACTTGATGCCTAGTGCTGCTTCGAGCAGCCGCGCCGCTTCCTCCACGCTCAGCACGTTGGGTAGCTTGCGCTGATACCGGGTGATCACCAGCGCACGCGCCAGATCCCGCCGCTTCAGCGTCACCAGGAACAGGAACCGCAGTGCGGAGACTCCACCGTTGATCGTTGCAGGGCCGACACCGTTCTCATGCTGATACAGCTGGAAGCGGAGGATGTCCTCGGACGTCGCGGCATCGGGAGAGCGTCGGAGGAAGACTGCGAAGCGTCGGACGTGACGAACGTAGTCCTGCCGGGTATGGGAGCCCAGGCCGCGCATGAGCATGTCTTGCTGCATGCGCTGGCGAAGCGGCGTGGTCGGTGCATTGGTCAACAGGGTATCCATGGCGAGTTCCTCTCGTTGAAGGGAACTCCATGGTCAGACCGCAGCTTCTACCCGCTCAAGGCCAATGCCTGTCGCGTCATCTCAGAACGAGGCGACTCTCCCGCGAAGCGGGTTAGTGCATGGGGCGCAAAGCCGTCATTCAGTAGGCGTGGCGAAAGCGACTGCTTCGAGTCAGGTCGGCCATGCCGCACCGCTGAACCACTGTGCGTGACCGGAGGTAGCACAATCCTGGCCTGAACGGCCCAACACGCAACCCTTGCAAGGCGCGTTAGATCTGCTGGCCGATCTGCAGCTCAAGCGCTGTGCATGTCCCGGATCTTCCCACCTTATGCGAGGCTGCCGGCTACCGGAGTAACTGCCATGTGCATGCGAAGGTACTGGAATCCCTCACATAAACTGTGCCGGATGCACTCGACCAAAAGATGTGCACGAAAAAACGCGAGCTATCCCAATGGCTTAGCGCGTTTCGGGCAGGCGCTTTTATCTCGCCGTCCTCTGTCGTTTCGTAAGCGTCCGGTCCTGACACCTCGTTGGCGTAGTGCAAAATCGCAGCATGTGGAGTTCCTTCGTAGCGTGGAGGATCTCCGGTGAATTTGAGACATTTCGAGAACACGGCGCGTAAGTCCTTCTGGGTGATTCATGTCGAAGCGTGGCGTCAGAGCGGATTGGCGCGCACAACCTATTGCCGCCATCACCGTCTCAACCGGCGTACGTTCGAGCGCTGGCTTGACCACCTGATGGGCAAGGAAGCAGCGCGCAAACATGCGGAATCGCAGGCACAATTGCTCCGGGAAGCGTGTCCGCAACAACGCCAGAAAGGGCCGCGCCGGCGTCAACGCCAACGTTTTGGCGTAAGCACGGATGTGCGCAATCGTGCGCTCCGGGCGTTCTGGGCAATGCATGTCGAGGCGATGAACTGGAGCGGCATGTGCGTTCGCGAATACGCCGCGGCACTGCATCTTTCGCCCTATGCGCTGCGCCGTTGGCGTGACCGCTTGGAGGATGGCGAGGTTGAGATCGACTGGCGCGCGCATCTTCATCCCTCCGCCCGCCCGGCCGTTAGCACTAGTGCTAACGGAACGGCGCCCGAAAGCGACTTGACAGGTGCCGCCAAGGATGGACCGACGCCGCCTCCGCAAGCTGCCAGGCGCTTCTTCAGCGACGAGGAAAAGCGTGCCATCGCGCTGGAGAGCAACCAGCCAGGCGTGAGCGTCTCGGCCGTCGCGCGCAAGCACGGGATCGTCACGGGGATGCTGTTCCGCTGGCGCGTGCAGTTCGACGTGGCGCAGAGGAAGCGCGCAAAACTCGCATCCGTGACGCTACCAGATGACATGCCGGCGACGCTGGCCCTGCAGAGGTTCGTGCAACCACCTGACGGAATGATGGCCGTCGATCTGCCTGATGGGCGGCGCATGTTCGCGCCGGAAGGGTGTGATCCCGATGTCGTGCGCGCACGGATCGACAGCGGAGGGGTGAGCCCATGATGATCGTTCCGGCGGGCGTGAAGGTGCATCTGGCGTTGGGTCACACCGACATGCGGAAGGGACTCGACGGGCTCGCCATGCTGGTCCAGGCAACGTTGAAGCAGGACCCGTTCTCGGGTCATCTGTTTGCCTTCCGCGGAAAGAAGGCGTCGCTGCTCAAGATCCTGTTCTGGGACGGAAATGGGCTGTGTTTGTTCACCAAACGGCTCGACCAGGGCAGCTTCGTGTGGCCGCGTATGGCAGGTTATGACGGCTCGATCACGCTGACGCCGGCACAGCTTGCCATGCTGATCGAGGGCATCGACTGGCGCGCACCCGAACGCATCTGGAGACCGGCTCTGGCCGGTTGAAAACGTTCCGCCGATCGACACGGAAACTACCGGAATCCTTGGGTTTTTGAGCGGTTCATGGTAGATTGGATCATGTTGATCGATCTCGACAATCTGCCGTCCGATCCAGCACTTTTGCAGCGCCTGCTGCGCGATATGGCAGCTACCGTCGAGAGCCGCGATGGCGAGATCGAACGCCTCCAATCGATCATCAAGAAGCTCCAGCGGGCGCAGTTCGGCAGGCGTTCCGAGCGCCTCGACCCCGATCAACTGGCGCTCGCCCTGGAAGACCTTGACGCCGACATCGCCCGCATCCGGGAGAGCAGACCGAGCGTCCATCCACCATTGGAGCGGCCATCCCACCGCAAGCCGCTGCCCGATCATCTGCCGCGCGAGGACGTGCGACTCGACATCGACGGTATGGCCTGTGCGTGCTGTGGTGGCGCACTTCATGCGATCGGCGAGAGCGTCAGCGAGATGCTCGACTGGGTTCCGGCACAGCTGCGCGTGGTCCGCATCACGCGCCCCAAATACGCCTGCCGTGCCTGCGAGACCGTAGCGCAAGTGGCTGCGCCGGAGCGCTTGATCGCCGGCGGATTGGCAACGCCGGCGCTTCTGGCGCAGGTGCTGGTCGCCAAATATTGCGATCACACGCCGCTCTACCGGCAATCGCAGATCTTCGCCCGGCATGGTGTCGATCTGGCGCGTTCGACGCTGGCTGGTTGGGTCGGCGGCGCCTGCTGGTGGCTGGAAGCTCTGCACGAGCGGCTGGTGAAGAACATATTCGCCTCCAACCATCTGTTCGCCGATGACACACCGGTGCCGGTGCTCGATCCGGGCCGTGGACGCACCAAGACGGGGCGGTTGTGGGTCTATGCGCGTGAGCAGCGGCCCTGGGCCGGACCCGAGCCGCCGGCGGCAGTCTACCTGTTTGCACCGGACCGAAAGGCCGAGCGCCCGGTATCGCATCTTCAGCACTTCAAGGGCGTGCTGCATGTCGATGGTTATGCCGGCTTTGAACAGCTCGCTGCCAGTGGCGAAATCGTTCTTGCTGCCTGCTGGGCGCATACGAGGCGCAAGTTTTATGACGTGGTCGAAGCGACCGGATCGCCCGTGGCAACTGAGGCGCTGCGCCGGATCGGTGAAATATACGCCGTTGAGGCGGATGTGCGCGGACAGGCGCCGGCCCTCAGGCTTGCGGCCCGGCTGCAGCGAACGAAACCCGTTGTCGCCGCCTTCCACGCCTGGCTGGAAGTACAGCTTCAGCATATCTCCGGACGCAGCACGCTTTCCGAAGCGATCCGATATGCGCTGTCGCGCTGGACCGGGCTGACCCGCTTCCTCACCGATGGCCGTGTCGAGCTTGACACCAACCCGGTCGAACGCGCCATCCGTCCTGTTGCGCTCGGCCGCAAGAACCACCTGTTCGCCGGCAGCGATGGTGGCGGCGACCGCTGGGCAATCGTTTGCTCTCTCACCGAAACTGCCAAGCTCAACGATGTCGAGCCCTACGCCTATCTCGCCGACGTATTGCAGCGTATGCTCGACGGGCATCCCGTCAACGGCCTCGACGAACTCCTGCCCTGGGCGTGGAAAGTGCAAAGTCCCGTCAAGAGCTGACATCACGTGCAGCCACCGGACGCATACGTCGTTTCGTGAGCGTCCGATCCTGACACCTCGTTGGCGTAGTGCAAAATCGCAGCATGTTGGGGTTCCTTCGTAGCATGGAGGGTCCTCGGTGAATTTGAGACATTTCGAGCACACGGAACGCAAGTACTTCTGGGGTGGTTCACTTCGAAGCGTGGTGTCAGAGCGGGTTGGCGCGCACAGCTATTGCCGCCATCACCGCCTCAACCGGCGTACGTTCGAGCGCTGGCTTGCAAGGAGGTGGCGCGTAAACATGCGGAATCGAAGGCACAATTGCGCTGAGATGCGTGTCTGCAACAACGCCAGAAAGAGCCACGCGCGCGGTCAACGCCAGCGTTTTGGCGTGAGCACGGACGAACGAATCGTGCGCTCCGGGCGCTCTGGGCAATGCATGTCAAGGCGATGAATTGGGGCGGTGCTTCCGCGCTGCATCAGTTGCCTTACGCGCTACGCCGTTGACGTGGCGACTTGGAGGATGGCGAACTGGATCTCAACTGGCGTGCAGCATCCCTCCGCCCGCCCGACCGTTGGTGGTATCACTAACGGCGCGACGTCCGAAAACAGCAAGACAGGGCAGACAGATGCTACACTGCCGCCGCGCGCGGGCGCCGGTTCTTTACGGACGCGCAGAAGTACATCGTGCAAGAGAGTAAAGTTGCAGGTGCAAGGGTCTCGGCTGTCGCGCGCCAGCATGGATCGCGATCGGCATCCTGTTTCGCTGGCGCGTGGAATTCCGCGTGACGCAGAAGAAGCAAACGAAACTTGCACCTGTGGCACTGGTAACGGACGCGGCAGCGGCACTCGCGCTGCAGAACCTTGTGCCGCCCCTGACGGGATGATGGCAATCGAACTGCCGGATGGGCGGCGTATCTTTGCACCTGAACGAGGACGCTTCTGTGGTCCTCTCCCCGGTTTGAGCAGTCGATTGGCTTGGCGGAACCGTTTGGGCTGTCGACGGTTGAGTCCGGTCATCTAAAAGGAGATGCGCGGATGCAGAAGAACATGCGAGGCATTTGCGCGATGACGGCGGCCGTGGCATTTGCGGTGGTTGCCCTTTTAGCCATCGGGCTGATGGACCGTGCGCGGGGCCCACATCTGTGGCGCTCGTTTCGGCGGTACGCACGATGAAAGACATCAAGGTCCGTCGATCTACACGAGCGTGCCACTTTCTTTGAGTGTGACGACAGTCAATTGCCGCATAGGATGGCATTTGAACCGAATTTTCCGGCTCGCCGGTCTTTGCCTACCGTGAAGTTTCCAATCTAGACGGCAAGATAAGGTTGAAAATGCGGGAGTAGGCAGCTTTTATTGATGTTTAGCTGGAGGCTGCTTGCTTATCGGCGTGGGTCTGATCAAATTTTTCCCGAAGCTGGTTCATTTGCGGGCGCATATGTTGCCGGGTCGCCAGAATTTGCGAGTGCACTTGGCGTAGCTCGGCCAGCCCTTTCGCCAAGGCATCTTGAAGACGGCGACTTTCGACGACCGTCTCTTGGTCAATCATTGAAATATCCCTGGGGTCTATGCCCTTCTTGGGATCGAACACGAACCTCCGCTCGATCGAACGGCGCCAATCCAGCAACTGTCGCGTCATCTTCGGGCCAAAGCCTGGAACGCTGTAAAGCTTGTTCTGTGTTACGTCTAAGGCTGTTTCGACACCATAAGATTCCAGCGTTTGCTTTCGACCTGGGCCGATACCATCGATCTTCGCGTCCGCAATTTCAAAGTTATCCAAAAACCGATCGAGTTGGGCCTTTCGTTGGTTTTGCTTCAGGACATCGAGCTTGCTTGCCCTTCTGGCGGGCAGACCATCCCACTGTCGTCTCAGCTCCGCCAAGCGGGTCTTTTGATCGTCAAAAGACCCCGGCCCTGCCTTTAAGAGCCAGTTCTCATAGGCTTTGTGCCATGTCGAGGCAGCTTCAGCGTGGGCAGCCTGGTATTTGGCAACCTCGTCTGCCTTGCTGAGCATGCTCCGTACACCAAAGTATGAGACTATTGCCAAGACTAGTAGCCATGGCATTCCAGTTGCAAAGGTGGCGAAGACGAATGCAGCTGCCGCTGCCCCTGCCAACAGGTTAACATTCTTTTCGCTCCCAGCCAGACGGACTGCGTCTGGCGACGCCTGGATTTGCACTGATGCGATCGTCGGCGCCGGCCCTGGGGATTGGACAGCGTCAACCTGTCGTTGGAAGCCAATGATATCGAATGAGATCGTCGCATTTGGCGCAACGATAACCGAGAACAAAGGAATACCTGTGGCGCCTTCCATTGGGCACCAGGGGCATGCTCCCGACGGATGATGCCAATGAGACGGATTGGAATTGCACTGCTTCAGCTGCGATTCCAACTCTGCCAACGCAGTTACCCAGTCGTGCGCCGATGGCCTCCCGCTAGTGACTGCTTGGCGAGAGAATGCACGTTCGAACAATTGCGAGACGCGAGGACCGACAATAGCAAGCGACGGCGTCCCCGGCGGCCTAGACATCGCAACAGAAGCGGCGCTGGCCCCGTAGGGAAACCGAACCTCTTCAATCGCTTTGGAAATAGGCATGTCCCCCTGGCCGGCATATCGGCCCGCAAAGGGATGTCTACCCATAAATAGGAGCAGAAACGCGAGGACCGACAGCCCGAAGTTATCGTGGTTCGATGACCTTAACACACCAGCGAAGGATTTGCCCTGGAGCTCCGGCGGGGTGAACGTCTCGACACCAACTTCGCAAAGAAATTTTCGTCCCTGGTGCGATACTTGGAAGCTGTCGCAATCGATTAACCTCACAGTCGCGTCTTGCGCGACCAAGACGCCACCGTGGTTTACGTCCCCTATGACGCATCCACTGGAGTGAACCGCTGCAAACGCACGAGCGGTGTTCGCCGCGGCTCGGATCAAGAATCGCCAATCAACGCGCTGAAAGTCCGACCGCCTGCTTTTGGGACTATACAAGTGATGGATATCTTTGCGCCCGACGACTTTCGGGACGATCAGCCCAATAGGCTTCTGTTCGTGCGAACAGATCAGGCCTAAAGGCCAAGCAGTGAGCGATTCCAGCGCCTCGGTCTTAAGCTTGACCATCGCGCGGATCTTGTCCGCCCTCTCTTGAGCCAACGAACGGTGGTACACTTTGGCTACGTGCTTGGGATGCGCCGGAAGTTCGTAGACCGCGCCCTCACCCCCTTGTCCCAGCACCGAACCGAGTTTGATCACTTCACCTCGAAGTGTGAATACTTCCGACACTTTTCGGCTGCTCATCTGTCGGCACCCGTGGTTACCCTCGTCGCCATGAGAAGCGATTTGTCGTCGTCGGTGCGTTCGCAAATGACTGGCGACAGCAAATAGGCCTTAAGCCCTTCGGACAGCGCCACATCCTCCCCAGAGACTGTCGATCTCCGCACGGGTGGAAACATGGCATCAAAGAAATCGCCATGGACGGAACGGCTAGCTTGGTGCAGGACTAGATTCTCAATGCCGTCAGAGAAAATGGCTATTTCGTTGATTGCGCGGGGCGCGATCTCAAAATCGAGGACGTCGACGGCGTTCTTCGAGACGATGAAATTTGTGGTATTGGCGAACTCGCCGTGCTGCGGCCAAAAGACATAAGACCACCCATCGTCCTGCCCATGAGATACCACAATCGCGCCGTCGCCGATTTGGACGAAGGCTGCACTCTCAGGGCCAACAATTGCCGCCACGAGCGTGCAGGCATAGTCGCGAAGAGCATGGTTCAGACTGGACGAGTGGGCTTCAATTCGTTCCGCAATCTCAACGACCCAGTTGGCTGCTTTGGCCCGGTCGATTTCATCGACGCGGCCACCGCCATCGAAATGCACAAACGCCTGCTCGAGCAAGATTTGCGCACTCAGCCATGATCCCACAGCCGAGTGTACTGCACTACCCGCACCATCGCATACCACGGCGACAAGGATTGGACCTTCAGAAGCGTCGTAGACAGAGTAGGTACATGTATCTTGGCATGGGGCCCCAGTTCCAGCATGCGAAGTCCCAATCGCACTCGCCTGTGCGAGGCGCCATCCCGCTGGCGGCATACTTATACCTCGGCCCAGCCGGCAGGAGACTGGAGAGCAACAGATTGTCCGACTTGCGACTGCGAAACGCCCGACAATGACGCAGATAGCCAAGAGAACAGTTCTCTGAACTTGAGCCCACTTAGCTTCAACGGTTGACGAGTAGAGAGCTTCGCAAGTATATCCATGTTTGCGCCTTCAACTCCCACAGCAAAGAACGAGAAAGCCTTTGTCGTCTCGCCATCTCTGATGAGTTGTTCGGCTCTTGTGATACTGTCCGTTGGTGCCCCGTCAGTGATGAGAAACACCCAAGGCCGATAGTAGGAGATGCCATTCGCCTTATATTCGTCTTTGCGCCTACGAAGCATTTCGAGGCCGTGTTCGATTGCACGGCCCATCGGCGTATCACCGCTCGTCTTCAGAGACGTTGGAATGAACACGTCGGCTGTTTGAAATTCGGTGACGGTTTCGACCGGCCCAAATGTAACGACTGCAACTTCCACTCGCTTCATTGCAAGACTGTCTGCGGCCAGCTCATCTTTGAAAGCCAACAGACCGTCGTTCAGCGCTGTGATCGGGCTTCCGCTCATGGAATGGCTAGTGTCGAGAAGCAGCAAACAGGGGCATCGCGGCTCAGGATTGTCGGCGAACTCAGCGGCGCCGAATGGGATCTGATCGAACTCAGATGACATAATTCTCTCCTAGGATTGCCCAAACGGCTATGCGGGGCGGCCGTACAAGGATGATCATTTCATGCGAACTGGGAGGCTCGAACTGTTCTATCGAAAGAGGCGGCCCAGAAGCGCCCAAAACGAAATTGTGGTTCTGTTGTAAACTCGATTTTGAAAAGCTCTTTTCGGATTGCTAAAGAAGCCGAGCCCCCGCGGGGCATTGAGACCGAGCTTTCTCTTGAATATGCGCTTTGGGGAAGTTCGTGCGGCAAAACTGCGCTTCAAGCTCGGGCGACGGATCCCGATTTTCATTTGCTTACCCCCCAAGCAATTTCCTCAGTCACTTAAAGCCAGAGCAAATTGTGCTGTCAATTCGGCCAGCGCCAAAAGTACCAGACCCACATGACGTGTGATCTATCGGGGGCGGAGACTAGAACTTATATGCCAGGCCTATCCTGACATCCTGCGTAGCTAAGTCGACCTCGTGTGATAGCGCTCCACCCACGAATTTCCGGTCGTAGTGGTCAGTGCCATAATCTGAAAATCGATACTCAGCGCGCGCAATCAAGCGATTGGTGAGCGCATAATCAAAGCCCGCACCAATTGTCCAGCCCAACGTCGTTCGGTTAAAGCCGTCGTAGATGTACTCGTTCTCAACCGAGTGTTGGTAAGTCGCTAAGGCCAAGCCCGCAGTCGCAAATGGTAGTACGCGCCCGGCGTCATAGCCTAAGCGAGCCCTTAGCGCGCCCTGCCAGACTATGTCGGCGTGACCGAACTCATGGGTGGGCCGAGGATTGAGGACAGTGGTTCTGCCGGACTCCAATCCACCGGCAGAGAGGTCCGCCTCAACGCCAGCTATCCAGCCAGGCTTTACCTCGACATTGTAGCCGGCATACGCCCCGCCGAAGAAGCCTTTCGGATCGTATGGGATGAAGAGGTTCGGAAAGATGTCAACGATGTACGTCGATGAACCAGATCCATAGCCAGCCTGGAGGCCGGCATACGCTCCGCTCCAAACAAAGGTATCGTCGGCGATGACTGAATTCGTTGACAAAAGAACTAAGGTAATAGCTGCCGAATATTTCAATTATGCCCCCATAACTACGGGCACATTACCGGGCCGCTAAACAATTGGAAAGGTGCGTGTTGCTTAGCTACCCCGCTTCGTCCAGCGTTATCGCCCGAATCCACGGCGGTGGCGGGCTTTTCTCGTTGAGAGACGTATCATGGCTTGGCCGGTTTTCGTTTCGGTTTCGGCGGCACGGGCTTAGGCCCGACAGAAGCGTTGTAGGCGGCCAAATGGTTCAGCACCCCAACGTGCTGCTTTTTGCCTGAGCTTGTAGGCGCTCGCACTCGAATGACACTGTTCCCGCCCAAATAGCTGCCGCGCTTGCTCATCTCATGGCCTTACTTACGTTGCACCACTACCGGACGCACAATGCGGGGTCGTGGGAACAGGTTTTTCGTAGCAACTAGGTAAGTTGTCCAATCCGTCCGGCTTTTTGGATCATCGCACGGTAAAGTTCGAGGATGGACGCTACCTTTCTGCCGCTGTGGGTGCTGCCATGTAGAATTGCGAACTCAGCCTGCCGATAGTCCTCGACAAACCGGGACTCCCAAGCCTCCCCACCGATCTGTTCCGTCAAGCCAGTGCTGAGCAAGCCCATGAACGTTTCCAACACGCGACTAAGCTCTACCGTTTGTTCCCCGATCTGCTGACGGCCGAAGTGACTACGGTTCTGAAATATGAAAAGCGGCTCGCCGCTGAATAGACTTTGAAATTCCCTTGTGGCGATCTGCTGGTCGGTGTTGCGATTGGTCGTGCCCGTCGCGATGTTGAATGCCCCAGTCTTTCTCAAGTGGTATGCGGCAATAAGCGGATACACATACAATAGCGGAACAGGCACTTTCGTTTCCGCTCGATTTGTCACACTACTAAGCATACCCATGCACTGCTTTATATCTCGCAACGACAGGCCGACCATTCGCGAAATTGCAGAAACCATCTTGCGCTGTGTATGGTCGGGAATGGGCAGATAGCGATCTTCCTGCAGCCCAAGTTCGGCCCATTGCACATCAACAAACTGGTTCAGGGTCGGCTGGTCGAACGAATATGTGCGGTCGAAGAACCGGTGGAGATACGTATCCGCGTCGAACCCAGCCCCGTACACGGCGCGTATTGTATGAGCCAACTGATCTGTATGGGTCGCAACCAGAAAAATGACATTGGGCACATCGAACAAATGCTTGATCCGCTCTAGGAGCGAAATCGCGTAGGTCGGCCGGCATCTATCGACTTCATCGATCAGGACGAATAACGGCGTATCGCCTTCGACTTCCTTCGCCAACTCCGTGCGAAAATCATCGATCGCCTTTTGCCCTTCCTCAAAACGCTCGAGCGCCTGTTCGGCATACTCGCTCATAGTTTGCTCGGCCGCCTCGGCAATAGACTTCGCAACCTCGTCGGTTATTCCATCGACCGCTTCCTTACCGATGATGAAAGCCGCTCCGCGCTTGGCCAAGCCAAGTCCAGCGCGTACGGCAATTTTGCCTGCGTTCTTCTTCAGCGATTGTCTGATCTCGGCCTTCTTGCCTGTCTTATTTAGGGCCCTGAGCATGGCCGACATGACCGGAAAAATTGGGTCATCAGCGTGGTCATCGCGCCAAGCGTTAACCTCCGCCACCCTAAACTCATGAGAGCCGAGCTGTCGGGCTAGCCTTGTCATAAAGAAGGTTTTGCCTGCACCCCAGGGGGCACTCACGTTGATCGATGTCCCGCGCAGTCCTGTCTCTACCGCCTGAGCATTTCGCTCCAATAGGTAGTCAATCAGGAAGTTGGCATCGTCCTCGCGCTTTAAGTGATCGCCGGCCCAGATTTCAGTTCCCATTTCTCCCGCCAAATTCCAACTCGCTCAAGTATCGATTGTGTACCGCGCTTAGTCTAGTAGATGGTTAGTAGGCCGGAACCGTCTGGGCCCATTTTCTTATAGTAGGCGGCACAATCACTGTCGGTAAGCTCGCCCATCTCGGCGCTCAGCCGATCCCAGGTGGAGCCCGCTCGTTCATCGGCGAAATCTGCCTGAACGATGCCAACCTCCGCAGTCACCTCATTGATTCTACCAACATTTCTGGAAATGCTCTGCTGGGAGCACTTGCCGACCAGGATCTCGGCGATCATGACCGCCTCATAGACTTCGATCTGCGCCGGCGTGAGACTCCGCGCAGAGCTTGCGTTCGGCCATAGCAGGAGGGCTGCGGACACAGCAAATGCACTCAGTTTCATTGTTGTTCCTTCCTGTTATCCACACCAGGGCCGTTTGACCTTTGGTCGCCAGATGATCGCATGGCCTTCGCGGAGCAGAATGTTTTCCGCCAACTGGCCGTTCCCGAGCCTGATACGCACCAGCGGTCGGCGCTGGTCTGTATCATCCACGTGGCCTGTGTCTTCGATCCGGACCCCAGGCTCGCGAAGCAGTTCAGCCAGGCGCTTCTTGGCCTCCTTACCGGGCATACGCTCACGGTCGCACTTCGCTCGGCCGCCGATCTCTGGCGTGTCGATACCTGACTTGAACGGCACGCCGTCTCCGATCAGACGCATGTTCTGGCCGTTGCACTTGATGGTGTCGCCGTCCACCGCCGTGAGCTGCAGGCACGAGATGACCGTCGCGGCTAAAAGCGTAATCACGGGAGACTACCTCACGCCGCACCTGCCCTTGAGGCGGGCTATTTCCGGTTCATGGGTTTCATCGCCACCAAGCGGAACGCCGATCATGAACACCCCAAACGCGTCTTTGTTGGCGGTTCGTTGCTGCCGGGACGTAATGTCGGCCAGCCGGTCGCGATCTGCCTGGGTGCATTGCTTGCCGTCAGATGGAGCCGCCTTGATGTTCGATGGTGGCGTGGCGCAGCCTGTGAGAGCCGCGAGCGCGACCAATGGCAGTAGTTTTTTCATGAGATCCCCCCGGATGTTCATGCAACTTGTTGCACGTAGCTCTTTCGTTGCCAAT
Organism: Aminobacter niigataensis; assembly: GCF_946995915.1. Taxonomy (GTDB): domain Bacteria; phylum Pseudomonadota; class Alphaproteobacteria; order Rhizobiales; family Rhizobiaceae; genus Aminobacter; species Aminobacter niigataensis. Next base: position 588,340 of record NZ_OX341517.1, read on the forward strand.
CTAACTTGTAGCTGCGGGTCGTTCGATGGTTCGAGTATAGGCTCGACACTTTTCAACGCGCCTGCTTTCTTGTCGCCAGGGGTGGGTGACATGGGTGTTCGGGGAAAGCCAGGCTGGGCTCTAGTTGCATTGGCAATGGGGTGGTGGCTGTTTGGAAACAAAGAGCCCGATCCGGTGCCCTCTCCATCCAGCATCGAAAAGACGATCCGGCCAAAGCCTGCATCGGTAACGAGCCCACCGCCCGCCAACCTGCTGTTGGTCCCTGAAACAGAAATCCGCCTCGATGGCGAAACTACCCCGCTGAGCCTTCGCACCAAGACGGCGGCCCGAGTTCGTAAAAGCCCTACGACGAACTCGGCGATCGTTGCAACCTTGCAAAAAGGACAACAGGTCAAGGTGCATGGTCGCGAGGGGGACTGGCTTCGCATTGCCGCAACGGATGTCTCAGGGTGGATTCGCGAGGATCTTCTGGAACGGGCTGCCCGACCCCAATATTTGCGCCCGGCATCGCCAGTACCGCAGCGAGTAGCTCGCCCGACAAATGACGCAAGTCCCACTCCAGTTCGGAAGCGCTCGGGTGGTCGGCCAATTCTTGACGCTTACGTTGGGACGTGCGATTGCCCTTATGATGTTATGCGGAACGGGCGCCTGTGTGGCGGTCGTAGCGCCTATAACCGTCCCGGCGGTAGGGAGCCGGTATGCTATGAATGAAACCGTGCATAACGCCCCGCTCATTGTGCCGGAAATGCTCGATCGCTTTGGGCTAGCAATTCAGGCGTGCCCCTCCGCCGTTACAAGAACTCGTATCCCAAAGGAGTATTGGCATGATCACCCCAGAGCTGCGGCATTGCCTAGCGTAGCTTTGAGCAGACAAACTCTGCGGGAGTATTGCGCCCGAGAAGACATTTGTGACGTGCAGCGTGTGATGACCGTGACTGCTTGGGGAGTGGCTAGGGAGCCAAACCGCAAAAGGATTGGCAAAGTCCTCGAGCCCATTTCTACCCTGCTTGCTCGAGCAAGAGACAGCGGCATCCCGCGGTCAACCGCATACGACAGATTTGATCAGGCACTGATTGCCGGCTTGGGGCCTGCCTTCTTTACCAAGTTAATCCATTTTTGCGTTCCGCCGTTCAACGGCTACATCCTCGATCAGTTTACGGCCAAGTCCTTTGACATCTTGACCGATCAACAAAGTAGCCTTTGCTCGAAATCCGGCGTGGTACCCAGAGGACGAGGCGGGCAACGCTATGAGATTTTCTGCCGCGCTATTGAAATGCTTGCGGACTATCGCGGTTTGTCAGCCGAGCAGGTCGAGCTAGACATGTATGCTGGGCGCAATCACCCCTGGCGCCTTTTCGTCAAGAAGAGATGGGACGAGAAGTATTTGATATCGGCACGCTAAAGGATTTCGGATCGATCATCCCGCAATCTGTCGCGCGTTCTACGAAACGGCGATTGTGGAACTATCGCATCGTCAAACCGGATCAGGGCGCAAATGCCGGGCAGGGTCATCGTCAGAAGTATCCAGACCTAGTTGTTGCACATGGCATCCAACACCATGGGCATGAGCTTTTCGCGCGCTCGCACTTGGAGTGCGTCCTGCGGCTCCGTAGCCAGCATCTCTTCGATCGATGCTCGTTTGTACGGAGGTCGCCCCGTACCGACATAGATACGCCGTCTGTCCAGATTGAAGACCAATTTCCAGCTCGCCGTCTCATCTTCGGCCAGGACGCAGGTAATGGGCTTCACGCTCGACACTCCTTTGAAAAACAAGAGGTGCCGGGTCGCCTGAAAGCCGTCTATCGCCAGATTTGGGGATTGACCGCTGGTGACCGTCTTTTCGACTAGCCGTCAAAGACGGTCAACACCCCAGCATCAGCTATGACGATCCGTTTCGATGGCATTTCCGAACCAAGCAGGAACCTCCATCACCTGAGCACTGACGATGCTTTCGGGGACATCACGCCAGAACGCAACAATGGCCTCCGAAAATGCCCGGAACTGCTCATCCGTCACCTTGAGATGCGTGTGGTCTAGAAAACGTGTGTCGGGTAGGTCCAGAGATTCATCAGCCGGGTCGCGGAGATAGTGGGGGTAGCTCTGCTTCAGGTCGTCCAGAGACTTACCAGCACCGTGTTTGTAAACGTTGACCACCAAGCGGCAGGCATCGAGCGTGTTGAAGTATTCGGCGCTTCGGAGATTCCAGCCAAAACTCTGCAGAAGATCCGCAATTTTGCCAAAGTCAGCCGACCAGACCTTCGAGGCGGCAGTCTCCCCACGATGCCAATGATGCATCTCGCGGACGAGCCAATCCCTGAGTTGCTTGTCCCATTCGTGAAACATCCCCGCGACGACGCTCAAGCGTGTCCGATCACGCAGGTCACTCAGGAGTTGGTAGAACTCAATGCTATGTTCGTAGGCCGCCTCGTAGAAGTCGCCAGGATCGTGCCGATCGGGATCAAATGCCCCACTGCTCTGCTCCAACCACTCATCCGCGGCCTTGTCAGCTTCAGCTGACATGTTTTCAAACTGAGACAGCAAGCGTTTACGTGCCTGATCCACGTAAAACTCGTGTCCCTTTATCAGAGAACGCCGGAAGAGACCCCACATTTGAAATAATACGTAATCGCTCATAGAGCCTCCGCGTCATCGACTGCGTCACTCGACAGTCCTCAATAAATGCGTGTATTCTTGAGGAACGCAATCGGTTGGGGTCGGGGCGTGCAACATCTCTTGCGATCACTTGCGGCATTGGCCGCATTAATTGTGATGGTGAATGCGACTTTCGCGGACACTAGTTACAAGCAATGCAAGACTGTCAGTAATGGCGCGGAAGTCAATTTCGATGGAACGCTAATCGTAAGCATCTACGAGAACCGGCCGACAAGATACTGTTCTATCGATGTCAATCCAGAGCCAGCCTCCGCAAGCACCACGACCATAAAGCCAGCCATTGCCGCTGCACGGGACTACCGACAACTTGCATCTACAAAGCCGAGCGAGACTGACGCGGCATGGGATGTCTTTATTCCAGTGCTGATGCAGGCCCTCGTACAAAAATGGCGCACGGACGAGAATGCCGACCAGTTGGGAACACTTGAAAACACGCTGGTTGGTCAAGAGTCCGCAACGTTGCGTCAATGCGTCATGGACGCCGCGTACAAGCAGGCATCCTTTGAGCGCCGAACTGATGTCGTTTCCTGCGGAATAGTTGAAGGTGGATCCTTTGTGATCGAGGCCCTTAGCGAGGCCATCAGGCTTGTTCTAATCTTGCCTGGTCCGGCGGCGAGTTAGGCTATGCCGGAACCAGCGGGGTCAAAGTCATCCTTCATCGTCGAGATGATCAAATCGATTCCCGGGGATATACGGGGTGCAGTCGTGGGCGCAATCGTGGGGGGCGGGATCACGATGTTCGTGACGTATGTGGCCCCTGACGAAGCACCAAGCACCTACACCATCCCGGTGAATGTGAATGGTTACGCCGTGCCTTTACCTGGCCTGCTCCGCAATGCTGCTAGAGAAGAAACGTCCATGAACTATAGAACGGACCCGGAGGACTTGGCAAAAGCGTGGGTCTGCGAGGCCACAAGCATGACAGGAGAAAGCGCCCACCAACTGCTTGTGCAGTATGTCGACCTCTACAAAGACTGCTTTTCCCTAGATGAAAAGAGCAAGACTGAAATTGCGATCAGGCCGAACACACAGAGCGGCGTCATGCGCCATGATGCGCGCGGCTGGTTCTGCAAATGCAACAGCGCCGGCTAGAGCAAACCGGGATAGCGCACGGTTCTTCCTTTACCCTGCAATGATAGCCTTCGTCACCCACCAAGCTTCGGCAACTTGCCAGCCTGAGCTACATGCTATCGGGCCGAGCAGCACCGCACAATGTAGAAAAAGGAAGCTTTATGTAGGCCGCAGATGGGACGAGGCACGAAATCCGCGAATACTGCCCATAACCATTTGATTTTTGTTGGCGCACCCGACAGGATTCGAACCTGTGACCTCTGCCTTCGGAGGGCGATGCACTTAATAACCGTGGATATCCGTGAGATCCAGAAGCCTTTGTTTCCTTCGGCTCCCCTGTTATGCTTATCACAGATTACCTCGATATCTATGTGGGACGCACTGTGGGACGCACAGCTTCTGAGATCGACACGCCTTCGAAACGAGGGCGCCTAGTCGCGAGAAAAAACCCCTACTGGTCTGGAGTGAGCGGCGGACGAGGTGGCGTTAGCTTGGGCTATAGGAAGCCAACTAGCGGCGCTGGAAGCTGGATCGGCAAAGTCGTCATCGACGGCAATCGTATTGAGGCGCGACTGGGGGCGGCCGACGATGCTGGCGCCGGCTTTGGTGCGATCTCCTACCGGGCCGCGGTATCGGCCGCTCTCGAGTGGAGCCTGCAGCAGCATGCTGCGATAGAAGCCCGAGTTGACGGTGAAACTGCTTCTGGTGGGCCTACCGTCCGTTCTGCTGTCGAAGCGTACGTAACAGTCAGGAAAGCGCGATCAACTCGCGAGGGCGGGAATGCCGGCGGGCGCCTGACGCGCCACGTGCTTTCTGATGAAGACTTTGCATCAACCGCGCTTGCGCGCCTCCGCGCTTCTCATATCGAAGATTGGCGAAAGCGGCTTTCTGAAAGCAGCGAGAGTGAAGAGGGAGCCGCTCGGGCGATCGCACCGGCTACGATCAACCGGCTCATGAACGATCTGCGGGCAGCTCTCAACGCAGCTGCCGAACTTCACCGCCGCGCTTTGCCGCCCCACCTTCCTGCAGAGATCAAGGTGGGCACGCGCGCCCTCGCCGTCACCGACGATGCCCGAAAACAGTTGCTTGATGACCAACAGATCCGCGCCGCGATCGAAGCAGCATTCAAAGTTGATCCCGATGGCGATTTCGGCCGCCTTGTTCTCGTGGCTGCGGCAACTGGCGCTAGACACTCCCAGCTTAGATCGATGTTGGTGGGCGATGTCCAAGAAGCGAACCTTCGCCTCATGGTGCCCGGCTCGAAAAAGGGTCGCGCAGCGCGTGCGAAGCCCCGTGTTGCGGTTCCAGTGGCGCAAGAGGTTATCGACAAGCTCAAGGGCGTTGTCGAAGGCCGCGCCCAGGATGAGCACCTTCTGGAGCGGTGGGCCTACCGTCGGGTTGAACGGATCAAATGGGTAAAGGATCACCGGCGCCCTTGGGGTCCAGCATACGAGATCGACAAATTCTGGGCGGCAACCGTGGCGGAAGCTAAGTTGCCAGCCGACACGATTTTCTACGCGCTGCGGCACTCCAGTGTCGTGCGCGGGCTTCGCCTGGGCCTCCCTGTCCGACTTGTCGCCGCGACCCACGACACTAGTTCCGAAATGATCGAGCGGCACTATTCGGCGTTCATCGTCGACGCGACTGAAGAGCTATCGCGGCGGGCTGCATTGACACTATAGATTCTGTATTACGTATGTCGTAATCCCTTACGTGGCAGAGTGACTGACGCCACCATAACAACCATCCAAACACATATCGCAATTATAGTGTTGCAGCGCACGTTTTTTCTGCTAATCTAAAAATTAGCGCCGATATTGATTTGCCTTTTGAAACGGTCGTCCTGGAGTGGAACCGGCGCCATCCAACCATTGAGTATCTCGAAGGACACTCCTGCGAGCTCTGCTGAAAAAGGGACGATCACATGCCAAATCCAGCACGATTGCGCTCACGCGCGCCCAAAAATCCTCCCGTTGCTGCAGGCGAAGTGCCCTGGCGCGAACGGCCAGTCTTGCCTCTGAATACTGCGGCTGAGATCGCAGGGGTCTCGCCTTCTTCCCTCTATCGGTTCGCCGCCGAAGGACGCTTGAAGTTCCGCAGGCTTGCGGGCCGAACGCTTGTGGAGACATCAAGCCTCATCTCGTTGGTTAGCGCCGCCGAGAGTTGGACGCCCTCCACTCGCGGCTCCGCTGCGCGGGCAAAACGCGCCGAGGTCATCCGCACGGGCCGGGAACGTTGAGCGAGTGCCTGGCAAACCGTGCCGAACGCCGCCGTCAAGCTAAGGCCGGGCATGCGATGAGCGCACCGACGGTGGTGCAGATCCGACCTATCGAGGTGACCGATATGGCCGCCGGTGTGGTTTATGCCCCTGGCACGATGGTCTTCTGCATCCAGACATTGAGCGTATTTGGCCCGACCGGTCAGGGTGCTTACTTTTATCAAACAGCGTTATGGCTTCCGCCAGACCTGCGCGAGACGACACCTACGAATGCCAAATTCGTGATGGAAATGCTGCGCACGCTCGACCCGGAAGCCCGCTCCAGGATCGACGAAGTTTTAGCGCGGGCTCGTGACCCGAGATCAAGAAAAGACGCGCTACGCGTAGGTGCTCGCGAGCGCTTTTACTCGCAGCATGAAGCGGACGAACTGCTGAGACGACCAAACCTTCCGGAATGAAAAAGGCCGAGCCGTCTGCAAACGGCCCGACCCAACCAACATCGTTCTGGAGCCGAAATGATACCCGAAAAAGTGGCTGATAGGCAACCTGCCTGGTCGGAATATCTGGCCGGTTCGCGTCAATCCAATACGCTGCGACCAGTCGCAGTCCAGCAGATATCCGCACCAACCCTGTCGATGCCGACCACACTCGATGGCCTGGTCGACGGAGGTTATCTGCCAATGTTGCGCCCTTGCGCGCCCCCCGGCGTCCCCTGCACGTTCTCCCACTCATCGAAAGGACTGGTCGAAAAGATCAGTGACGGCAAAGTTCCTGCCAAGTTCGTCCAAGGTGCTTGGCGCGGTTTCAAAGGCTGGGGCGATTATGCGCCTACCCTTGACGATGTGGCCGAATGGCGACGGTGGCCGGATGCGAGTTTATGCATCGTGACCGGCGAGGTCGGAGCGTTCGACCTCGATATAAAGATCAGCCCCGAAGATACAAGCGATAGCGCTGTGCGGGCTCGGGGATTGGTTGCCACGATCAAGTCTACAATCGCCAATTCTATCGGCAAGCCGATCGGGGAACTCCCACTTCGTTGGCGCGACAATTCGAGCAGCTGCTTGGTATTCGTTAGACTGAACGAAGCAATCTCGAAAAGGAAAGTCATTTTAGTCGACCCTGTCGACGGCACCGCGCATGCGGTCGAGTTCATGGCTGTTGGTCAACAGGTCGTAGTCGCCGGCAGACACAAAAGCGGCGCCATGCAGTATTCTTCGCTTCCGCCCTTTGCTGACTTAGCGGAGATCGACGCCTCGTTACTCGACGCGATCTTTCAAGAGATCGAAAGCGCGGTGGTTGCGAACGGATACAAGGTCGCAAGTAGTTCAAAGAGCGAGCGGCCCGAGAAGAGCGCGCCACCATATTCGCCCGAAGTCGCGATACGGCGCGAGGTTCTTGCGCGCTACAAAGATTGGCTTGCCGACGTTCTCCCCTTGCCCGCGGGCGCCCAACTGGGCTGGCGCATCACATCAGATGATCTCGGCCGCGAGCTCGAAGAAGACCTGGAAATCTATCCGGACGGAATTTTCGACCACGGCTCAGAACGCACTCACGATCCGATTTCTCTCATCTGTGAGTTCGGCGCTATCGATGATGCGGGCGAGATCGGTTTCGGCGGGGCGCCGGAATATGGGCTGCGCGGGGAAATCCCTTTTGCTGTTGTTGGCGAGGCCGACACCACCATCAGGCGCCCAAAACCTTCCGAGGCACTTCGCTGGCTGTGCGGCCGACTTGCCAGTCGGGAGTTTTCCGAGTTTGGGGAGCACGCCAGATGGTGGAACTCCCTTGAAACGATCGCCAGTGCGCTCGGGCTCAGCCTGCAGAGCCTGACCGTCGCGCATCTTCACCGTACCGGCTTGCTCCAGAACGACGAGGGCCGTGAGCAGATTGCGCCGGACGCCTGGACCGCCGAAGAGCTGTTAAGGACGTATAACCTCGACTTTCTCGCCGCATTGCAGGTCGTGGACCCCGCTGCTTTCGACGCCGTAGCATTCGCCCGTGATTGGGCCTCCAACGGCAGTATTGATCTTCGCGTGATTGTAACCGATCGGCGGGCGGCCGTCGCTGCTGGGCTTGCTGCGCTCGAGAGCGACAATTCTGCCGCGGACGATGTGCCCGAGCCGTTCGATATCTTCGCACAGGATGACCCCGCCGACCTTTCGACGCTACCGGCCAATTGCCTTCCTGAAATGCTTGGCCGGTGGGTGCGAACTGAAAGCCGCCGCAAGGGCACGCCAGAGAGCTTCGCAGCTATCGCTGCCATCACTGTGGCTTCGGCCGCGATAGGTTCGTCGCGCAAAATCCAGGTCAGAAAATTCGATACTGGGTTTGTGCAGCCTGCCGCACTGTGGTCAGCCATTGTAGCCCCGCCGGGAAGTGCCAAGTCTCCAATACTCCGCGCCGCAGAGAGGCCGTTACGGGATCTCGACACGGAATGGTATTCGATATGGAAAGCGTTGCACGACAGTTGGTCAGCGGCGGCTCAAGCGTACAAGAACAAACGTAAGGACGCGCCGGAGCCAGGCCCCGAGCCGTACCCTCGCCGATGCGCTGTTGATGACGTCACGTTGGAGAAGCAGGTTCATCTGCACGCCCACAATCCACGAGGGTTACTTCGCTCCCCCGACGAACTGATGGGCCTTTTTGGATCATTGGGAGCGTACAAGCGAAATGGGGACGGCGACCGCAGCCAAGTCCTCCGCCTCTTTGACGGCAATGCGATCGTCGTCGATCTGCGGAAACGGCCGAACTCGACACGATGATCGCAGTTCTGAAAGCCGAACTCGCCCGCCGGCAGCAATCCGAAACCGATCCAATAGGAGCATTCGCATAATGGCAAATGGGAAAGAAACACCGGAGGCGCTGTTTGAGCGCGTCATTCTTCGACTTCGAACCGAGGGGTTCGAGAAGGCTGTCGATGCGTTGATTAGCGTGTGTGGCGACGACAAAGCTGTAGCCCCAGCGCGAGCAACTGCCGGCGTCGCCTTGCTCAGGGCGAACGGGGTCCTGGCTGACAAGACAGGCGCGAGGAAGACGAAAGAGCTGGCCGAGATGGACGGCGAAGAACTGCAGGCCGAGATTGACCGATTGAAACGCCAAGCCCAACAGGCTGTAGAGCGATTGGAGCGGCCGGATGAGGACGAAGAGGAGGACGAGACCGAACCGGGCAACGCGTTCAGTTAGGTTCAGCTGGCTTTCAAACTCTTTGCGCGCTCGAGGCCATTCAGCCAGTGGCGAATACGAGGAACCGGTTCGCACCGAGCGTCCACCATACCGGCTCTTCTCCACCGATCGGCATGGCGAAAACACTCGAATGCAGAACCGTCCAAGAGATCCCAGTCTGGCATTCGAGTTGATTGAGGTCTCGTCGCGTCTTCCCGGATGAGCAGGAAATACCAGACCGGTTCATTCGCCGCGCGTAGACCGACAACCGCAAACATAGACGCGGTTGCTAGTAACAATAGCCAAACTAAGATTTTGACGGGCCCCTCCTGTATCGAATGTTTGACTAAACGTTTTTTAGCCGTTCACGGCGCCGCGGACCGACCCTCTAGCTACTTCTTCTCATCACGTGACCGCCGAAACGACTGCCGCTGAAGCCACACCTGGCGAGCAAGGTGGCGGAAATCTCTTTCGTGCTTGTCCGGCTTAGGTTTAGCGGGCTTGGGCGGTTCCGCCTTCTTCGTTACGCTCTCCAAATACGCGTTCAGGTCGGCTTCGTCGATCTTGACGGGGCGGCCAGGGATGTAAGCCAGCCGCCCCGAAAGCCGAAGTCGTTTTACAGTGACGGTCGAACAGCGAAGGCGCTCGGCCACCTCACTTTCGAGAAGCAGCTTGATGGGCGCCATCCTCTGCGATCCTTTCAGTTGGTTTGCGTGACGGCACTGTAGCAACCTCAGCCTTTCTAGCCTAGCTTATTTGTGTATCTTTTGGGGACTGACGTCGATCAACAAACATACAAAGCGATCTACAAAGTATAGTTTGAAATTTATGTTGACTTAAATTCGAGTTTTGCTATTTTTGATTTGGCCCGAAAAGCCAAGAAGAGCACACCACATCAGATTTACGTCCGGGGGCCGCTGCGCATGTCCAGGAGGATAGATCCTCTAAAGGCAGCGGGGGCTAGCTTCAGTCTTTTCGCCCCCGGATCTCGATCGATTGCCGCCCGGAAAGCGGCCTATGGAGAAGCACCATGCCTGTGATCGACTTCAAGACGCGCCGTGCATTGACATCCCAAGAGCCTGAGTTGCCGACAGAGTGCGATTGGACATTCAACCACGCTCAGCACCCAGAGCATCGAGATATGGTCCAAATTACTCTTCTCGTGGAAAAGAACGCGCTGGCGGCACTAGACCAGGCATACGCACAAGCTTGGGTGGACTACATCGTGCGAGGGCGCTCTCAGGCGCATGTCGAGCAGCAAGTCGGATAATCAAGCTCCTGGCGCCACCCTGTAAGCCATTGCGTTACGCCCCGCCGGTAGCAGCGGGGCGTTTTGCTGAGCAGAAGCGAAGGAGGCTTAGATGATCAGCGATTTTCCGCCGGTAATGGAATTGTGCAATGAGAACGAATGGCCAAACGACGGGGCTCTGCATTGGCGTATTCGGCTTTTGGTGCCGGACAACCGCCTTCCAGATTGTTATGCGACTGTGCAGCGGTTTCTGCAGGCGAATGACGATGCCCATCACGTAACGTTGTGCAAATCCTGGCATGTCGGCGTCAATCGCCCAATGGCCGAGCGCGGCACTCCCGGCCCACTGTTTTGTCATTTTACCTTTCAGGTGCCTGCTGCAATGCTGGACGACGCCATGGCGGCATTTGGTTACAAATCATAGGACATGCGTCCTATTTTCGGTCGTTGCTATCAACGCGCTACCAAACGCCACTACTAAGCCATTGATAACGCAGCGCTGCTAACTGTGTGACAAACGCAGTGGGCACCGCTAACCGCGCATAATTCGCCGAACCGATAGCGTCGACGGTATCAGCTCGAGCGTAACTCTGTGCTCGTCGTGGCCAGAGCGCGGTATCGTTACGCACAGAGAAAGCTCGGATCTCCACCGACTGGTTGCGACTACCGAGTCCCCGGCGCTGCGCCGGCCTTTTGCCGGGGTACACCCCTGGCATCACACCCTTTTCGACGACGGCGGCGCTGTCGGGAGGTCGCTGAAATTTGCCGCCATACCGAACTTTCCGCACAATCTGTCCGTCGACCCCGACACGAGAAAAGATAACATTATCAGCATCAAACCGGCATTTTGGCTGTTCTTTCCTTTCCCGATCGGCTATCGTAATTCTGCCGGAAAACAGCGAAACTCGGGCAGTCGCACTCACCGTCGGACCGAAACAACGGCCGACAAGTTGGGCCATCTCTTCTTTGCGATAGCGACATCGGCCGGCTTTGCCTCGTCGCACACGCGTGAGAGACGTTTTCCGGAGTAACACTAGTGGGCTTCTCAACTGTCGATCCAAAATCATTCAAGGCGCGTGCCCCGCAACTTCCTGCGCGAGTATTGACCCTATTTGAATGCGTTGGCAGCGACACCGTTTCTCCGGAGCAATCGGTTGAAGCGTTGTCGGAAGCATTGCGCCTCATCTTGGATGAGTTTGAAGCTCAGCGATCGAATTGCCCGCCACAAATGGCAAATGCGATGGCGAGGCGGCTCACCACCATCGTCGAGTACTTGCGAACCAGGGATGACCAGCATGACTGGTTTCTGTCTGGTATGGACGCAGCAATTTCCGTTGTGATGTTGTGGGCCCACGGAAATGAGCCTGGCCTAAGCGGCACGCCATACGTTGAGGGTTTACTCGATCGGGTCCGAATCCTTCACTTGAGCCTACAGCATTGGGTGTCTTGCGGCGTTATTGAACAACGGATGAGTGCCCGCCGCGCGAGGATGTCGTAATGTGCGACCCTTTCACCATCGCGGGGGTAGCGCTCACCGCCGGTTCGACGCTCGCCAACAGCATCGCGCAGCGCAAGGTCGCGAACGCACGCAACGACGTTATGGCGGCCGAACGTATCCGGCAGAACGGGCTCGACCAGCAGGCCGATGCGCTGAACGTTCAGTCGCAGGATCGTTACCAGAACTTCGATGATCAGCAGGCCGACAAGGCATCCGAGCTCGGCCAGTACTTCACCGACCAGCAGATCGAAGCCGGCAACGCCAACGCTGCTGTCACGCAGGAGATGAACGTTCCGCAGTCCGGGTCGAACATCACGGTTCGCGAAGAGCAGAAGCAGCGCGGCCAGGCTCGCGACTTCGCCGATAGCCAGGGCAAGGCGCTAGGCGTCCTGCGAGCCTTCGGTGATGTTATCGGCGAGACCGGCCGCGGTCAGGTGCGCGACGCAATGGGCATTGGCCAGATCGGTCGCGCTAAGCAAGGCTCGTCGAACGTGGTGCCTTTCGAACTCGAGGCCGCCAACAGTGCCGGCGACGGCGCCAAGCTGTTCGGCGACCTGCTAAATCTTGGTGGAACTTACGCATTTGGCGAAGGCGCGCGCCGCAACGTGTTTCCCGAGGCGCCAAAATTGAAGGTCGATCCTTGGAAGCACAATGGTCTGGATCTGAGGATGACGGGCCGCCAGGATAACAGCCTCTATCGGTTGTACGGGGACAAAGTCGGCCTATTTTAACCCCGTCTGGCAGATGCCATGCAGCCTTGGAAAGGCGCCTAGTGGCGGCACCGATTCAACAGCGTTTTGATGCTGACAATAAGGAACAAATACGACACCTACCTTCGGCAATATCTCGCAAGTATCACAGAGATATTGTCTTGGCCTCCAGCGTTTAATACGTCCGTTATGAGGTCCTGCGCATTCAATTCTTGCGATGACAGTGCCTCTTTCAGAGCATCCTCGCCGATATAGTCCGTTAACCCGTCTGAACACAAAAGCAAATTCAGGTCTGTCGGCGCTATGCGGAGATTCAATACGTGCGGGTTCAGCGTGCGCGCTCCAGCACTGGCGCCGCCAAAGGCTTGCGTGATCGCATGACTGGTTCTCCGTCGTTCAGAAAAACTCTGCCCCGCGCTTAAGCCATTCCGAGAGTGGTCGATATCGTAATTCGGACGAGGGACATGATCCACGCTGATCTGACGAAACCCCTCCTCCAAATCGAACAAGTAGGCGCGACTGTCACCAACGTTGACGACGGTTAGCAAGTCTGCCCGCACCACAGCTGCCACCAGGGTACTTCCCATACCACTCAGGGAGGGGTCCGCGATCATTTGCTCTCGTAAGCTCGCGTCAATCGCCCTCAGGCGGCTCAAAAGCTGCAGGGCTTTGTCGGCCGAAAAATCGTCCGTGTTTACAATCAGCTGTTCAAGAAGGAAGCGACTGGCGATCTCACCAGCGCGATGCCCCCCAATTCCGTCGGCCACCGCCAAGAGACAGCCCACGCGATTGAGCAAGAACTGTTGATCGAATGACGCACTGTCGCCCAGTCCAAGCCAGCGGTCGACGACAATCGCATCCTCATTTGTCGATCGTATCCGCCCTCTATGAGTTGCGGCCGAGACAGTGAGTGTTGAGCCGTCCTCAGCCACGGCCACGGTTCCTACGATCTTCGATCCTACCAATGTCGACTAGCCCCGCCAGCCTAGAAATCTCGGCAACTACCATTGGGTTTCGCGACACAATTCCGACCGTTGGTAAGAAGCAGAGAGGGCGTTCGCGGCTACAAAGGAATGGTCGATTGGAAACTACAGCCAGATCAGCGTCTTTTATTAGCAAGAAAACTTCCCCCACCTCGAGATTGCGGTTTTCAAGGGTCAATCGCGATCGCTGCGCAAGCAGCCAGAGTTCGACGCCTGGCTCGAATGACCCAACCTTTTCTTTAGGTTCTGCGCTGAGAGCTGAATTGGTTTCAATGCGAATATGGACACCTTCGTCCAGTAAGTCGTTCATTTTTCGAAGAACTGACCTATTGGTCACGTTAGGATCCACGTTGGTTGAAGAAATATAGAGTCGTTTTTCGGCTTCATCTAAAGCCTGGCTGAGAAGTTCCCATTGCTCGTAAGGCGTTAAGGCGCGCAACTCGAACTTGTTTAGACTGTCATTTGCAGTGCGGAGTCGAGCGTCCACCTCTGCAAAGTCTTCTTGCTCGGCGTTTGCCAGTTTTGGTCGGCGCCGAAGTCGCTCAAGTTTAGCGCCAAGAGTAGCCCTGTCTCGGCGAGCAATCGCAACTTCTCGTCGGCGCCCGATTACGTCATCCCCGTCAGAAATTTTGCTGGATAGTTCTGGCCCCAGAAAGCGGCGCAGATCGGATTTGGGCTGTGGGGCCGCCCTCAGGATGCCGGGCTTCTTGGATCCGCCATGACGAGAGAACTCAATTTCGTAATCTTCAGCAAGCTGATCATTCAAGACGAAGCCAATCTGGAGCTCGTCAGTAGTTCGGCTTTGGAATGCCAACCCTATGGCGGGTCGAAACAGGTTGTCACGGCGAATAATACGCCGTACGGCCAAAACGCCGCGCTCAAAATCCTTGCCCGACACGCGGCGCACGGCCCGCGCGACCTCGATTAGCGACACTTCTGATGCCAGAGGCGGCTCTGCCGGGTAAGGACGAATTTGTATAGCGCTTCTTTCGGCCAATTCTTTCGGGCGAAGAATGCTCTCATTTGCAAGTCTAATTGGGCGCCGCCGAATTCCGTCGTAGTCAAAAACGAGAACTTCGTCCCGCGGTGTTCTTTCACCATGGTTCAGTCGATCGAGGCCTATTTCAGTAACTTCATACCTTTCGATCGGGTTAGCTTCATGGTCATAGCCAGGCTGCACTGTCGCTACCAAGCCGTCGTACGCTAGGATATTCAACGCATCGATAACTACGTCTTCCGACAGACCGAGAAGGTGAGCAATGCCTGGGGCGCGTTCCTCGCCAATGGCGATTGCCCGCAGAACGAACTCGTGTGTGGTAGGCATTTCCTGTCGGGCGAGTGTCACGGCCTCAACAGTGAGCCTAAATACAGGCAGCCCAACCTCAGCAAAGTCGACCAGATCGAAGCCATCGCGTATGTCGAAATTCCGTGCAACTTGTAGAGGTGTCATGCCTGCAACGTCCCGATGTGGCAGGAATTGGGGTGTGATTCCACCCAATCAATCACCGGAAGAAAAGGGTTTTCGCCTCTCGCGACACGACAAAAATGGTGATCGCCGATCAAAATCAGTGCAGATCTCGCACGAGAAAGAGCCACATTCAGGCGTGGCTTCTCTTTCAAAAATCCTATTCTTCTCCTTCCGTTAGATCTAGTTACAGAATAAATACATACATCTGCTTGCTTTCCCTGAAAGGCATCAACGCTATTGCACGAAATTTTAAGTGATGGCCAGTCGGAGGCATTGCGGTCGGTCATCTCCACTAGCTTCTTCACTTGTGCGGTATAACCAGAGATGACCGCTACGCTAATCTCTCTTGCCTGCCGAGCAGCCGCGCTCTGGAGGCGATGGAGTACGTGTTTTGTCCATTCGACTTCCAGGCTGTTGTGGAAGGTCTTGCCTAATGGGTTTTCCTCACGTCGACGTTCGCGTGACGTTGTAAACCAAGTGACTGGTGCTGGAATTTCAGGATCTAACTTCAGCCCGTGGGATGCGATCGGGCTTTGTAGTGTTCCACCGTAAAAGCAACTACTTACCAGATCGCCTATGGGCGTGATCATTCGATGCTGCGTATTTAGTTGGGCGCGGCATTCCTTCGGCAAACCCGCTTTTGCGTCAATCATACGGTCGAGGACCGTGTGCCGGATTTCAATCTCATCATACTCGGCGACCAGCTCCGGGCCGAATTCTTCAAAGAAGGGTGGAAGCTGTTTTGGGTCACCAACAATTATCCAACGCCTGCTCCGCGACATAGGGATCAGTATTTCGGTCGCCGTCGCCTTCGAGGCCTCGTCCACAATGCAAAGATCGTATTCAACTTCCTCAATCCCCTTGACACCGGCCATGCCGACGCAAGTCCCCGCGATGATCTTTGCATCATTTAGAACAGCGGCATTGAAGTCGCCCGTGCGGCCTACACGCAAGAGCCAGTTCTCCAGCAATTCTAATCGCTGCTTACATTCGCGCACGGCGTCCGAGCCGCTAAGATAGACGCCCTGCCACTCCTCTAAATCGGATATGTCGCTCATATGAGACAGATCGGGGCCAAGATCAGGCCCGTTTGCAAGGTCTGCACGTACGGACTTTTCCTGCTGACGTAAGTTTTTGCGTGCTGTCTTGAGTAGGGCAAGCTCGTCGCTGATTTCTATGGTCGCTAGACCGAGTTCATCGAACTCATCTGGAGTGGCACCGCCATCCTCAAGACGCTGTTCAGCCTCGTCAACTTCGATCTCCTCTTCAGCGATCCGACGCTCCACTTCAGCCTTTTGCCGAAGCAACTGCACAAGGCGCTCGACCTTCATACCAAGGGCTACTAGAGCACGATCGACACCACGGGCAGCCGCCCAAATTTCTAGGTTTTCTTCGGCGGACTTACGGACTTCGTTCGCCCAATGCTCTACCTTTTGTTCCAGCATAAGCGGTTTGGAGATTGCACCTATGCGGGGGTCGTCACTTCGACCGATGCGGATGATCTTCGATGCCCATTCACTGTTAAGCTTTGAAATGCGTTCAATGGCCTCGTCTAGGGCCGTATGCGTCTGTGAAGATAGCAAAACTCTATGATTCGGGTGCCTGGATAGCCAGCCTACAGCTATCTCCGAGATCAGATCGGTCTTGCTAGTACCAGGAGGGCCTTCTACAGCAAGGATCTCAGACGTTCCGAGCGCTTGGCGCAGCACAGAGAGCTTTTCGCCGGCAAGACTAGAAGATTTTAGCTGTGAGATATCTACCTCTTCCGGAGGAAGTGCGCTCGAAGGATCGAGCAGGATCTGTCTCAGGCGCGGTGCTATAATTCTCCCATACATTACAGCGTCCAGAGCCGAGCTTTGATACGCGAGGGCACGTTCCGCGGCAACAGTATTGAGCAACAACTCTCCCTTGCGAGGTAGGATATCAGGGTCCCCCTTCGTAACCTCAATGGTTACTTGATCAAGGAGAACTTGAGTGACCCTCCCAAATACGTGACGGCCTCCCACGCGTACAAACCTGTCTTGCCCGATGATGTCGCTTGATGGCGCGACATCGGCCGTAAAGACGACCTTACTGTTGCTGGTACTTATTCTAGTATAATGGATCGCATTGGCTCTATTAGTCTCGAGGTGAAGCCGATCGCGGAGGTAACTCTTCCAGGCTCGAAAGACACGTTCGCTGTTTAGAGCTTGGCGTGCCTCCTGCCTCTGCTGCTCATGATTTCTCACAAGACCCAGGAATTCTCGCAAAGTTTCAGCTGCGGTGGTTACGTCAATTGGGCGATCAAATGAGAAAGCCACAGGCGCACGGTAGGCGCCCTCGCGCAGTTTTCCTGCACGAGCCGCATCAATCTCGTATGCGTCAATAATCTCAAGGCGTTCGCGGCTGCGGCCCGCATACAAGGCGCGAAAACGCCAAGTCACGCCAACTATTTCAATTCGATCAGAATTGGTCGCGCCGTCTGGAAATCTCTGAAAGGTTAGTGCGTGTGTCTCGGAAAGCTCTTCCAAGATGAAACTCTGGACAGCATCACGCGATCCAAGATTTAATAGAGACCGCAGCCGGCTTTCCGTATCAGTTGCGATGTCGAGGTAGCAAGGAATGGCGTCCGCTGCCTGCAAGACTCTTGCTTCTTCGATCCGCTCCAAATCAAGTCGCATCATCCGAGCGTCAAAGGGCCGTCGCCTCGGGTCGTCTGACAAAGCGTTTTCGACTAAACTTCGTACCGCGTCGGGAAATGGCGCCTCCTGAAGGGCGATTGCCAAATCAGCGTCGTCAACAAATCTTCGTCCGACGACACAGAAAACGCTCACTGCTGCCAGCGAAAAACAATCGCGGCTGCGAGAATATACTCGATCATCTTGCTCCTTAGGCGAAAAACCCGGAGTTCTGGCGTCGACAAAGGTCTTGCCGGCAACCGGCATCCACGAGTCACGATCATCCAAGACTTTCGAAATCCCGTAATCCGTGATCTTAGGTATCCCTTTCTCGGTGACTAGGATGTTGCGTGGGTTGAGGTCGCGATGGATTAGGTTGCGCGCCACCTGCGCATGCTCTAGCGCGCTTAGCATCGGCCTGCCGAAGTCGCTAAGGAAGCGATTCCAAGTCATCGGACCGTGCTCCATCAAGAATGCCTCGAGATTTTGCTCAATCCACTCCATTGCCAAGAACCAACGACCTTCGTCATCCCTGTCAACTTTTAGGAACTTGACGATGTTGGGGTGTTCGAGATGGCGAAGCGCCTCAACTTCTCTTTCGAACGATGCTGCCAATCGCTGCTGATCACCGGAAGTCTTCATACGCTTGATCGCCGCGAAGCCATTGGTCTCACGATCGAAAGCCTTCTGAACCGTTCCCATGCCCCCTAGGCGAACCTCATCAAGCAACATGAAGCGGCCACCCAGAAACTGAGGCGACGGAGTATTGATAAAGGTGGTGGAGGTGCCGGATGTTGTCATCTAATCGCGATTCAGTTGGATGATCGGTCAATTGCTACGGCGGATTGATGGCATATTGCAAACTAATCGGCTGCCCGTAACTAGTTTTGCTAGATACTAACGTGTGCAGCCGCAGCGAAAAAGGGATGGTATATCGCACTTCGAACTGGATCGTCCGACCGACACTCAGGACGCGGGATCGTGGGAACAGTTCTTCGAACAGAAATAGTACCGCCTCTGGGCAACCAAGACGGTCGAAAATCAGGAGTTGCAAGGGCGTGGCATGCCGGCTCGCCCGCAGGCGATAGCCTGTTTCGTCTAGCTAAAGATGTTCGTGAAGACTGCGCCGACAAACGAAGGTTCTAGTGCGTCGAGCCTTGCCTCATAATCCGTTCTTGCTTTCTTAAACGCACTGGCGGCCTCGACAAGACGCTTGCCAGTAAGGGACCCTTCCAAACCGCTTGCCGCATCCTTCAGGTTCCGCATCGCTTTTACGTAGGCTTGGCGTTCGTTCTCACTGGCAGGAAGCTTGCTCTTCACCATTTCCAGTGTTTGGAACAGGGCGAGCATCTTATCGTCCAGCGACTTTCTCGGTTCGTCTGAAGCTGGAACGACATCTCCGGCCACGAGCATCAACGGCCTAATTGTCGTCTCAAGGTCATCGCTTTTCGCCGAAACCTGGTCAATCAGAGAGGCGACTTCTACGCGCTGCTCGTTGGCATACTCAATATACGCTGGAAGATACTGGCCCAAACCGAACCCTACGGCGGTGAACAACAACGCCGCTGGTCCGCTAGGTAAGTATTTTGTGATCCAGTTTGCCATCATGGGACAACATTCACTACCGCAGGAAGCTCAACTTCAGCCGAATTTAGTGCGCTAGACGCAATCGGACACGCTTCCGCCCACAAATCCGCACCCACGAATGTAAGCCAATCGACCGTACTTTTGAAGACCGCAGCTGCACACGGGTCGCCAGGCAATGCTGCGGAATTCCCAAAAGTCACGGTTCCATCCGCGATGGCAGCATTTACCTCCGCGGGAGCGCAACCGGAAAGGCCCAGCAAAGCGACGAATAGCAGCGGCGAGAGCTTTAGTGCATGAACAATGATTTCGCCAGGAGAATTGATTGAAATACGCTTACCCGGCTCGTACTCTCCTAAATTCGCAAATACCGCCGCGCCGATAGATTGCGGCACGTTATGAGTTTCTAGAGCCGCCATGTTAGCGACCACGAAATTCAAGAATGCGGAAAGCCTCATGTCGTCGGTGGAACCAAAGTTCTCAGCGCCCACTCGTAGCTCGCACTGGTACTCTCCATTAAGGACATAGCTCCTGTATGTCCGGTCATAGAACCAGGTAGCTGTCGAGCGTTCGAGCAGGACAAAGGAGTTCGGCTTCTGGGAAATCTCAATGATCCTGGCAGGAACATCTTTTTTGGGCATCTCTGCCAACCACCGAACGCGGCGCCCTAGTACAGGTAAGTCACCATACGCCGGGACCGTCGTTTCCACAGGTTCTTGCTCCGCAATTTCGCCGACAAGTACTGGATCGGCAAAACGAAGCGGCGGAACTACGACGAGATCGCCGACGCGAGCTTTTTCGAAATACGCAGAACCGATGGACAATAGCTGCGACAGGCTCCGACGTTCTGACGGGCTCACCGGATATGGGTAATTCGCCAAGTCCATCGATGGCTGGTCGTCGCCGGCATGGCGACCAACGCGATGCCACCACTTCAGCGCTTGCCCTCTTTGAATTTGCGCCGCGATGTCTTCAACTTGGCGAAACGCCACTCCTTCAGGGAGTTCGAGGCCCGGCAAATCATACAATATGGCGTTCTGGGCCTTCACTTCGTCGTAAAGCCGATAATGCGCGCCAGGACGCACCACATACACGCGATGCGCTGCCGGAAGTATTCGCGTCTTAATATCAATATGAATTGAAACCATGAGTCCCCCAATGGGGCAGAATGATCACGATTTGAGGCTCTTGGAAATATCCAATCTTTAAATGCCATAGGGTTGTCAGACTAGGTTGGCCTGTCGCCATATGGCAGCCTAGAGGCTGCCTAGCGCTTTGCCTTGCGCCACCCGGCCTCTCTTGCTTCGGCCTCAGAACAAAACCAGCGTTCGCCTTGGGCCTCGGAAATCTTTGTCTGGCGATAAAACTTTTGACCAGGCGCGTGGTAAATGCGTTCGCCCTCGACACTGATGTTGCCCTTAATGCCGCACGAGGATGGGCCCAGGAGTGTTCTCGGGCTTGGCGCGACCTCAGTGGTTTCTTCGGTTCGGGCATCCCGCCAGTCCCACGGTTCCTGAAACCGACCCTGCCAAATGCCTCGCTTGGCATTCTTGGCGGCAGCTTGGGGGCCAGCAAATTCACGCCTCGAGTATTGCGGCCAATCGAGTGCGTGACCGTTCTCGACGAGCCAGCCGGCAACGGATCTGCCGTCGGCGCGAAAGCAGTTACCGACGAAGCGACCATATTGATCCCACTCGACGAACGCGCACTTGACGGGGCGAGATGATGCCAGGAATTGGTCGAGCGCCTTCGCAGCGATCCGGCCGCAGGCATATTCGAAGCCTTTTGCATCTTCGCAGTATTGCGAACTCTCTGGGGCGTCGATGCCGTTGAAGCGGACGCGATGACCGGCGATCTCGATGGTGTCGCCGTCGACCACTGAGGCTCGGCCTACGATGGTTTTCGCGGCCGCCCGCGGCGCGCTCGAGCCGAGGCTGTCGAACAGGCGACCAACCTGAGCGCCACTTCGCTCCACCGCCTGATAGGCGAAGATACCTCCGATGATCACAACCGTAGGAATCAGCCGTCGCACAGCATAGGGCAGCCTGTGCCGCTTGTAGCGCACCCTCTGTGGCAGCTTCCCTGATCGTCGGCTCCCCCAGCCAGTCAAAACCCCTCCTGCCGCCCCCGTGCTTTGTGCTGCGACGCAAATCCCGAGAATACTCTCTTAGGCATATCAACGTCGCAAGATGAAGCACTTCACGCGGGGTTATTTTATAGATAGCTTGATTAACGTAATCTTGGGGCTGGGGAGCTCGAAATGCACACTAATCGGCAAGCCGTCGCTGTAGCGGCGGCGTTTTTCTCTTTGTCGCTTGCCGCGTGTACAACCTCCCAACAGGCGCTCAATAAGAACCCCAAGGAAGTGAGCACGTCCGCGCTATGCCGCTCCTTTGTCACGACGAACGACGGGCAGTTCAAGCAAGCTCTCTACGTCGAGCTTACAAGCAGATCGGTCTCGGCCGTCCAATGTGTGGACATGGTCAAGAAGCAGAACAACGCTATCGCAGCGGGCGTCGCCATTGCGGCAATTGGCGCGGCGGTGGCGGTGTGCGCCAACAACGATTGCGGGGGTGGAGGGGGTTATCGCCCAAGCTATTACCAGGGAACCGACTGGGATGCCTTCTACAGGTACGGTCAAATTGTCTGGGCATGTCGGGAAGTGGCATCCGGTCAATTTACCTACGACAGCAATTGCTATGGCAAACCGCAGACTGATTGGCGGTGGCCGTCAAAATACGTCTGACTAGGTCCCGCGCAGTGAGCCCGATCGTCTTTTCGCTCGTGGCGCTGGCGGTGTCGGCCTACGCGATCCTTCGGCCGTCGACGATTGGCTGGATTGTAGCGGCAGCGGCGAACGCAGCGGCAGCGTGGTTATTCTGGCAGATGCCGTAACCGAGTCCTAGGGGTCGCAAACGGCCCAAAAGGTGCGCCCCATGAGCTTGCCCAGGCCTGCCGTTGCAACGTGTCCTGCGGCCCTGTAGCCAGTATCTCGTCAATCGACAATCGCCTGTACGGAGGACGGCCGGTACCGACGTAGACATGCCGTCTGTCCATATTGAAGACCAGCTTCCAGCTTGCCGTCTCGTCGTCGGCTAGGACGCAGGTAATGGGCTTCAACGCTCCTTTGAAAAACAAGGCGTGCCCAGCCCGCGGAATGCCGTCTATCGCCAAATCTTGTGATTGACGGGCAGGATCAATCACCCACGTTTAGTAGGAAGCGATGAGCGTAGGGTGTTTTTATGCGGGTTAGTGACGTCCAATGCTCCGAACTATCCAAAGTTCACGCCGGCGACGGTGAATGACGCAAGATATGGCACCGGGTTGAGCCACTTTGCGGACAAGTTAGCGGTTGCTGTTTGGAGCATTAAGAACAATAAAAGTAGGTTTCCTGAACTCGTATCAGCGAATATCCATCTAGCGCTAGGATTAGCAGATCTCCATTCATCGGTAGCGAACCCGAATGGAACATTGTCAAAATACAAGAATCCCTTGTTAAGTACAAATATTCCATCAACTGACTGTGAAGGCGTTGTCAATCTTGCTCCTGGTGGAATATCTAGATTTGTAACGCCGATCTCGTCGTGAATTTTGTTCAGCCATCCGTAAATAGTTTTTATGTATGCCGGCCCGTCGTATGCCACAACATAATTGAGCACCTTGGGCGGGATATACCCCGAGTGAAATGCCGACGTGACATTTGGCGCTAACGCTTTGGCGTTGCGGGCAGCTGAGATTGCTTGCGCAAGATCCGCCTCTGTAAGAGTGGACTTGACTTCGATCGTAGCAATGACCGATTCGATCAAAAAACCACTCACCCCGCCGCCGAAATCGAGTTTTGGATAGTTCTTCCTGTAAATTACGATGTCGAATTGGTTTCTCTGCTCGCCCGGCTTTGAAGTTGCATCAATAATTTCACCCGTTCCGATAGCGACGTCGGCGGGAAGATGCTGCTCAAGGAACCCGCGAATGAAAGCTTCTCGCGGCGTCCCCTTGTGAAGGCTATGACCCGCGTTTGCAGGCACTTTGGAAATGGCGACTAGGGATGCCTCGTTGGCGTCCATGTGGGATTTCAGCATCTCAACGGCGTCCCTACTCACAATTGGTCAACAATGCATCCCCATCAGACTAGGGCGTCCAGGCATCGATCGACGGCAAAAAAGGCTGCCCGCGATGCGCTCAAAGCCCCTCGTCAGTCCGCGCAATCCGTCCTAGGAAGCGCTGACATTGCAGCGTGCACACGCTGCTGGGTGGCGTCAATCGGCCTGCGAGGCGTCTTACGCGGGGCCGTGGATTACTCGTCGCGCATACACACACGTTAGAGCGACGTGAATTGACTCCGCAAGGCATTTGTTCCTATTTTGTTCTCATGCCGCTGCTGTCCGAATTCCGGTCCGATAAGGTCATCGTCTCGTGCGAAAAGTGTGGAATGCGAAAGCATCAATATGACCGGGACGCCATGATGCGCACGGGTGGAGACTACACGTTAGCTCACCTGTTGGACGAGATTGTCGCCCGCGTCGGCTGCCCTAAAGCCAACGGCCTGAGTGTCTACGAGCGGTGCGGCGCGAAGTATGAGGAACTGGTGGCGCTATTGACGGGGAGGCGGGAGGAATGACCTCCGCGAAGAAGCGCGAGAACTCGAAACGCTGGCATATCCGCAAGAACCTGCCGCATCAGGTGGCGCTCCCGAATGACCTGTGCTGCATGGAGAACTATGACCTGATAGCCGCCTTCTGCCGCCGCTTCGAAACGGAGCCCATGATGCAGCATGTCATAGCGAAGTGGCCGAACGGCAAAAGCGAGGATTTCCGGCTCTACTGCTTTGCGACCCGCGAGGATGCCGAGGTGTTCGCAACCCATTTTGAGGGCACCCACTTTGACCAGGTCAAAGACCGCGAAAGGGGGCGGGTCAACGGCGCTTGGCTACGAACGGACGAGTGGAAGCTCATCGAGAGATGCGGCCCGTTGGAGTTGCCGCGGTTCTTTCGCGAATACGGACGGTAGCGAGCGAGGGCTGGTGGTCGCCCCGCACATTGGCAACGTGACCGGTGCCAAATCCGCTGGTTGGATCATGAGAACCGTCTTGGTAGTCTGCCGTCGAGTCATTAGGGGTGCAGTATGGCAAGACTTCCGCCGTCAACTTCAAAGGCAATACGCCAATGGTTGTTCCGAATAGATCTGGAGGATTTGGAAGATGCCTACGCAGGCGCGATAGCAAGCTTGGCTCACCGCGAAGCTGAAGTCGAGCAAATGGTTCGTCGACAATTGGGCCTAGACCCAGAGGACGAATTTCCACCATGTGATCCGAACGATCTCGAAGACCCGATCAGTGAGATCTATGAGCGGGCGAGTGATATGGACGCCCGAACTGAGCGTGGGGGCCACCTAATCCGAAAGACCTTTTTGATCGCTCTTTTTCATCTGTGGGAGCGACATCGAAAGCCGCGGATCGAGCGAGGCGCGGAACTAGGCGCTGATCGCACCCGCGTTCTAAAATTGCTCGATGACTTGGAGGCAGCAGCAAACTGCGCAAAACATCCCCCAGGCGGTCCGGCAAAACGAATTTACGCGCGACGCCCGGACCTTTTCCCAAGAGTGACGGAGCAAGCTCAGGTGAGCGAGCGAACGCTGCACATCACTTCGGAGGTGCTCGATGAGTTTTTCGGGGCGGTATGGGCTTCGCTTGGCGTTCGGCGCGAAGGCTCACCGCTAGTTCTGCAAATGAATGAATAGGACTTCGGTCTTGTCTGCGACCTTTGTGTGGGCCGAGAATGTGGGACAATCTTCGATTTTCACGAAACTGCCCTTAACTCATTGATTTTGTTGGCGCACCCGACAGGATTCGAACCTGTGACCTCTGCCTTCGGAGGGCAGAGCCAGACATGCGCTGCCCACCGTTATGAATGACAGCTGGGTTGAAATGGTCGCAGTGTTGGCGCGGAGCAATGCCTAAATAGGAACCCTCTCCGGGCTTTACGTGCTCTTCGGTCCTGAGGCTCGAGCCAGCCGTACGCCTGGGCCGCCACCATTTGCCGGAATGAACTCGATGCCGGCGGTCTCGAACGCTAGCCGAATTGCGTCGATCGTCGAACTCTTTAGCTGCTCGCCCCGTTCAAGACGGGCGATCGTATCAGGCGATACCTCCGCGTTTCGAGCAAGGTCTCGCGTTCCCCACCCCAGCGCGACGCGCGCCATTTTGCATTGAATTGCATTCATTTCGTAACGCAGATACGATTTGTGTTGATCTTCAGGCTAATTGCCATTATCGTAACCCTGATACGATTTAATACCTTAGCGGACGCCAAGGGTGTTCAACCGCCGTTAGCGACCTAACCATAATCTAAGCTGTTTGGAGCTCGGATCATGAGTGATTCCGACCATAGCATGAGTTTTCGGCGCGTCACGCGGCGGCTGGCGCTTGGCGGGTTGTTTGTCGTCAGCGGTGGGTGGACTTTTGGCGGGAATGCGCTGGCCCGGGCGACAGCGGCGGCGACAGACGTTGTGCCGGCTCCAGCACCAGACCCAGCGGTGGCGGTGTGGCGCGATTGGAATGCTGCATATGAGCAAGCAATGTGGCGCTGTGACCGGCTGCAGGAATTCGAGGCAGCACTTGCCGAGCGAGTGGATGGGCTGTGGACGGTTGTGAGCAGCCCTGACGGCGAGGAGACCATCGTTTGCTCGATGGCGGCGGTGGACCGGATTATCGGCGAGCGAACGGACATGGCGGAGATCCGCGCCAGGGCCGAAGCTGAACTCGACGCGCGACAAGCACATTTCGAGGTGGTTGCAACGGAAATCGGCTATTTCGAGGGGCTGAGGGCTGAGCAGGCAGGCTTTGCAAGGGTCGAGGCGCTGCTGGAGGCGCTTTCCGAGACGCCCGCGGTCTCACTTTCAGGCGTTGTCGGCAAGCTCGATGCGGTGTTGCGCAACGGCGCGGACTGGGACGATCGGTCTTCCTTTCCCTGGCCACAAATCCGCTCGGCGCGCGAGGATCTGATGCGGATCGGACGCCAGCTGACACCGCATGCGTTTTTCCCGGGCGGGTAGACGGTGAGGCTCGCCTCTCCCCTGCCCCACCGGACAATTCGCCGGGTGGCTTCATTGCATGTGGCTTCACGGCAGAGCCGGTCAAGGTCAAGGCGGGTTGGCGCCGAGGCCTTGACCGGCGTTTCCAGCGTCGCGACAGTTGGCATCCTCCCTCCGCATAGGAGGGGCGCCGAATGCAGGTCATTGCGCTCCATGTTGCTACGACCGCATTTTCCCCCTTCCCGGCCAGCATATCTGGCAGCTTCATCCCCGCTTCGACACACCGAAGCGAGGAAGCCTATGGCAGAAGACAACGTGACGGCCGCCGACGCCCGGCAATCTCCGAGCGAGCGCACCGACAGGCCCAAAACCCATCCGGCGATCCTGGCTCTTGCCTGGCTGATCGGGCGGGGCATGGCACGCGAGCGTTTTGCAATCACAGCGGACGCCAAAGACACTCCAAGGTCTCACGCGGCCAAGACCGAACCGCCGGGCGAAAGAGGCGGCGACGGCAACTCCGACACCAGCTAGACCGGGAGCATTGTTCATGACCATGCGCGTAGCACTTTATGCCCGCTACTCTTCCGACCAGCAGCGGGCAGCCTCGATCGAGGACCAGTTCCGGCTCTGCCGCGAACATGCGGCGCGCGAAGACTGGGAGATCGCCGGCACCTACCAGGATGCCGGCATTTCCGGAGCAAGCCAGATCCTGAGGCCCGGCATCCAGAAACTGGTCCGCGACGCCCAATGCGGGTTGTTCCAGTTGGTGCTGGCCGAGGCCCTTGACCGCATTTCCCGCGACCAGGCCGACATCGCAACACTCTACAAACATTTGAAGTTCGCCGGCGTGCCGATCGTCACTCTCGCAGAGGGCGCGATCTCCGAACTGCATATCGGCCTCAAGGGCACGATGAACGCCTTGTTTCTCGGCGATCTCGCCATGAGGACCCGGCGCGGATTGCGCGGCCGCGTCGAACTCGGCAAGTCCGGCGGCGGGCTGTGTTACGGCTACCGTGTCGTCAGACGCCTCGGCGAGCGCGGCGAACAGATCAAGGGCGATCGTGAGATCGACAATGATCAGGCCGATGTCGTCCGCCGCATCTTCCGGGAGTTTGCCACAGGCATCAGTCCACGCGCGATCGCCAAGAACCTCAACGACCAGGGTATTTCAGGACCTGCCGGCAAGCTCTGGAACGACACCACGATCCGCGGTCATGTCAGGCGCGGCACGGGCATCATCAACAACGAACTCTATGTCGGTCGACTGATCTGGAACCGCCAGCGCTATGTGAAGGATCCCGCAACCGGCAAGCGCGTCTCGCGCCTCAATCCGGAAAGCGAATGGATCGTCACCGACGTGCCGAAGTTGCGCATCGTCGGCGACGACCTCTGGCAAGCGGTCAAGGCGCGCCAGGGCGAGATCGCCGACAGGTCCGTCAACCTGACCACGGCTGTCCGCGCGCACCACATGCGCAACCGGCTGAGCAGCGCCCGCCGGCCGAAGTCACTCCTTTCGGGACTTGTGTTTTGCGGCTGCTGCGAGGGGCCCTATTCCTTGCGCAGCGTCGACCGCTTCGCCTGCTCCAGCCACACCAGTAATGGCTCCTGTCCGAACAAGCGCACCATAGCGCGGAGCGAACTGGAACAGCGGGTGCTCGCCGGCCTGAAGAACAGGATGATGGCGCCGGAAGCAGCTGCGGTTGCGATGAAGGCCTACGCCGAGGAGACGAACCGTCTCAACCGCGAACGCCGCGCCAATGCCGACGGCTGGAACGCAGAACTGGCGAAGGTGGAGAAGCAAATCCGCAGCATCATCGAGGCCATCAAGGCCGGGATGTTTCAGGTGAGCATGAAGGCCGAGATGGACGCGCTCGAGCTGCGCAAGGTCGATCTCACGAGCCAGCTTGCCGCAGCTCCCCAGGACAAGCCGGACCTGCTGCCGAGCATATCGTCACTTTATGCGCGCAAGGTCGCGCAGCTGACCGAGGCGCTCAACCATCCTGACGACCGGCCGCAAGCCGCGACTGCGCTGCGGTCGTTGATCGAGAAGATCGTTCTGACACCTGGCACGAAGCGCGGCGAGATCGAGGCGACGCTCTATGGGGAACTGGGCACAATCCTGAACTGGACCGAGCGGCAGGCTGTTGGGCCTGCAAACAAAAACACTCCCGGAGCAGGGCTCACGGGAGTGTCGTTATCAATGGTTGCGGGGACAGGATTTGAACCTGTGACCTTCAGGTTATGAGCCTGACGAGCTACCGGGCTGCTCCACCCCGCGCCACCATTTTCGCAAGCTGTGCCTGCGGATATTCCGGCGATTCCTTGCTTCATGTAGGCATTTGCCCACCTGATTGCGAGGATTTCAGGCTGTCTGCCAATGGAAAGGGCCGCTTGCGCGGCCCGTCTACCCGTTGGCGGGCCTTGGTTTGTATCGAGAAGATTGCAACATCGCGTTGCGATGCGTGGATTTAACGTGCGTTTGGCAGACCTGGCAGCGACTTACTCTCCCGCGTCTTGAGACGAAGTACCATCAGCGCTGGAGCGTTTCACGGCCGAGTTCGGAATGGGATCGGGTGCAGCCGCTCCGCCATAACCACCAGGTCGGCAAAACGCACGTTGTTCGAGAAGCTGTGTGAGCGAATAGCGAGTAGAGAGTGGCGAATAGGGTTCTATTCGGTGCCTCTCGGGCTGTTCGCTGGTCTTTGTGTGCCTTTTCATCCTGCCTTTCGGCAGCGATGAGCATTAGGAATGAGAACGATCAAGCCTATCGAACTATTAGTACCGGTAAGCTTCATGCGTTGCCGCACTTCCACACCCGGCCTATCAACGTGGTCGTCTTCCACGGTTCTCAGGGAATACTCGTTTTAAGGTGGGTTTCCCGCTTAGATGCCTTCAGCGGTTATCCCGTCCGGATATAGCTACCCTGCTATGCGGCTGGCGCCACAACAGGTCCACCAGAGATCCGTCCATCCCGGTCCTCTCGTACTAGGGACAGATCCTTTCAATATTCCTACACCCACGGCAGATAGGGACCGAACTGTCTCACGACGTTCTGAACCCAACTCACGTACCGCTTTAAATGGCGAACAGCCATACCCTTGGGACCTGCTCCAGCCCCAGGATGCGATGAGTCGACATCGAGGTGCCAAACAACCCCGTCGATATGGACTCTTGGGGGTCATCAGCCTGTTATCCCCGGCGTACCTTTTATCCGTTGAGCGATGGCCCTTCCACACGGGACCACCGGATCACTATGACCGACTTTCGTCTCTGCTCGACTTGTCAGTCTCGCAGTCAGGCGGGCTTATGCCATTGCACTCGACGACCGATTTCCGACCGGTCTGAGCCCACCATCGCGCGCCTCCGTTACTCTTTAGGAGGCGACCGCCCCAGTCAAACTACCCACCATACATTGTCCCGGACCCGGATAACGGGCCGCGGTTAGACATCCATAGAGATAAGGGTGGTATTTCAAGGGTGGCTCCACCAAGGCTGGCGCCCTGGCTTCAAAGCCTACCACCTATCCTACACATGCCACTACGAATGCCAATGTAAAGCTATAGTAAAGGTGCACGGGGTCTTTCCGTCTAACCGCAGGAACCCCGCATCTTCACGGGGAATTCAATTTCACTGAGTCTATGCTGGAGACAGCGGGGAAGTCGTTACGCCATTCGTGCAGGTCGGAACTTACCCGACAAGGAATTTCGCTACCTTAGGACCGTTATAGTTACGGCCGCCGTTTACTGGGGCTTCGATTCAAAGCTTGCACCTCTCCTCTTAACCTTCCAGCACCGGGCAGGCGTCAGACCCTATACGTCGTCTTGCGACTTCGCAGAGCCCTGTGTTTTTGATAAACAGTCGCTACCCCCTGGTCTGTGCCACCCTCCACATGCTTGCGCATGAAAGGGTCACGCTTCTTCCGAAGTTACGCGTGCAATTTGCCGAGTTCCTTCAGCATAGTTCTCTCAAGCGCCTTGGTATACTCTACCAGTCCACCAGTGTCGGTTTCGGGTACGGTCTATAATGGAGGAGCTATTTCCTGGAACCGCTCCGCTGCCGGGATCAATCCAATAAGACCCGACAACTTGTGCGATCCGTCACTACCTCCAGGCCCACGAATATTAACGTGGTTCCCATCGTCTACGCGTTTCCGCCTCGACTTAGGGGCCGGCTAACCCTGCTCAGATTAGCTTTAAGCAGGAACCCTTGGACTTTCGGCGGGGGTGTCTCTCACACCCCTTACGTTACTCATGTCAGCATTCGCACTTCTGATACCTCCACCGCCCCTCACAGGTACGGCTTCGTCAGCTTACAGAACGCTCCGCTACCGCTTGCAGCAAGCTGCAAACCCTAAGCTTCGGTGTATGGCTTTAGCCCCGGTACATTTTCGGCGCAAAGACCCTTATTTAGACCAGTGAGCTGTTACGCTTTCTTTAAATGATGGCTGCTTCTAAGCCAACATCCTGGTTGTTTTGGGATCCTCACATCCTTTCCCACTTAGCCATAACTTGGGGACCTTAGCTGTAGGTCA
The DNA here is from genome assembly GCF_946995915.1 of Aminobacter niigataensis. Classification (GTDB taxonomy): domain Bacteria; phylum Pseudomonadota; class Alphaproteobacteria; order Rhizobiales; family Rhizobiaceae; genus Aminobacter; species Aminobacter niigataensis. Next base: position 619,173 of record NZ_OX341517.1, read on the forward strand.
GGGTTGTTTCCCTTTTCACGACGGACGTTAGCACCCGCCGTGTGTCTGCCGACTAGTACTCCCAGGTATTCGGAGTTTGGTTAGGTTTGGTAATCCGGTGAGGACCCCTAGCCCATCCAGTGCTCTACCCCCTGGGGTATTCGGTCGACGCTCTACCTAAATAGATTTCGCGGAGAACCAGCTATTTCCGAGTTTGATTGGCCTTTCACCCCTAGCCACAAGTCATCCCGAACTATTGCAACAGTTATGGGTTCGGTCCTCCAGTAAGTGTTACCTTACCTTCAACCTGCTCATGGCTAGATCACTCGGTTTCGGGTCTAATGCGTCGAACTGAACGCCCTGTTCAGACTCGCTTTCGCTGCGCCTACACCTACCGGCTTAAGCTTGCTCGACACACTAAGTCGCTGACCCATTATACAAAAGGTACGATGTCACCATTTCAGGCTCCATCTGTTTGTAGGCAACCGGTTTCAGGTACTCTTTCACTCCCCTTGTCGGGGTGCTTTTCACCTTTCCCTCACGGTACTAGTTCGCTATCGGTCATGCACGAGTACTTAGGCTTGGAGAGTGGTCTCCCCATGTTCAGACAGGATTTCACGTGTCCCGCCTTACTCAAGGACGATTGATCGCATTACGCGTACGGGGCTGTCACCCACTATGGCCCTACTTTCCAGAAGGTTCCGCTTGTCTCTCAATCGCCACTGGCCTGGTCCGCGTTCGCTCGCCACTACTTGCGGAGTCTCGGTTGATGTCCTTTCCTACGGGTACTTAGATGTTTCAGTTCCCCGCGTTCGCCACTTTACCCCTATTTTATTCAGGGTAAGTTAC